>NZ_JBGUBC010000002.1:0-312658 GCF_041821145.1 Halopenitus sp. H-Gu1 | reverse complement strand
GCGCGGACCGCCGGTACGGTTATGGCACGCGGCGTGGTCGATCGAAGCATGACGAACGTCGAAGACGTACTCGCGGACCAAGCGGTCAAGTTCGATGACGCGTTCGCCTACGCGTTGAGCCCGGACATGCGCCGACTGATCGTCGTCTTCCTGTTCGGCTGGCTCCTGTTGCCCGTCGGGCTCGCGATATTCTTCTCGCCGGAGTTCCTCGTGGGATTCAGCGGAACGATCCGGCAAGCCACGGGGATGGCGATCGGACTCGTCGTGGTCGTGATCGCGGGCGCGCTACTGTTCGGCGGCCTGATCGGCGCCCTCTTCAAGACGATCGCCGACGGGAACCGGTACGTCAAGGAAGCGTGATCGAGGACGAGCGGAACCGGATCGAGGACGAACCGGGGCCGAGAACAAACCGAAGACGAACCCGGAGGGTCCCAGTACCTCGAACAGTTAGGTGGCCGTGGTTCAAACGGCCTGTATGTCCGATCCGTTCGTGATCATCGGCGGAGACGCAGCGGGATTGAGCGCTGCTAGCAAACTGAAACGGGAGGATCCCGACCGGGAGACCATCGTTCTCGAACGCGGCAAGTGGGTGTCGTATGCCCACTGTGGAATGCCGTACTACGTGAAAGGCGATATCGGGTCGATCACCAAGCTGTTGTCGCTGTCGCCGGAGGCGATTTCCGAGCGCAACATCGACCTCCGGCGAGGACACGAAGTCACTGCCGTCGATCCGGACGCGAGGACGGTCCGCGTCCGAACCGAAACCGATCAGTACACGCTTCCGTACGGCGATCTCCTCATCGCGACAGGGGCCCATGCCATCTCCGATCCGATCGAGGGCGCCGATTTGGAGGGCGCATTCACGATGCACGGAATGGATGCCGCCGCCGCGCTTCGAGCCTTCCTCACTCCGCCGGAGGAGATCGATCCCGAGACGGTCGACGACGAGTACGTCGATCGTGATCGCGTCGAGACCTATGCGAACCGGGAACCGCCGGAGTCGGTGGCGGTCATCGGCGGGGGATACGTCGGCATCGAGATGGTAGAGGCCTTCCAGGCACACGATCTCGATGTCCACCTCTTTCATAAGTACGACGGCGTGTTGATGCCGTTCGGTGAGGCGGTGGGCGATCGGGTGAACGAGACGCTACGCGAACACGGGGTGCGACTCCACCTCGAAACGGAGGTCCACGAGATCGTCGGCGACGAGCGGGTCGAGGGAGTCATCGCCGATGACGGTCGGACGTCCGTCGACGTCGCGCTCGTCGGGATCGGGATCCAACCGAACACGGAGATCGTCGAGGAAACCGACATCGAGTGTGGCGACTCCGGTGCGATCGCTACCGACGAGTTCGGGCGTACGAACCGCGAGCACGTCTACGCCGCCGGGGACTGTGCGGAGATGCGACATGCCGTGACTGGCGAGCCGGCGTGGGTCCCGCTCGGATTGACAGCCAACCGGGCGGGCCGGGCGATCGGACAAACCGTCGCGGGCGATCCCACACCCGTCGGGGACATCGTGGGGACGGCGGCGGTGAAGGCCTTCGAGATGGAATGTGCTCGAACGGGGACCATCGACCTCGAACGGGCGCGAGACGCCGGCTTCGATCCCGTTCGCGAGACCGTTACTGCCTCCTCCCGCTCCGGCTATTACCCCGGTGCCGCCGAAACGACCGTCACGCTCGTCGCGGATCGCGGGACCGGCCGACTTCTCGGTGGGACGATCGTCGGGAGCGACCGTGCCGCGATACGCATCGACACCCTTGCGACGGCGATCGAGGGCGGAATGACCGTTGGGGAAATGGAGCGACTCGACCTCGCGTACGCGCCGCCGTTCAGCCCGGTCTGGGATCCAGTCCTCGTGGCGGCCAAAGTGCTGAACGGATCCCTCGACGATTAGTCAGTATCCACGTACGTGCACATGAAAAAGCATTAGAACGCCCAAAGTAACCATACAGGTGAATGAGCCTGTCCGATTCGGACGCCGAACTCGTCCGCGCGGAACTCGGCCGTGATCCCACCGCAGCCGAGGCCGCGCTGTTCGAAAACCTCTGGAGCGAACACTGCGCGTACCGCTCCTCGCGACCGTTGCTCGGTGCCTTCGAGAGCGAGGGCGATGCCGTCGTCGTCGGTCCGGGCGACGATGCCGCCGTGCTGGCGCTGCCGACCCCTGAGGCCGCGGAGACGTTCCCCGCCGACCGTGACGCCGACGACTACGGCGGCACCTACGTCACCTTCGGGATCGAGAGCCACAATCATCCCTCCTACGTCGATCCCTTCGACGGTGCTGCGACCGGCGTCGGTGGGATCGTCCGCGATACGATGAGCATGGGCGCCTACCCGATCGCGCTGCTCGACTCGCTATACTTCGGCGCGTTCGATCGAGATCACACGAAATACCTCCTCGAAGGCGTCGTCGAAGGGATTTCCCACTACGGCAACTGCATCGGCGTTCCGACCGTCGGCGGGAGCGTCGCCTTCCACGACGGCTACGAGGGGAACCCGCTCGTCAACGTCGCCTGCGTCGGACTCACGACCGACGACCGACTCGTGACCGCGACCGCGACGGAACCCGGAAACAAACTCATGCTCGTCGGCAACGCCACTGGCCGGGACGGTCTGGGCGGCGCCTCCTTCGCCTCCGAAGACCTCGCGGAGGACGCGGAGACGGAGGACAGACCGGCGGTGCAGGTCGGCGATCCCTACACCGAGAAGCTACTCATCGAGTGCAACGAGGCGCTCGTCGACGAGGACCTCGTCCTCGCCGCTCGCGATCTGGGTGCGGCCGGGCTCGGCGGCGCCTCCTCGGAATTGGTCGCGAAGGGGGGACTCGGCGCCCACATCGAACTCGAACGCGTCCACCAGCGCGAGCCGAACATGTCGGCGCTCGAAATTCTCCTCGCGGAGTCCCAGGAGCGAATGTGCTATGAGGTCGCCCCCGAGAACGTCGAGCGCGTCCGTGAACTGGCTGATCGTTTCCACCTCGGGTGCTCCGTCATCGGCGAAGTGACGGACGGGACCTACACCTGCACCTTCGAAGGCGAGACGGTCGTCGACGTGGACGCCGAGTTCCTCGCCGACGGCGCGCCGATGAACGATCTCGAATCCGTCTCGCCAACGGAGCCCTCGCGTGACCGCCCCGAGGTCGGACTCGAGGAGGCCTTCGAGGCCGTTATCTCTGCGCCCTCGACCGCAAGCAAGCGATGGGTCTATCGTCAGTACGACCACGAGGTCGGCGTCCGAACGGCACTCACTCCCGGCGACGACGCGGCGATCATGGCGATCAGGGAGGCAGCCGATGGGAACCGAGACGACGCGACGGACACGAGCACGAAAGCGGAGGCCGATTCGGAGACGGGAGTTGGACTCGCGCTCTCATCGGGCGCCAATCCCGACTGGACGGAGACCGATCCCCACGACGGCGCCCGTGCGGTCGCACTTGAGAACGCGACGAACCTCGCCGCAAAAGGTGCCGTTCCTCTCGCCGCCGTCGACTGTCTCAACGGCGGGAATCCCGAAAAGTCCGAGGTCTACGGCGGCTTCGAGGCCATCGTCGACGGACTCGCCGAGATGTGTGCGGCCCTTGAGACGCCGGTCGTCGGCGGGAACGTCTCCCTGTACAACGACAGCGTCGCCGGCCCGATTCCGCCGACGCCGACGCTCGCCATTATCGGCACGAAACGCGGCTACGACGCCCCGCCGGCCGCACTCGATGCGGACGTAGCTGACGAGTCGGAACTCCTGCTCGTTGGGGAAGGCGGGGGCGCGCTCGGTGGATCACAGTATCTCTCGCAGATCGGCGGAACCGACCGATTCCCGTCGCTGCCGGAGGATCCGGCGGATCTGGTCGACACCCTCGCTCGGATCGCACGTGCGGAGTCGACGGTCGCCGCCCACGACGTGAGTGACGGAGGGCTCGCGGTCACGATCGCGGAACTCGTGACTACCGAGGCTGGCGCCGACGTCGAACTTCCGGATCACGTAGCCGCCTTCGAGGAGACGCCCGGGCGACTCGTCGTCCAGACGACCGATCCCGAGGCGGTCGCCGATATTGCCGACGACGTGCCCGTCCTTCGACTCGGATCGGTCACCACGGACGGTCGACTCGATCTGACCGTTGACGACGAGCACGTGGCGGCGACTGCCGAGTCGATCCGGGACGTTCGGGACGTGCTCGAACGAGAGATCGCCTGACTGAAGGAGGATCGACCGGGTGTGAGAGTCCGCCCGTCCGGATTCGTTGACCGCGAGCGACACGTTTTTAGGTGTTCCTAAAATACCATCGAGTAACGACCACTCGAGATGCGTGGTGGGAACTCGTCCATGTCACAACAAGGTTCACAGGCTCGTGGGGCGGTCGACGCCGATTCTGCCGACTCGTCGCCGCCGAAACCGGACGCGGGATCGAGTTCGAACGTCGCCGGGATCTCGGATTCCGTGTCCGAGACGACGGCGGAGTCGACCCCGATCGCGGCCGGCAGCAAGACCGTCCTGGCGCTCGACGGTATCCACAAGCGGTTCGGCCCCGAATCCGCCGTGTCGGGAGTCGATCTGGCGGTTCGAGACGGCGAGTTGTTGACGCTTCTTGGCCCCTCCGGCTGTGGGAAGACCACGATGCTCCGTCTCATCGCCGGGCTGGAGACGCCGAGCGAGGGTCAGATCACGATCGGGGACGCCCGCGTCGCCGATCCCGACCTGTGTGTGACACCCGAGAATCGCGACGTCGGCATCGTCTTTCAGGATTTCGCGTTGTTCCCCCATCTGTCCGTCCGTGAGAACATTGCCTTCGGCCTCACGGAGCTGTCGGCCACGGAGACGGAGGAACGGGTAAGCGAGCTGTTGGAACTCGTGAACATGCCCGATCACGGCGAGAAGACTCCGGACCAGCTTTCCGGCGGGCAAAAACAGCGCGTCGCACTCGCCCGTTCGCTCGCGCCCGAGCCGGACGTTCTGCTTTTGGACGAACCCTTCTCGAACCTCGACGTCCGGCTCCGCGTGGAGATGCGCGAGGAGGTCCGCCGCATCCTCAAGGAAGCGGGCGTCACCGCCGTCTCGGTCACTCACGACCAGGAGGAGGCGCTCTCGATCTCCGATCGCATCGCCGTCATGGCGGACGGGAAACTCGAACAGATCGGAACGCCGGAGTCGGTGTTCGAACAGCCGGAATCGAAGTTCGTCGCGTCCTTTTTGGGTCGAGCGTCGTTCCTGAAAGGGCATCTCCGTTCGGGCACCGTCGAGACCGGGATCGGCCGGTTCAACGCCGCCACGCTGGAGGGGTACGACACCGTCTACGACGGCGCGCCCGTCGATGTCCTCGTCCGACCCGACGACCTCCGGGCGTCCCCCTCAAGCGAGGAGACGGCGGATGGGACGGTCGTCTCCAGACAGTACGTCGGCCCCTCGTTCGTCTACCGCGTCGAGTTGGCCTCCGGCGAGTCGGTCCACTGCCTGCACAACCATGCCGAGGAGTTCGATCTCGACGAGTCGGTCACCGTCGATCTCGTCGCGGACCACCCCCTCGCGTGGTATCCACGGTAGTCGAACCGCGACGCTCGACGCTCAGTTCTCGAAACGCCTCGCCGAGTCCCCACGACGATTTCTCACTGCGCTGGATTCGGGGACGGATTAATGCTCTGTCCCACCGAAGTACAAGTCATTATGACCGGAACAGCTCCGTTCGATGCGGTTCGCGAACTCGAAGTCGACGGCACCACTTACAAGATGGCCGATCTCGGAGCGCTCGAAGAGCAGGGGCTCTGTGATCTCGATACGCTTCCGGTAAGCATTCGGATCCTTCTGGAATCAGTTCTCCGGAACGCCGACGGAACGACGATTACCGAATCGGACGTCGCGAATGCAGCCGCCTGGGAACCGGACGTTCCGGACGCGGAGGTCCCCTTCTCGCCATCTCGGGTCGTCCTGCAGGACCTCACCGGCGTGCCCGCGGTCGTCGATCTGGCTGCGCTTCGATCGGAGGCCGACCGCAAAGGCCGAGATCCAACGCTCGTCGAGCCGGAGATCCCCTGTGATCTCGTGATCGACCACAGCGTCCAGGTCGACTATTTCGACTCCGAGGACGCCTACGAGAAGAACGTGGACCTGGAGTACGAGCGTAATGCGGAGCGGTATCGGGCGATCAAGTGGGCCCAGAACGCTTTCGAGAACTTCAACGTCGTCCCGCCGGGAACGGGGATCGTCCATCAGGTCAACCTCGAACACCTCGGTCGTGTCGTCCACGCTCGCGAACGGGACGGCGAGAACTGGCTTGTGCCTGACACGCTCGTCGGCACGGATAGCCATACGCCGATGATCGGCGGTATCGGCGTCGTTGGCTGGGGTGTCGGCGGCATCGAAGCGGAAGCGGCGATGCTCGGCCAACCGATCACGATGAAGCTCCCGGAAGTCGTCGGCGTCAAACTTGAGGGCGACCTTCCGGATGGCGCGACGGCGACTGACCTCGTGCTCCACATCACCGAGACGCTCCGGGAGGTGGGCGTCGTCGACCGGTTCGTCGAATTCTTCGGTCCCGGCGTGGAGAATCTCACCGTGCCCGATCGGGCGACGATCGCCAATATGGCACCCGAACAGGGCTCGACCATCAGCATGTTCCCGGTCGACGAGACGACGCTCGATTATCTCGAACTCACGGGTCGTGACCCCGAGCATATCGAGCTCGTCCGCGAGTACCTCAAAGCGCAGGGACTGTTCGGAGAACAGGAGCCGGACTACACCGAAGTCGTCGAATTCGATCTTTCGACGGTCGAACCGAGCCTCGCTGGTCACAAGCGCCCCCAGGACCGTATCCCGATGGGGGACGTAAAACGTAGCTTCCGGGGGCTCCTCCACGGTAAGTTCGAGGAACACCTCGACGACGTCGACGAGGATGCCCTCCAGCGGTGGCTCGGCGAAGGTGGTGCGGCCGGTGCAGAGACCGATGGCGGCGTCCAGGTCGAGGCAGACCCCGATCTGGGCCCGCTGACGAAGCGCGTTGAGGTCGACCTCGACGGAGAACCGGTCGAGATCGGACACGGAGACGTCCTCGTCAGCGCCATCACGAGCTGTACGAACACGTCGAATCCGTCCGTGATGATCGCGGCCGGCTTGCTCGCTCGGAATGCCGTCGAGAAGGGGCTGGACGTGCCTGCCTACGTCAAAACGAGTCTCGCACCCGGCAGCCGAGTCGTCACGCAGTATCTCGAGGAATCGGACCTCCTCCACTATCTCGAAGCACTCGGGTACGCCGTCGTGGGCTATGGCTGTACGACCTGTATCGGGAATGCGGGACCGCTTCCCGACCCGATCGAGCAGGCTATCGACGACCACGACCTCTGGACGACGAGCGTCCTCTCGGGGAACCGCAACTTCGAAGCGCGCATCCACCCGAAGATCCGGGCGAACTACCTCGCGAGCCCGCCGCTTGTCGTCGCCTACGGTCTCGCTGGACGGATGGATATCGATCTCGAACAGGAGCCACTTGGAACCGACGAAGACGGGGAGCCGGTCTATCTGGCGGACATCTGGCCGGACACCGAGGAAGTGCAGACCGCTATCCACGACACCGTCTCGCCCGAGATGTTCGAGGAGAAGTATGCCTCCGTGTACGAGGGCGACGAGCGCTGGGCCGCTCTCGACGCGCCAACCGGTGACGTCTACGAGTGGGACGACGACTCGACGTACATTCGCGAACCGCCGTTTTTCCAGGACTTCCCGCTGGAGAAACCCGGTGTCGACGACATCGAGGACGCCCGCTGTCTGTTGACGCTCGGCGATACCGTTACCACGGATCACATCAGTCCAGCCGGACCGTTCGGATCGGACCTCCCCGCCGGACAGTGGTTACAAGACCACGGCGTCGAACCACACGACTTCAACACCTACGGATCACGCCGTGGCAACCACGAGGTGATGATGCGGGGGACGTTCGCCAACGTCCGCATCGAAAACGAGATGCTCGACGACGTCGAGGGCGGGTATACGATCCATCACCCGACCGAAGAACAAACGACCGTCTTCGAAGCCAGTCAGCGCTATCGAGAAGAGGGGGTTCCGCTCGTTGTACTGGCTGGCGAGGAGTTCGGAACCGGGTCCAGCCGGGATTGGGCGGCCAAAGGAACGGATCTGTTGGGTGTCCGTGCAACGATCGCCGAGAGCTACGAGCGCATCTACCGCGATAACCTCGTCGGGATGGGGGTGTTACCCTTGCAGTTCCAGAACGATGATTCGTGGGAATCGCTCGGGTTGGACGGGACAGAGGTATTCACGATTCGTGGTCTCGACGACGGTCTCGACGTGATGGACGAACTAACAATCAGTGCCGAGCGTGAGGACGGGTCGATCGTCGAGTTCCCGGTGACGGCACAGGTCGGGACGCCGGCTGCCGTGACGTACATCGAACACGGAGGGATTCTCCACTACGTCCTCAGACGGCTTCTCACTCGGTGATCTGACACCGATCCCGCCTGGCGGTCCGGCGGGACGGATTCCGTTCGTTGGCAACTGGGCTACGATTCTGCAAAACAGCGTTGATAGGGTTCACGTCGGACGAATCCGTCGCCGCGGGCCACGAGATCGACTATCAGTATCGCGGACCACGATCAGCGCCGCGGGCCACCTCCGGGACGTGCGTCCACGAAGGGCAGCCGGATCGCGGAGCGCTTCGTCAGTATTCGGGTCGCTGGGCCCGGATGATCTCCGCGAACTGCTGTTGCTCGTCGGCAAGCAGTTCATTCAGGTCATCGGCGGTAATGATCCCCACGAGGCTATCGCCCTCACAGACGGGGAGCCGCCGGATTCCGTTTTCAGCCATCAGGTTGCTGGCCTCATAGAAGCCGGCGTTGGACTCGACTGTACAGAGATCGCTGGTCATTACGTCTTCGGCGGTCTGGCCCGCCGGGTCAACTCCTTCCCCAAGGACGCGAACGGTCAGATCTCGATCCGTGACGATACCGACCGGCGCGTCCCCGCTCGTTATCACGATGCTTCCAACGCCCTCTTCGTCCATGGTCGCTGCGAGGCCGGCAACTGACGTTTCGGGATCGGCTGTTACGACGTCGCTTCGGGCTAGATCTTCGATTGGCATTTGGATTCTCCTCACCGAATGATTCGGTCAGTATCACATAATAGATGAGTATGATTCCTACCATGTAGGAATTCAAGGAGGAGATTATAATCGCCGAGATCGATCTCGATACCGGCTCTGTGTGGCCGATTACCGGGGTGAATTCGTCACCACGACAGCTCACATCAGCACAACTGCGGTGATGAGCCCAAGGCCGGCCAACCCAGTGAGGAGACCAAAGAGCAGACCCCCACCGCCACGGGAAACATCGTCGAACGGATGAGTGGACAAATGAAGGGTCGATTCTTCAGATCCAGTCATGATGAATCGGTCCGGATGTGTCGCTGACCCCACGACATCGTGTCGCGGAGTTGCGTATCCGAGAACACTAACCTTGTCTCCCTGCTGTAGCGTCTGTTCGTAATACTGTCGTTTACTCGCGTCGACGACCCACTCCGTCGCCATCGGATCCAAACGGATACCCTGGGTCGAATCCACGAAGTCAGCAACCCGTGGTGGTGGCGATTCCTCGTAACCGGTTTCGACGTGGACGTCGAACGAGTCAAATTCACACCACAGTCCCTCCAGGGAGACGCCGTCCGGCTCAAGGAATCGCTCCGGTGTAAATACCTCGTCCGTTTCGTTCCCGACAACTCGATCGTCAATATCTATGAGCAACTTCCCGCTTTCATCCTGGATATAAAACGGGACGGAGTGAACACCGGATGCTGCGGACTCCCAACTTCGTGTTTTCGATGTATCGTACAGTTCCTCGATCTCCCACGCAGCGAGGACACACTCTCGATCACCCTTTACAGGAGACGTGAACGTATCCCTCTCGAATTTCGGAACGACCGTCCCTCGAATTCGGGTGACGCCCGCTGACTCCACATCCGCAACCGCTGTTCGGGGCGTCTCAGTAACCAGAGCTGCTTTCCGGCGCTGTTTCCACCCCGTATAGAATGAAAGACTGCTGGCAAGCAACAGCAGAACGCCACCCCACATTGCAAGTTCACGAAGGACGTCGACAAGCCACCCCCCGATAATCAGAATTGGTGACAACATACTGAATGACGATTACGGAACGGTGATATTTGTAACCCACTACTAGTGAACCGCCTCGGGGTCAAGCCCCGAGGCACTCGCCTTGCACCGCCTGTAGATAGTAGCAATAAACGAACCACGCTTACAGATCCGACCAAGCGCCCCAAAAGCGCTGGACTGCGGTGAAGTGACCGACGACGGCAAACAGAGCGAGGAGGACGCCCACGATCCCGACCCCGGAGACGATCGGGTCCGGGACGATCGCGGCGAGAACGCCACCGATCCCGACGAGTGCGAGCCGATCGGCTCGGCCAAGCAGCCCGCCGTACTCGCGACCGAGGCCGACTGCCTGGATCTGCGTCCCGAGATAGGAGGTCATCAACACGCCGGTGACGGCGGCGAGTCCGAGCCCGTATCTGCCGATCCCGGCGGCGAGACCGGCGAGGATGGCGATGTCGGCGTACCGATCGAGGACGTGATCGAGGAGATCCCCGCCGGAGGAATCGACGCCCTGCAGGCGTGCCAGCGCGCCGTCGACGAGGTCGAGCCAGCCATTCACGAAGACGAGCAGTGCTCCCGAGAGATATCCGAGCGGCGTCGCAAGCGAAAACGTCACGCCGGCGGCGATGGCCGCGAGGAACGCGAGCATGCTGACTCGATCGGGGGTCAACCCCAGCCGATCCGCGGCGGTAACACACGGCGCGAGCAGGCGGTCCGCGACGGAACGAAATCGGTCGAGCGTCATCGTTGGCCGTCCATCTACAGATACCCGGTGAAATCCACGGTTCCGGCGCTCGGTTCACGATCGCCGTCGATGACCCGGGCGATCTCAGTCGCGACGGCCGCCGGATCGCGGTCGGTCGTGTCGATCTCATAGACGTTCTCGAGTCCGAACCGCTCGACCGCCTCCGAGAGGATCACGTCGAGTGCCTCGCTTTCGGCGTTCTCACGCGCCTTTGCTGCGGACTCGCCTCGCTCCCGAAGCCGGTCCTCGAGGACCGACGGCGCACACCGAAGCACTACGACGCGATCGGCCGCAAAGTAATGTGCCAGATGCGACTCGAGAATACCCTCCCACTCGCCGAGCCGGTCAGCGATCGCATCGATGTCGGCGACCAGCGAGCCTCGGTCCTCGTCGCGTTCGATCCAGAGGGAATCGTCGGACTCGATCAGCTCGTTGAGGTGGATGACGGGAACGGTTCGGTCCGGACCTCGCGGGTCATCCTCGTCCTCCAGAAGCCTCGTCGCGGAGGTCTTTCCCGTGCCGGGCGTCCCGGTGACGGCGAGACGCATCACGCGTACACACCAAGTTCCAGCCGTTCGAGGACGCCGTTTATCGTCTCAATTGCCGTCCGCGTCTCCTCGCGTGTTCCGGTCGTGATTCGGATGCAGTCGGGGAGCCCGAACGAGGTGCAATCGCGAACGATGACGCCTTCCGCTTGGGCGGCCTCGGTCACCCGTTCGGCGTCGCCGACCGCGGCGAGCACGAAGTTTCCGGCGGATTCGAAGGTCGAAGCATCGAGGTGGTCGCGAATGTACGCCCGTCCCCATCGCGCCGACTCGATCGATCTGTCGAGGTGGTCGTCGTCGTCGAGTGCCGCCAGCGCGGCTCGACAGGCGAGTTCACTGGCCGCAAAGGGGGTATTGACCCGAGCGTAGGCATCGGCCCATTCCTCCGGGACGATCGCGTATCCCACGCGAAGGCCAGCGAGCCCGTAGGCCTTCGAGAACGTCCGCAGGACTGCGACGTCATCGCGCTCATCGAGCAGCGAAACTGCGGAGGGCATCTCGGCGAACTCGCCGTAGGCCTCGTCGACAACGACGAGCGTCTCCTCGGCCGTCGCGTCGGCGAGAAGGCGCACCTGATCGAGTGACATCGTCGATCCGGAGGGATTGTGCGGGGAGGTGACATAGACCATGCGCTCGCCGCCGTAGGCATCCAGAACGGTCTCGGCGGTCTGGTCGAAGGATTCGGCTCGATCGAGGGTATACGTCGACACCTCGCCGTGGTGATATCGCGCGGACATCCCGTAGTAGGCGAATCCGGGATCGGGGACGAGAACCCGATCCTCGGGCTCAAGCATCGCTCGCGAGAGGTAGTCGATCGACCCGTCAGCCCCCGCGGACACCCATATCCCTTCGTCGCTCACGTCCCAGCGTTCGGCGAGCCGGGCCCTGAGATCGGCGTGTGAGGATTTCGGGTAGACGCGTATCGCCTCGGCGTGCTCGCGGATGGCGGCGACGGCGTCGGGGCTTGCACCGTGGGGGTTTTCGTTCGAGGACAGCGTGATCAACTCCTCGGGATCCATCCCGAGTTCGCGGGCGACCTCCTCGTCGCCACGACCGGGAACGTACGGGGAGTGATCGGAAAGGTCCCGTGGCTGCATACGCTCCAGTGAGCGGTCGTCGCCCTTAAGCGTGCAGCATCCGGAGGCCGATTTCGTAGTATCCGGAAGCCGATCCGAGGGCGTCGATCCGGTTTTGTGTTTCGATTCCTCGATCGCCGCCGGTATTTATTATGCATCCGTTCGACGTTTCACGTGACCATGGAGCTCACTTGGCACGGCCACTCCACGTGGCACGTCTCCGTCGACGGAACCGATCTGCTCATCGATCCGTTCTTCGACAATCCGAAGACGGACGTCACTTCCGAGGAGCTCGACCCCGACTACCTGCTTTTGACGCACGGCCACGCCGACCACATCGGCGACGCCGGAGCATATCCCGACGCGACCCTCGTTGCGACTCCCGAGCTCGTGGGCTATCTTCAGGACGAACACGGTCATTCCGACGCAGTCGGCGGGATGGGAATGAACATCGGCGGAACCGTCGAGTGCGGCGACGCCTGGGTGACGATGGTTCGGGCGGACCACTCGAACGGGATCGCCACTGACTATGAATACTCCGCCGGGATGCCCACGGGATTCGTGGTCTCCGATAGGAAGCCGACTCACGAGCCCGCCGGGGAAACGTCGACGTTCTATCACGCAGGGGACACGAGCCTGATGGTCGAGATGCGTGAGGTCATCGGTCCGTTCCTCGAACCCGACGCCGCCGCGGTTCCGGTCGGCGACCACTTCACGATGGGGGCTGCGCAGGCGGCGATCGCGGCCGACTGGGTCGAGGCGGACGTCGCCTTCCCGATGCACTACGACACGTTCCCGCCCATCGAGATGGACACCGACGAGTTCGTCCGCGAGGTCGAGGCGACCGGTACCCCGACCGAGGCCGTGGTCCTCGACGGCGACGAGACCTACGAGCTTTGAGAACCGAGGAGATCTACGAGCTTTGAGTTTCGGTCACGACGTCGGACGGGACGTCGATCGAGATCGAGACGGTAACCTTTAGGACGTCTCCGCCGGAGTTACGGACGTCATGTCCGACATCGAAACCACGACTGTGAGCGAGGAGGGCTACGCGTGTACGAGTCAGGTCGGCGAGTTCGATTTGCAGGTCGATGCGACCGGCGAGACCGGCCCGGACCCGAACACGACGCTCGTTGCCACCTACGCCTCCTGTTATATCCCGGCATTCCGCGTCGGCGGCCAACAGCGCGGTGTCGACGACCTCGGTAAAGTACAGATCGACGCCTCCGCCGAGCTCGATGACGACGACGATCTCGCGTCGATCGCCTTCGATCTCCACGTTGAGGCGGACCTGGACGACGAGGAAATGGAGGAGATCGTCGAGCGAGGCGAGGATATCTGCCACGTCCATTCCGCGCTCCGTGAGGAGCTTCGAGCCGACATCTCCGCCTACGGCGACGCGTTCTGAGAGGCCGCGATTCGTCGTCCGAATCGACCCGATCGACCGATCCGCCGTCTACGACGTTCGTGTTCCTGACGACTCGGCGACTTCCCGAGCGTCGTCCCCGGTCGTCTCGATCGACTCCTTCGACTCCTTCGGTTCGTCGATCCGGTTCCGACGCCAGATGTACGGCGAATCGAACCACTCCATACAGAACAGTCGGCAGGTATTGCTGATAAACCTTTGGTAGAGAGACACGAGCATGGGGCCCAAAACGGAACCAGGGAGTTAGTCGTGAGTCTCAGTCGATCAGGCGATCGATGTCCGCCAGCGAATCGAAGACGTGATCCGGATCGTGGTCGCTCTCGGCGAGGGCCCTCTCGTCCGTCACGCCGGTCAACACGAGGGCGGTCGTCATCCCCGCCCGTTCGCCGAAGGCGATGTCCGTGTCGAGTCGATCGCCGACCATAAGACAGTCCTCGGGATCCGCTCCGAGCCGCTCCGTCACCATTCCGATCGCCGGTTCAAACGGTTTGCCGAGCACGAGGTCCGGCTCCCGTTCGGCGACGCCTGCGATCGCGTTGATGACCGCCCCCGATCCCGGAACATCACGTTCGGGTGCGGGGATAACGACGTCCGGATCGGTTCCGAAGAAGGGGATATCACGCTCGAGCGCCCACAGCGCTCGCGAGAGATCCTCGTAGTCGAACTCCCGGTCGAGGGAGGCCAGGAGCACGTCAGCGTCGTCCACCGAATCAGTCGTTGAGAGGTCGGCGGCCGCGAGCAGATCGAACAGTCCGGATTCGCCGATCACGAACAGGTCGTCGGCAGCGTGATGTCGCTTCAGGTACTCGACCGTCACCGTTCCCGCTGTGACCACCCGATCGACGTCCACCGTGAACCCGGCCGAGCCAAGACGGTCGACGTACGCTGCGGGAGGCTTCGTGGGGTTGTTCGAGACGAACGTCGAATCGATCCCCGCCTCCTCGACGATCCGGTACCCCTCAGGTGCGCCGTCGATCGGCTCGTCACCGCGAACGACGGTTCCGTCGACGTCGAAGACGATCCCTTCGTAGTCCATATCTAAACCAGAGGCGCAAGGCTGGTATTGGTTCCGGGACGCCGTCAACGCCGGATATCGTCCCGCTCGCCCCTATCTGACTCGAGTTCATCACGGATCCGTGACGGCGTGCACGAATCTGATAGCGGAACCCTCAAGCGGTGGTGGGCCCGACACGAAAACATCGTGACGACTACCCAGGTAACGCTCGTCCAGATCGACAACTACGGGCCCTGGACGGTCACCCCCGAACCGCGCCGGGAGATGGACCTCCAGACGCTACAATCGCGTCTGTTTGCGGACCTCGCACAGTTCGTCGGATCGCGTGATGGGTATGTATTTTTCACTCGATTCGACAACATGGTGGCGGTGACGAACGGCCTCGATGCGACCGCTCATGAGCGACTGCAAGCGTCGATCCGAAATCGGTATCCGGTCACCGTCAGTCTCGGCGTCGACGTCGCGGAGCGGCCGATCGATGCCCTCGAGGCTGCCACCCAGCGCGTCCAAGACGCTGGCAGCGCACAGGACCGCGACCGGAGGGAGGTACTCGCGGGTACCTATCGCGATCCGGGCGCCGACGAGGACGTCGCCATCGCTCACTTCGACGTGAACAACGCGACGGGCAAATACACCGATCGACTCAACGAGTTCGACTCGTTCATCCGGATCGAACAGGGGTATGCCACGCTGATGCGGTACATGCGCGAGGAACACGGCGCGCTGTCGTTTTTCGTCGGCGGGGACAACGTCATCGCGACCTGTCCGGATCTCGGTGCCGCCGACTACCGTGCGGCGATCGATCACGTCAACGAGGCCGCCGACGTCGAGTTGAAGGTCGGCGTCGGATACGGCCGATCCGCACACGAGGCCGGGTTCGCGGCGAAACACGCCCTCGAGGACTGCCGGTATGAGGAGACGATCGTCGAGTTCGCGGGCGCACCCTCGGCGGTCACCGAGTGACGGTGACGAGGCGATCGGTGCTTCACGGATCGATTGGTGGAGTCACGGTTTGGAATCAAAAGCGCTTTTCGCGATGGAATAGGATATCCAAACTTTCGAACCGTGATAACACGACTCTCAAAGTGGAAACCGTCCTAAACGTGGAGCCCATATTCATATCCAAGCCATGGCTACACAAACGATCCGCCTCGATATCTCGGGGATGTCCTGTGCCAACTGTTCGGCGACGATCAGGGACACACTGGAGGACCTCGAGGGTGTCGAGGAGGCGACGGTCAACTTCGCCACTGACGAGGGATCGGTAACCTACGATCCCGACCAGGTGTCGCTGGCCGTGATCCTCGGGGCGATCGAGGAAGCGGGCTATGATCCGGTTACGGAGACGGCCACGATCGCGGTCAGCGACATGTCGTGTGCCAACTGTGCGGAGACGATCGAATCCACACTTGCGGACACGCCGGGGGTGATCGACGCGGAGGTGAACTATGCCACCGACGAGGCGCAGGTGACCTCCGTTCCCGCCGCGACCTCGATCGAGAACCTGTATGCGGCGATCGAGGACGCCGGTTATTCGCCGGTCCGTGAGCAGGACCCCGACGCGGAGGGATCGGGCGAGGACGCCCGAGACGCCGCTCGAGAGGCGGAGATTCGCCGCCAGCTCCGGCTCACCCTCTTTGGAGCCGCCCTCTCCCTGCCGTTTCTCGTGTTCCTCGCCGATCGCTTCCTCCTCGGGGGGACGCTCGTCCCCGAGGTAGTCTTCGGTGTCGAGATCGGATGGATCGAGTTCCTCCTCGCGACGCCCGTTCAGGCCATCCTCGGCTGGCAGTTCTACAGGAATTCCTACACGGCGCTCGTGAAGAACCGTCAGGCCAACATGGACGTCCTGATCGCGCTTGGCTCCTCGACGGCGTATCTCTACTCCATCACGGTCCTCGTGGGGCTGATCGCGGGCGGGCTCTACTTCGATACGGCTGCGTTCATCCTCGTGTTCATCACGCTCGGGAACTACCTCGAGGCTCGGTCGAAGGGACGGGCCGGCGAGGCTCTGCGAAAGCTTCTCGAGATGGAGGCCGAGACGGCCACGCTCGTCGACGAGGACGGGGGTGAGACGGAGGTTCCCCTCGAGAACGTCGAGGTCGGCGACCGAATGAAGGTTCGGCCGGGCGAACGGATCCCGACCGACGGCGTCGTCGTCGACGGCCAGTCCGCCGTCGACGAGTCGATGGTCACCGGGGAATCGGTACCGGTCGAGAAGGGGACTGGGGACGAGGTAGTCGGTTCGACGATAAACGAGAACGGCGTGCTGATCGTCGAGGCAACGAAGGTCGGTTCCGATACGGCGCTCCAGCAGATCGTCGAGACAGTCAAACGGGCCCAATCGCGCCAGCCGGAGATCCAGAACCTCGCTGACCGCATCTCGGCGTACTTCGTACCCGCAGTCATCGCGAACGCCCTCCTGTGGGGCATCGTCTGGTTCCTGTTTCCCGAATTGCTCGCCGGCTTCGTCGAGGGGCTTCCGCTTTGGGGAACGGTTGCCGGTGGCCCCGCCCCGGCAGGTGGAACCGTCTCGGTCTTCGAGTTCGCGGTCATCGTCTTCGCCTCCGCGGTGCTCATCGCCTGTCCCTGTGCGCTGGGGCTTGCGACGCCCGCCGCAACCATGGTCGGAACGAGCATCGGCGCACAAAACGGCGTCCTGTTCAAAGGCGGGGACGTCCTCGAGCGCGCCAAGGACATCGACACGGTCGTCTTTGACAAGACGGGAACGTTGACGAAAGGAGAGATGGAGGTGACCGACGTGGTCGTGATCGATCAGGACGGGGAGCCGGTCCCTGACGGCGGCGCCGCAAGCACCGCGAGCGATCCGTCGGCGGAGTCCCGCTCCGACGAGACGGACGTCGAGGACGGCCGCGTTGCACGCGATCGGCGCTCCGAGAACGGCGTGCTCCAACTCGCGGCGAGAGCCGAACGGAACAGCGAACATCCGCTCGCCCGAGCGATCGTCGACGAGGCGGAGGAGCGCGACCTTGAGGTGACCGGACCTGACGAGTTCGAGAACGTTCCGGGGCAGGGAGTCCGCGCGCTCGTCGACGGCGCCGAGGTACTCGTCGGCAATCGAACGCTCCTGCTGGAACACGGAGTCGATCCGGCACCCGCAGCGGAGACGATGGAGCGTCTCGAATCGGAGGGCAAGACCGCGATGCTCGTCGCCGCCGACGGGGACCTCGTCGGCGTGGTTGCCGACGCCGACACGATCAAAGAAAGCGCCGAGTCAGCGGTACGGGCACTTCGCGACCGGGGTACCGAGGTCATGATGATCACCGGTGACAACGAGCGGACCGCCCGTGCGGTCGCAACGCAGGTCGGTATCGATCCCGAGAACGTCCGCGCGGAGGTCCTTCCAGAGGACAAATCCGACGCCGTCGAACGCATTCAGGAGACCGGGCGCCGAGCAATGATGGTCGGCGACGGCGTCAATGACGCCCCGGCACTCGCGGTCGCATACGTCGGGACCGCGATCGGCTCCGGAACCGACGTCGCGATCGAGGCGGCGGACGTGACGTTAATGCGTGATGATCCGATGGACGTTCTGAAGGCGATCCGCGTCTCCGAGGCGACGCTCCAGAAGATCAAACAGAACCTCGTGTGGGCGCTCGGCTACAACACGTTGATGATCCCGCTTGCGTCGCTCGGGCTGCTCCAGCCCGTGCTCGCCGCTGCCGCGATGGCATTCTCCAGCGTCTCCGTGTTGACGAACAGTCTGTTATTCCAGCGGTACGTCCCCGATCGCGACTACGAACTGTTCGGTCGGCTTCGCTGACCCGGCCTTTCGTCGAGTGCCGGTGACGAGAATCGAAGGATCAGAAGCGGAGACGAAGATCGGACGCTCAGGAGCCGTGATCGATACCCGGCACGTCGCGTTACCCTGACAGTCCCCAGCCGACGGTGATCCCGATCGTCGCGACGATCGCCAACAGGAGCTGAAGCGGGCCGCCAACCCTGAGAAAGTCCCTGAACTCGTAGCCGCCGGGACCGTACACCATCAGGTTCGTCTGGTAGCCCACCGGCGTCATGAACGACGTCGCGGAGGCGAACATCACCGCCAGCAGGAACGCGAACTCGTTGGCGCCGAGTCGCACGGCGGCATCGACTCCGACAGGGATCATCAACACTAGCGTGGCGACCGGAGTGATGACGCTCGCCAGCGCTCCCGAAACGAGGTACAGAACCAACACCACGCCGAAAAGCGGCAGGACGTCGGCGATGGCGACGAGGAACGACGAGACCACCGCGGCACCACCCGTCTCCTCAAGTGCGATACCGAGCGGGATGACGCCCGCAAGCAGGAAGACTACGTTCCAGGAGACGGCACGGTAGGCGTCAGCCGTCCGCAGACAGCCCGTAACGACCATGCCGACCACGCCGCAGAGTGCAGCGATCACGATAGGGAGCACGTTCAACGCCGCGAGCGCGACGACGACGGCGAGAATGCCGATGGCGATGGGAGCCTTCGTGGATATCGGTGCGATCTCGTCGATGTCACCGGTGGCCAGCCGATCGAAGGCCGTCTCGTCGGCGACGAGCAGTTCGCCCGTATCGGTGAAATACCGGATCGACGCCGGTGTCGTCCGGACCAAAAGCAGGTCTCCGGATCGAAGCGTCGTCTCCGCGATCCCGGTTCGGATGAGATCGCTGCCGCGACGTACGGCGAGCACGGTCGTCCGGTGGTATTCCTCGAGACCCGTCTCCGCGACCGACTCACCGACGTATCGTGAGCCGTCGGGCACGATCGCCCGCGCAAGCGTGCCGTTCGTTGCCGTCGCTTCGAAGGTGTCATCGGTGACCGGCTCGCGAACGAGTTGGCTGAGGTGAGCCGTCTCGCGAAAGCGATTTACTGCCTGTAACGATCCGTGAACGACGAGGATGTCGTCCGCCTCGATGAGTCGATCCGAACGGGGCCCGGCATACGCCTCGCCCTCCCGACGCACCTGGAGAATCCGGACATCAGGACGGTCGGCGTCAAGTTCGGCGACCGACGCTCCGACCGCGACCGACTGCGAACGAACCCGCATGAACGTGAGGTGATCCTCGAGATCGAACTCCGAGACCGCCTCCGCATCCGGGGGAATTCGGGCGGGCGTCAGCCGCCATCCGATCGTCAGGAGGTATCCGATCCCGACGAACAGGAGTACCGCACCCAGTCCCGTGAACTCGAACATACCGATCCCGTCGCGGCCGTCGATCAGGAGTCGGGCGAAGTCGCTCGCGAGGATGTTCGTCGACGTTCCGATGAGCGTGAGCGTTCCGCCGAGAATTGCAGCATACGAGAGTGGCAACAGGAGTTTCGAGGGGCTGAGGTTCGATTGTTCTGCAAGCTTCGTGACCATCGGGACGAAAACCGCGACGACGGGCGTGTTGTTGACGAATCCCGCGATCGGGCCCGTGGTACAGACGGTGGCGACGAGCGCTCGATATTGTTTGCCCGCGGTGAAGTCGGCGAGATGGACGCCGAGCCGCTCGACGATTCCCGTCTCTTGAATGCCCGCGCTCAGCATGTACATGGCGATGATCGTGACGGTTGCGGGATTCGCAAACCCGGAGATCGCCTCGCGGGCGCCGACGCCGGTCCACGGCTCCAGAATGACGAGCGTCGCCATGACCGCGATCGCGGTGACGTCGTTGGGAACGATCTCGGTGAGGAACGCCACGAGCGTCCCGAGAATGAGGAGGAAGACGACTACGATCCCCGGAACCTCCAAGAGGAGCATACTCCGTTATATGAGCTATCCGTCTTTATTGTTCGCTCTCGGTTCGATCGAGGTCGAACGTTCCCGGGCTCGTCCCGATCGGGTTCTCTCGGAGAGTGAACTATCCGGAATACTGGAAACGGAATGAAGGACGGGAAAACGAACTGCCATCAGCAGAGTCGGATGATCAGGCCGAGTAGTCGGGTGCCGTACTGGTGGCGAGCGTCGCCGACGACTCGCCGTTCGCGGATTCCCAGTTCACGCGGACGGTCTGGCCGCTCCAGTCGCCGTCGAGCGTGGCGATGTGTGACGACCCCGCAGAGATGCTTGAGTCGGTCCACGTTTCCCCACTCGTAAATCCGACTCCGGCGCTTTCGGTGAGACGAACGACGTCCGAGGAGCCGTCGATCGTGTCGCCACCAGCATGAGTGATCGTAACGTTGTCGTTTGTGCCCTCTCCGTTGTCCTCATACTGGAAGTTGAAACTCGCCGTCGGCTGGGTGTTCTGGAGATCGTTGCCGAGGCCGAGCACGAAGGTACCGATCACGGCCGCGAGAATGACAGTGATGGCCACCATCAAAATGACGCCGATGACCGGCGAGACCGCGCGTTCGTCGCTGAAGAGTGTCGTGATTTTCATGGGATGGTGATCCGAACCGGACGCGACCGAGACGCCGGAACACGACGCAGAATCGTGTCCCGCAGCTCGGGGCGATCGGGGAACTGTTACTTATGGATATTGGATGGAGAGATACTTAACCCTTCCCGCTGACACATATTCTCAGGCACGGAGTGGATCCGACAAAAACGACGTTTAAATGGCTTCTGTCCCTGTTCTGCTGTTTACTCTATCACTAGCCATCCTGAAACGTTACGGATTACTGAACGTTTCCTCGAGAACGGTGACCGTTCTCGGGCGGGTTACGGAAAAGCAAGGAGAAAGCCCGGCGTTCCCGTCGAGGAGGATGTCAATCGTCGAGATCGGTTACCGCGTTTCCGCGGTCACCGTCTCCACGCTCGCCGCCATCGGTGTCGGCATCGTCGTTGTTCTCACGCTGTTCGCTCAGTTGCTCCCAGATCTCGGTACATCCCGCACCGGTCGGTACCTCACGGAGATGCTCGCCCTCCTCGGCAGTGACTGGTTCCACATCGGGCGACTCCGTGTTGATCGACGCGGCGTTTTCGGTCATTCGGCCTCGTCCCCCTCGGGGAGGCGATCGAACAGTTCGGGTGCGACGTCGGCGGAGGCGTGTTCCCTGTGGGATCTTGCGGTCATCGAACGTTGGTATGGGCCCTATCGGATTAAACGAACTCTCCCGAACAAGGACTACCGGCGCTTGTCGAAACCGGGGGTCCTTGCAGGTATCTCGAACGCTGATTGACCATCCGATCCGCGCGTCATCGATCGATCTCAGCGCGATACCGCGTCACGGTTCACGACGATGGTTACGGACGCCGACGGTGTTTCCCCCACGGACGCCCTCTCGTCGGATATGACTGTCTCGTTGCGGACGCTCGATGACGGCGCGTGGGTGTCTTTGAACGACGAGCGACGCGCCGGAACGAGCGAGCTGTGGTACGTGAAGGGTATCTGTGGCTGTCCGATCGCCGATTTCGTCGTGGAGGGAATCACGGACGTCTCGGTCGACGGGGGAACGATCGCGGCGGAGACGTACGGGCGCTGTATCCAGTGTGGACACTCGACGTCGACCGGCCCGATCCCGATCGGACGGGTGAGGGAGGGACGCTACGAGCCACTCGCGACGGCTGCGGTCCGACGTCCCGGCGGACGACGGGAGGTTCGGAAAGACTCTCCGGTATCCGGAAGCTCCGGGGAGGATTGACGGCGAGGGACGCTTTAGGGAAGTCCCGTTCCGAGGGAGAATCAGAGATGCCCACGGACGTAGAGCGATGGAAATCCGAGACGTACGGCAACGAGATACGCGAGCACCTCTTCGAGTTCGCCGAGCAGGGCTGGGAGTCGATTCCCGAGGACGAACACGACGAGTGGTTCGAGCGCTTCAAGTGGTGGGGACTGTACCACCAGCGGAACGGCCAGGAGAGCTACTTCATGATGCGGATCGGCACTCCGAACGGCGTGTTGAAACCGGGGCAGGTGCGCGTCGTCGGCGAGATAGCCGACGAATACGCCCGCGGACCCGGCGAGAATCCGGAGTTCGGAGCAGCCTACTGCGATTGGACCACCCGCCAGTCGATCCAGCTCCACTGGATCCGCTTAGCGGACGTCCCCGCGATCTTCGAGAAGTTGGAGGCCAACGGCCTCTCGACCCAGCAGGCGTGTGGCGACTCCTGGCGCAACATCGTCGGCTGTCCGGTCGCCGGCAAGGACCGATATGAGTTCGTCGACGCGCTACCGGTCGCGATGGATCTCCACGAGACGTTCAAGGGCAACGACGATCACTCCAACCTCCCGCGCAAGTGGAAGGTGAGCGTCACGGGCTGCCGTGAGGGGTGCGGACAGGGCGACATCAACGACCTCGCGTTCGAGCCCGCCGAAAAGGACGGCCGCAAGGGATTCAACGTCCGCGTCGGCGGCGGCCTCGCACGCAACGAGCCCCGACTCGCCCGCGACATCGACGTCTTCGTCGAACCCGATCGGGCCGAGGACGTCGCGGGTGGCCTCTCGGCGCTGTTTCGTGAATACGGCGACCGCGAGGACCGCTATTCCGCGCGCAGCAAGTTCCTCGTCGATGAGTGGGGGGCCACGAAGGTTCGTCACATCCTCCAGGAGGAGTTCGTCGACTTCGAACTCGAGACGGCCGGTGAGGATCTCCGCGGAGAGTACACCTACAACGCGGGTCGGTCCGCGGACGATCTCCCGAACGGCGGCCACAGCGATCACGTGGGCGTTCACGAACAGGCGGACGGGAACTACTACGTCGGCCTGAACGTGCTCGTCGGGCGGCAGGGCGTCGATGACGTCCTCGAACTCGCCGACATCGCCGACGAGTACGGCTCCGGAGAGATCCGGATCACACAGCGTCAGAACGTTCTCGTGACCGACGTTCCCGAATCGAACCTCGACGACCTGCTCGCGGAGCCGCTCCTCGAGGACTACTCGCCGGATCCGCACCCGTTCATGCGCGGGTCGATCGCCTGTACGGGCACGGAGTTCTGCTCGCTCTCGATCGTCGAGACGAAGAACCGGCAGGTCCGGTACGCTCGCTGGCTCACGGAGAACGTCGAGCTTCCGGCGGGCGTCGAGGACTTCCATATCCACCTGTCGGGCTGTACCGCCTCCTGTGCCCAGCCTCAGATCGCCGACATCAGCCTTCGGGGGATGAAGACTCGAAAGGACGGCGAACCCGTCGAGGCGCTCGACATTGGCCTCGGCGGCGGGCTCGGCGAGGATCCCCGCTTCGCCGAGTGGGTCGGCCAGCGCGTTCCCGCCGACGAAGTTCCCGGGGCGATCGCGAACCTGATCGGTCACTTCGCTGACCGTCGCGAGGGGACCGAGAGCTTTCGCGAGTTCATCGAGCGGTCGGAGACGGAGGGGACCCTAGAGGAGTTGATCGAGCCCGAGGAAACGAGCTACGAGGATCCCTATATGCACAACACGAAGATGACGTGGTATCCCTACGCCGACGAGGACGAGTTGAACGCGAGTCCCGCGCCAGCCCGGGCGGACGGAACGGCCAGTACCGGAGACGATTGAGTCCCGTCGATGCCCGATCGACTCATCCGGGTGAACGCCTACACGACCTTCGACCTGCTTGATGGAGTCGCGACCGGCCACGACTTCGAGGAGGAGGCCTACGCCGTGTTGAACGTGACCGCCCCCCGAACGGATCCCGATCACCTCACGCTCGAACTGGAACTCGACAACGCCGAGTTGACCGACCTTCCGGCACACGCCGATCGAGTGACCCTCTCCGCCGATGAGGCGCGCGAACTCGCCGCCGAACTGGAGTCGTACGCCGATCGCGTCGAGGCGGCCGGAGAGGACGGGTCAACAGCGGATACAGCAGCGAGCACGTGATCCCGATGGCGATGCGCCCCGCGTTCACGTGCTGGTTCCGAACGCGATCGCGAAGAACCCGATGATCGTCGCGGCCAGCGTCAACAGGATGGCAGCGGTGTACCCGTTCGTATAGGCGACGCTGGCGGTTCCCAGCGGCGGCATGGCCAGGGAACCGACCCCGCCGGCGACGTTGAAGACGCCGACGATGGCGGTGTCCATCTCGGGGTCGTAGACCCCCATCAAAAGCGGGACGTAAAGCGTCGCACAGCCTCCGAGCCCGAGCCCGACGAGAATGATGCCGACCGCCATCGTCGGCAGCGACGGTGCGAGGAACGCCGTGATCCCGACGGTCGTACAGCCCAACGAGCCGAGGAAGGCGCGTCTGGCTCCGATAACGTCCGCGACGTATCCGCCACCGATCCGCGAGATGATGCTGACGCCGCCGATGGCGCCGAACGCGGCCGAGGCCGTGGCACCGGCCAGCCCTCGGGCGGCAAAGAGGTCGATCGCGTACGCCGCAAGCAACTGGTACCACGCGAACGCGAGGCCGATCCCGACGAAGAGAAGCCGAAACCGCCGCGTTCGGACCAGCCCACCGACCCACCCGATGAGTTCGCCCGGCGTCGCGGTCGAATGCTCGGCCCACCGCGGGCGGCGACAGACGAGCCCGACGAGCAGGAACACGACGGTCGTAACGGACAGGATCGCGAGAAATCCACGGCGGATGCCGACGGTGGCGATCGCGTACTCCCAGATCGGCGGCAACAGGAAGAGGCCGAGACCGTTGCCGACGAAGATGAGACCGGTCGCGGCCCCACGACGTCGCTCGAACCAGCGGGGAACGATCGATGCGAGAAGGACGAACACGGTACCGAGCGCGAGCCCGAGGACGGCGAAAACGACGAGCAGTCCGGCGTACGATCCGACGACGAAGAGGGCGGGCGCGATGAGCCCAGTCGCGGCGGTACACGCAAGCAGTACGCCCCGGGCAGGCAACCGGGCCGAAAAGACGCCGATCGTCCCCGATCCGATGAAGAAGGTGAAAAGCATGACCGAAAAGACGGTCGAGAGCGCGATCGGCGAGATGCCGAACGTCTCGCTGAGCGGATCGCGAAGAACGCCATAGGAAAGCGGCGTTCCGAAGGTAAAGATCATCCCCACCGCCCCGAAGATCGCCACGATCCAACTGCGGCGGCCGTCGGGGGATTCATCCGAAACCCGGTCACTACGTGTAGTCACGAAGACCGGTATTCGATGAACCGGCGAAAGCGTTGTGGTCGCGGATGTATCCCCCGACGTTCGGTCGCCGGCCATCGGGGTCGAACGTGGAGAGAACCGGTCCCACTTCGGGAACGATCACTCTTCGGAAACGCTCACTCCGAGACCGATCTCGCGTACAGGACCGCAACCGGAATGGCGTAAATAATGTGCCCGAGTCCGGAAATCATCGTGGCCGGGATCCCGAAGTTCGGGAACGGCGGCGCGTTCGGGAAGCCGACAACTCCGAGCCACAAGGGCATCACGATGACCGCGAGAACGACGGTAGTGAGGATGCCGTATGCGACCCCCAGCCCGAGCGCCCCGCGAAGCGATCGGGCGGTCTCGTGGAACCATCCCGCCTGAACGAGCGCGACGTAGACCACTCCCAGGACGACGCCGTGGAACTGGTGAAGAGCCCACCCGGCGATCAGCGCCGGGCTTTCTATCCCGTACATCGCTGGAATCACGATCTCCAACAGCGGAGGCGGCATCACGTACATCATCAGTAATCCGAACGGAATGCTGCCAAGGAATCCGCCGACCGCTCCGGCGATCCACTGTTCGGAGGCGACTCCCATCGTTACGTCGGACGATCGGGTCTCAGTTGCCATGAGTACTCACACCAACAGCATCCCGATACATAACTGTAATCTGAGGGGAACGTAATCAGGTTACCTCGAGCACACCCGGTCACGGCCACGCCGAATTCGGTCCCGAGATAGATCCGCGTTACCTGTATGCAGGCGCTGTATCCCCACCCTACTCGCTTGTGCTTCCGACACCCGTCGGAAGCCCGGCGCTCGTTGAGGGTGGGGGCTTAGCGCCTGCATACAGCCAACTCCGCCGTTCGGTTCCCGAGAGCCCGATACGCCCTACCGATCGATTGCGGACGGATCGTCGGTATCCGGTTCCTCGAGGTGTTCAAGCCCCCAGTCACGCATCGCGTAGATCACCGGTTCGAGCGATCGACCGTGGTCCGTAAGTGAGTATTTGACCCTGATTGGTTTTTCATTTATCACGTCGCGATCGACGAGGTGTTTCTCCTCGAGATCGTCGAGACTGTCCGAAAGGACCTTACTCGAGACGCCGTCGACGTGCTCTTTGAGCTCGTTGAATCCGCTTGGACCGTGTTCGAGCAGTCGGTGAACGATGACCGGATGCCACTTCTTCCCGATCAGCGACGACGTCGTCGTGACCGGACACCACTCCTCCCCGGCACACCACACCTCGAGTCGTCCGACAGGCCCCGTGTGATCGGTATCCTCGTCCATGGTAATATCTACCACCTCGATCGGATAACGATTACGTCGGACACGTACTCTCCGTAGTGCCATCCGCAGTCTCCCGATCGGACCGATCGACGCGTTGAAAGGCTCGCCACGAGAAACCGGCCGTAATGACCCTCTCCGTGACGGACACCCTTCGGGACGAACGCGTGGAGTTCACGGTCGACGGCGACGACGTGCTGTTGTACGTCTGCGGGTTGACGGTCTCGGATGACCCCCACCTGGGTCATGCCCGGATGTGGGTCCACGCCGATATCCTCCACCGGTGGCTCGATCACCTCGGGTACGACGTCCGCCACGTCGAAAACGTGACCGACGTCAACGAGAAGATCACCGCACGTGTCGGTGAACGCGAGGAGTGGGACGGCGAACTCGACGTCGCGGAGACGTTCACCGCTACGGTCTTCGAGAGCATGCGCGGGCTCAATCTGCTTCGGGCGGAGGTGTATCCCCGGGTCTCCGAGCACGTCCCGGAGATCATCGATCTGGTCGGGTCGCTCGTCGAGACCGGCTACGCCTACGAGTCGAACGGGTCCGTCTACTTCGACGTCACCGCTTTCGAGGGGTACGGCGACCTCTCCAACCAGGATCCGGAGGACCTAGAGGCCCAGGGCGAGCCCGACGAACGCTCCGAAAAGCGGAATCCGGCGGACTTCGCGCTCTGGAAGGCCGGCGGCGTGAGCGAGACGGCGGTACGCGAACACCGCAAACACGAACATGACGGCGATCTGCCCGAGGGGAAAACCTGGGAGTCGCCCTGGAGCGAGGGACGTCCCGGCTGGCACGTCGAGTGCTCGGCGATGTCGATGGCACATCTGGGCGAGACGCTCGACGTCCACATGGGCGGACGCGATCTCGTGTTTCCCCACCACGAAAACGAGATCGCCCAATCGGAGGCGGCTACCGGCGAGACGTTCGCGCGCTATTGGATGCATGCCGGCCTGCTCTCGATGGAGGGCGAGAAAATGTCCTCGTCGATCGGCAACTTCTGGACGGTTCCCGACGCGCTCGAGAACCTCGGGGTCAACGTCCTCCGGACGTTCTATGCGGGCGCGTCCTACCGGTCCGAGCAGGCGCTCACCGACGAGTCGATCGCCGAGGCCGAGGAACGCTGGGGCCGGCTCTCGCGAACTTACGATCGTGCCGTCGAGGCTGCGGACTCCGTGGACGCGCACACGAAGACGGTCGACGACGATCTGCGGGCGGCGATCGACGCGACCCGCGAGGGCTTCGAGGCGGCGATGAACGACGATCTCAACGTCCGGGAGGCCACGGCATCGCTGCTCGATCTCACCGACGCCGTCAATCGTCACCTCGACACGGCCGAGGATGCGAGGAGGCCGGGAGTGGACGTGAGCTCCGACTCCGACATCGGATACGACTACCGCGGTCTCCGTCGGACGATCGAGACCTTCGAGGAATTCGGCGAGGACGTTCTCGGGCTCCGATTCGACGCCCGTGACGGGGGTGACGGGGAGGTCGAACTCGCGGCCGAACTCGTCGAACTCCTTCTGGATCTCCGTGAGTCCGCTCGCGAGGCGGGCGAGTACGAGCGCGCGGACGAACTGCGCGATGCGCTTGCGGAGATCGGCGTCGTGGTCGAGGACGGTCCGGAAGGGCCGACCTACCGCTTCGAGTGATCGGAACGTCCTCGAAACGCCCAGCCACTGACATCTGCCGCCGACAAGTATTTTCGCTCCGGCGTACTACGGCGTTCGGATAACAAATGACGAGGATGCGATCGCGGGCGAGTGCGTGGCGAGGACGGCTCCGTGAGGGACTCCACGACGCGTTCGCCGAGACACACACGCCACGTGAGATCGCCGGGAGCTTCTCCTTCGGTGTCTTCGTCACGATGTTGCCGACGGTCGGCGTGGGACTGCTCGTGTTCGTCGTGTTGGCGTGGCTCTTCGATGGAGTAAGCAAACTCGCGTTCGTGGCCTCCGCACTCCTCATCAACCCCCTCGTGAAATCCGGCGTCTATGTCGCGAGCTTCGCGATCGGTGTCTTCCTTCTCGGGCCCGCCGAGGGCGCGAGCGTGGGATTCGGGAGTCTCTCGTCGCTGTCGTTTTCCGCCGGTCGCGCGATCGCGATCCGCCTGTTGGTCGGCAACGTGATCCTCTCGGTCGCGACGATCGTCCCCAGCTATCTCGTCTGTTACCGACTCGTGGAGGCCTACCGTGCCCGCGATCTGGAACTCGTTGAGGAGATCGAAACCGTCGTAGCCCCCGAAGACGAGCCGGCTCGGACGTGAGATTCTGGCCTGCTTCGATTCACATCGTGAATAGTTCGGTATCCTCGGGAATCTCGAAGAGCCCGAATCGGGTACCGGCGTCGAGCCAGCCGTACCCATACGAGAACGATGCGAGCGCGTTGACCGGGTCGTCGGTCTCGCGAAAATGTCGGCCATCCCGGAGGTACGATTCGGCCATCTCGCGACATTCGTCGGCCGCCTCCCCCAGTGGTGTGTCGGCGGGCGCAACTGCCTCGGCCTCCGAAAGCGCATCCGCAAGCATCCGCTCGTAGCGATCGGTCTTCTCCTCGAGATCGGCAGGCATACACGTCGATCGACGACGGAATCATAAAAAGGGAATCGTCAACCATCCGGCGAAATGCGAGCGAGGCTGCGGGAGTGAGGGAACCTGATCAAGGATGGCGACGCCTCAACAGACCGGCTTCGGATCGACGCCGAGTGACTCCAGCGTCTCGACGTGTTCGTCGTAGGCGACCTGGACGACCGTCGCGGCCGCCTCGGTCGCGGCCTCCAAATCGGCCTCGTCCGTACAGACGGCCTCGATCACGTCGAGCGCGCGTTCGCGTTGTCCCTCGAGATCCTCGCGAAGTTCGCGGAAGACTGCGGCCGTTTGTGGATCGGCATCGCCCACGAAGTAGCCGACGTATTGGGACTTCGACTCGTCGGCGACCATGATCCGGCCGAGCAGCGCGCCGGCACGTTCGATGGTCCCATCGATCGACCGGAGGTGGGCGGGGATCGCCGGGAGTTCGTCGTCGTAACCGTCGCTGTCCGCCTCGTCGATCTCCTCGCGGACGCGATCGAAATGGGCGCGCTCCTCCTCGGCGATCGCAGTGAAGATTTCCCGGGCAGTCTCGTTCGGTTCGTCTTCGGCCCACGAGTCGAAGGTCTCGGCGGCCGCGTGTTCGGCGTTTGCCGCCGCACGCAGGACGCGATCGGCATCGAGATCGCCCTCGGTGGCGGCGTACAGTGCCTTCGAGGAGCCGAGTCTGGACAGTTCGGTGGCGAGATTGGATCGGACGCTCTCGAGTACGTCGTCTGCGCTCATAGAAAACGGAAGGCGATGGACCGACTTAACGCTGTATCGTCTACTCGCCCGTTTCGATCGGCGCGTCGACGAGATTACCCCACTCGGTCCAGGACCCGTCGTAGTTGATGGTGTCCTCGTAGCCGAGCAGCTCGTGGAGCGCGAACCACGCAACGGAGGAGCGCTCGCCGATGCGGCAGTAGGCGATCGTCGTCTCGTCGCCGTGGATGTCCTCGTCGGCGTACAGTGCCTCGAGTTCATCGCGGGTCTTGAACGTCCCGTCATCGTTCGTTACGGCCGCCCACGAGATGTTCTTCGCGCCGGGTATGTGTCCGCCACGCTGGGCGGTCTCCTGGAGTCCCGGGGGTGCGAGGATCTCGCCGCTGTACTCCTCGGGCGAGCGCACGTCGACGAGCGGGACCCCGCGGTCGATCCCCTTCTCGACGTCATCACGGTACGCACGGATCGTCTCGTAGGGACCGCCCGCCTCGTAGTCGGTCTCCGGGAACGAGGGAACCTCATCCGTCGTCGGATAGTCGTTTTCGATCCAGTACTCGCGGCCGCCGTCGAGAAGCTTGACGTCGTCGTGGCCCCAATATTTGAACTGCCAATAAGCGTAGGCGGCGAACCAGTTGCTGTTGTCACCGTAGAGGACGACCGTCGAGTCGTCGCTGATGCCGTGTTCGCCAAGCAGCGTCTCGAAATCGTCCTGTTCGAGAATGTCACGCTGCGTTTGGTCCTGAAGCTGGCTTTCCCAGTTGAAGCCGATGGCTCCCGGCGCATGCGCCCCGTCGTACGCCTCGGTATCGACGTCGACCTCTACGAGCCGCAGGTCGTCGTCGTCGCTTTCGAACTCCTCGAGTCGCGCCTCCACCCAGTCGGCGGAGACGAGCACGTCATTCGCGTAATCGGAATCTCCCATGGCGTCTTCTCTTACGTGCTCACCCTATAAGGAACCAAACACCACGGCCAGTCACGCCTCTCGTTCGGAGCGGTGGCAATTATTGCGTGTTCGTCGGCGAGACACGACCGAGATCGTTGCCGAACGATCTCCCGCGTCGGTCCGCCTGCCGTCGATCTCAGTGTCGACGAAGCGGCCCATGCGCTGAAACCGACCGGAGGTTCCAAATGTTGCCGGTATCCGGAAGGGCCGGCCGAATCGTCGTGGGCCCGCGAAGTAATCTGTCCGGAGGAGAAAGGGGGTATTGATGACCGAGATCATCGTTCCGATCGCGTGGCTCGCAGCGCACCGTCAGGATCCGGATGTCCACGCGGTCGACGTCCGTGACAACTGGGAGTACGATGCGCTCGGACACGTCCCCGGCGCGGTAAACATCCCTTTCGAGGAGTTTCGCGATGCGGAGGGGCCCGACGCGGGCACTCTTCCCGGCGCGAAGGCGTTCGCGGAACTTCTGGGATCTGCGGGCCTCTCCCGGGAGGACACCCTCGTCGCATATGACGACACAAACGGCGTCTTTGCCGCGCGGTTTCTCGTCACCGCGCTCGTCTACGGCTTCGAGGACGTCCACCTGCTCGACGGAGATCTGAGCGCCTGGAAGCGCGATCATCCGGTTGACGACGAGTCCGTCTCTCCCGAATCGGTGCCCGTGGAACCTCGTCGCGTCAAGGGACCGGACTCGCCGATCGTGGGATACGACGAGGTCCTCGAACTAGGCGAGACTCCCGATAGCGACGCCGTCTTCGTGGATACCCGCGATGCCGACGAGTACGCGGCCGGACATCTCCCGGGTGCCATCAGGTTCGACTGGACTGAGGCCGTCGATCCTGACACGCGCGGATTTCGCGGAAAGGCTGACCTCCGCGAGCGCTTCGACGAGCGCGGGATCACGCCGGACCGTCCCGTCGTACTCTACTGTAACACCGCTCGTCGGCTCTCACACACGTACGTCGCACTCCGGTGGATCGGTTTCGAGGTCGTCCACATCTACGAGGGAAGCCTCGCCGAGTGGCGCGATCGCGGCGGCGAACTCGTCGAGGGATCGTGACTGAAACCGGTCATCGAGCCGCTCGGGCGCAACCTACATACGCCCCGATCGCAAATCAGTAGGTATGAGCGAGGACGCAGACGAACACCGACGGCTGATCATCGCCGGAACTGGGATCGCCGGGCTCACGGCGGGGATCTACGCCGCACGAGCGAACAACGAACCCCTCATTCTGGAGGGCGACGAACCGGGCGGACAGCTCACGCTCACCACCGACGTGGAGAACTATCCGGGCTTTTCGGAGGGAATCTCCGGCCCCGAGTTGATCAACGAGATGAAAGCGCAGGCGACGAAGTTCGGCGCGGAGACGGAACACGGGATCGTCGAATCCATCGACGACTCCGAACGCCCCTTCCGCGTCCGGTTACAGAACGGCCACGTCTACACCTGCGACGCCTTTATCGCCGCCTCCGGCGCGTCAGCGCGGACGCTCGGGATCCCCGGCGAGGACGAACTCATGGGGTATGGCCTCTCGACGTGTGCCACCTGTGACGGCGCGTTCTTCCGCGGAGAGGACATGCTCGTCGTCGGCGGCGGGGACGCAGCCATGGAGGAGGCCACGTTCCTCACCAAGTTCGCTGATACCGTCTATCTCATCCACCGCCGCGAGGAATTCCGAGCGGAGGACGTCTGGATCGACCGCGTGATGGAGCAGGTCGAGGAGGGCGACATCGAGATCCGAAAGAACACGGAAGTCACGGCGCTCCACGGGACACAGGAGGAGGGGATCGACTACGTGACGCTCGTCGAACATCCGGCGGGTCATCCAACCGAGAAACTCGAGGATCCCGAGACCGCGGACGAGGTCAACGTGTACGACTTCGACGTCGGGGCCGTCTTCTTCGCCATCGGCCACACGCCGAACACGGATTACCTGACGGAGACCGACGTCGAGTTGAACGAGGATGGATATCTGCGAACCGAGGGTGGCTCCGGTGCCGGTCAGACCCGAACCGGCGTCGAGGGACTGTTCGGTGCCGGCGACGTCGTCGACTACCACTACCAGCAGGCGGTCACCGCCGCCGGCATGGGTAGCAAGGCCGCGATCGACGCCGACGAATACCTCACGGAACTCGAACGCGCCGGCGAACTCGCCGAACCGGACGCGAGTCCGGCCACGGCCGACGACTGAGAACGCACGCGGACCCTCCGTCGCGCCGAGATTCCTCTCGTGAGTGCTCGTCATCGTGCCGAGACCTCGTGAGCGTTCACCGTCACGGTGACTGTTCGCTCGATCACGACGCCACCGTTCACGCGATATCCGATTTCACTCCCGCCCGACTTCACTTCCCGTCCAACACGGCCTCGACTGTGCGTTCACGAAGCCGTTTGCGGGTTTGATGGCTCGCCTTGGCGTCGGTCCGGACGTCGATCAGAGTGCTCCCCGAGCGCTCGCGCGCCGCCCGATACGCCGCTACGAGTGCGGCGGTCGGGTCGGTGTCAGCCTTGCTCGAATGGCTATCCTCGCCGTCGACGGTCTCGCCGCTTCCACCCTCGTGATCGACAGCCTGGCCGACGTCCCCGCGAGCGTCGATCCGCTCGTAGGTCAAGCCGTGAAGATCGGCGAGCGACTCGAACTCGAGGCCGTGAGGCGTTTTGAACCACTCCGTGAACTCGGGATCGAACTCCTCGATCGGTAGTTGATGAAAGATCCCGCCACCGTCGTTGTTGATCGTGACGACCGTCGCATCGAGATCGAGGCGTTCCAGCGCCAACAGCCCGTTCGAGTCGTGATACAGGGCGAGATCCCCGAGAACGATTGTGAGGTCGTCGGTCGTCGCCGACCCGGCACCGAGTCCCGTCGAGACGATGCCGTCGATGCCGGAGACGCCACGGTTGCCATCGACGGTGAGGTTCCTCGTCGTCGGCCGAGCGAACCGATCGAGATCACGAACCGGCATCGAGTTGGAGACGAACAATGTCGCGGGATCCGGGACCGATTCGGCGATCGTCGCGACTGCACGCCCCTCGAAGAACTCCGAGGACTCCTCGAGGACCTCGAAGGCACGCTCGTCGGCACGTTCCCATTGGGTACGCCAGGCGCTTGCTCCACCGCCGGCGACCAGCCGCGAGAGGTCGCCACACAGACGGTTCGGCTCGGCGACGACGAGATCGGTCGCCGTGAACTCCGCCTCACGCCAGCGACCGATGGGGTCGACGACGTACTGGTCAGCATCGACCGCCGCAAGGTACTTCCGGAGGCGCTTCGAGGTGGGCGAGGCGCCGATCCGGAGGATGACATCGGGGTCGCGCCACGTCTCCGGCGGAGTCCCCGCCAGGTCGGCCGAGAGGTAGGCATCGTAGCCCCCGATCACGGGAGCGACGCGAGTGTGTCCCCCGAACCGGACCCCCGAAAGCGGATCGGCGAGGATCGGGTGACCGGTGGCGTGAGAGAGCGCGGTGACTGCCTCCGGATCGAGCCCAGGCGGGTCGGCCGGTCCGGCGACGATCAGCCCACGATCGACCGAGAGGTCGTCCGCGAGCGCTCGCAGATCGCGATCGTCGATCCTCGTCGCCCCGCTCGTTCGATCGACGTACGGGCCCTCCCGTCCGGTCTCGGCCGCCGGATCGAGGTCCGCGGGTACGTCGTCCGGGACGGGAGTCGGCTCCAGGGGTTTGGCGAACGGGACGTTGAGGTGGACCGGGCCCGGATCGACGCCCTCGGCTGCCTCGATCGCCCGGGCGATCGTGGTCCTGACCGAAGTCAGGGCCCGGTCGGTCGCGGCGGGCTCCGGAAGGTCCTTGTAGAACCGGACCGCGTCTCCGTAGAGCTTCTCCTGGTCCGCCGTCTGGTTGGCACCCGAATCGCGCAGCTCCGGAGGGCGGTCGGCGGTGAGCGCGAGGAGGGGCACGCGCCCCCGATCGGCCTCCATCACGGCCGGATGGTAGTTGGCGGCGGCAGTCCCCGAGGTGCAAACGAGTGGGGTGATCTCGCCGGTTCGGCGGGCTCGTCCGAGCGCGAAGAAGGCGGCCGACCGCTCGTCGAGTTGTGAGAACACGTGGACGTCCTCGTGGCGTGCGAACGCCATCGTCAGTGGCGTCGACCGGCTGCCCGGCGAGATCACGGCGGCCGAGACCCCGGCGCTCGCCAGTTCGTCGACGATCGCGTTCGCCCACAGCACGTTCCGGTTCGGCGCGGTCATGATGCCCGATTCATCACGCGAGGAGTTATAAACCGGCGAAAGCGATCGCGGTCGGCCGATTCGTTTTTGCAAGTCTTATGCCCGCCGATGACCACCGATCGATCATGAGCGAGGACGACGCCGTTGAGATCGAGTTCGAGGACGAAGATCGGGACCCCTCGACGTCCGAGAGGGACGACACCGGCGGCGACGTCGATGCCGAACGCGATGGCGAATCAGACGTGAACGTCGAAGATGACGCTACCACTGAGGAGTCCCATCTCGCGGCCCGAATCGCAGATCTCGACGCCGAGGATGCAGACACGCTTGCCGAGGAGGTAGCCGATCTGGAGGCCCGACTCGAGGAACGGGAGTCCCGAATCGAGACGCTGGAGGACGAACTCGACGATCGCGACGCCGAGATCGACGATCTCACGGAGCGCCTCAAGCGCAAGCAGGCGGACTTTCAAAACTACAAACAGCGCGCGAAGCGCCGTCAGGAGGAAATCAAAGAGCGCGCAGCCGAGGACCTCATCGAGCGGATCGTTCCCGTCCGCGACAACCTCCTGCGTGCGCTCGACCAGGAGGCGGGTACCGACATTCGACCCGGCGTCGAGTCGACGCTCGGCGAGTTCGATCGGGTCCTCGAAGAGGAGAACGTCGAGACCATCGATCCCGAACCCGGTCAGGACGTCGATCCCCGCCGACACCAGGTGATGCTCCGAGTCGAAAGCGACCAGCCCGAGGGGACGATCGCCGAGGTCTATCAGCCCGGCTACGAGTTGGATGGTTCCGTGATCCGCGAGGCACAGGTCACCGTCAGCGACGGACAATAGGCCTCGACGGACGACTCGGTCCGTCCCTGTCCGTGTCACCGTTTCAGTCGTCGTGGGACATCGGATCGACGTCGACGCTACCGTAAGTCTCCGCGAGTCCGTCGAGCGCCTCGTGGTGGCTGTTCGCGTGTGGCGCCGTGAGCGGCGAGACCGACACGCGTCCCTCGACGATCGCTCGCCGGTCGGTTCCCTCCGGGTCGGGGACCTCTCCGGTCCGCATCCGATCCCAAATCCGGTCGTGGATCGTCACGCCGTTGCCATCCGCGGCGCGACTTGCACCCATCTCGTAGAGCCGGGAGGGTTCGGTCACGTCCATCGGTGCCCGTTCGGTCGGGGGCGGACCGGTCTCGCCGTCGGCCATCGGCGCGTTCACGTTCAGATAATCGATCTGATCGAAGACTCCCGCGTCGAGGGCGTGGTCGACGAGGTACTCGGTGGCTGCCATCGCGTGAGCGAAATCGGTCTGATCGAACGACCGATCCGCTAGGTCCTCGTCGACCGGGACGTACAGCGAGGTCGCGATCGCTGGAACGTCGAAGAAGGCCGCCTCGACGGCTGCAGAGATCGTCCCGGATCGACCGAGGACGTATTCACCGAGGTTGGCACCCTCGTTGCAGCCGGCGACCACGATGTCGGCATCGGGAACGAGTTCGCTAAGGCCGACGATCGCACAGTCGGCAGGCGTTCCCTCGACGGCATAGCCGAGTTCGTGGTCGTGGACGACCACATCGTTCGAAAGCGATCTGCCAACCGCGCTCTGGTCGGCCGCGGGAGCGACGGCGACGACATCGTAGGCATCCCCGAGCGCCTCATAGAGGGCCCGGAAACCGACGGTATCGATCCCGTCGTCGTTCGTGAGAAGGATCCGATCGACGCTCATACAATTATTAGGACCGGATACTTAAAAAGCGCTCCGCCGTGTACTGGCGGAAGATCGGGTCAGTGAACCGCCTCGGGGTCACGTGATTCGAGACGTTGTGTCCCGTCATCAGGGAAATCTTCGATTTTCGAGCGACTCCGAGGCACTCGGCCTGCTCCGCCCATAGATTGGATAGAAATCGCCTTACGAGCTACGAGGCAGCGTCAACACTGGTCTACTACTGTTACACATCCATCTGAGAGGGCTTCGTTGCGACACTCCTCCGACGTCTCTGAACAGTCCTGTCGACGATCGCCGTCCGTTCGGCCATGGAGTTCAACGAGTGACTCCAGTTCGCGAAGGTGGGTGGCGACCTGTGCTCCCTGCTCGGTGAGCGAATACGCCGTGGTTGGTGGCCTCGTCTCCTCGACAGTCCGCTCAATCAGCCCGTGGCAACTGAGTTCTGTAAGTCGTTGGGAAAGCATCGGCGCAGTCAGACCACTGAGTTCATGCTGTATCGCGTTGAACCCATGTGACCCCTCTGATAGTAGCCGAAGTATGTGAAGGGACCATTTCGGTCCGAGAACGTCCTGCAATCCGTGCCATTTCTCTTGCCACCGTTCGTTCTCTCCCATTGTCGCATTATCAGTCCTGTAGATTGATATACATTCGTGGTCCCTGCCCGTTTTTCACTACGGACGGTTTCAATACGCAAACCTCCTAAATATTCAATCACCTGACAATATATGGGCCGCCGGGATGTATCACGACCTGTAATGCGAGATCCCACAGCTGGCGGCGCTATTTCGGTTGTCCAGTCATCGGCCGAAGAGTACACACGGCGGACGGTTACCGTTGATCTCCTCTATCTCGACAACGAGTCCTGTGACCGATGTGTCGGGACTGAAGACGCACTCGAAACGGCGATCAAACGGATCGAGCCGATCGTTGAACCACTGGATGTTGGTATTACCGTCCGAGACATTCACGTGTCTACGCTGGAGGGTGCTAAGGCGACACAACTGGCGGTCTCGCCCACGATACGCATCGATGGGCACGATATCCAACCGGACTATCGTGAAAGTACCTGTGAACCGTGTGGTGATCTCCGTGACTGTGCGGATGATGTCGATTGCCGGCTCTGGCGATATCGTGGCGAGGAGTACACGACCGCGCCTGTCGGACTTATTATCGAGGCCCTGATTCGGGCGATCGGTCCGACCCAGACACGGTTTGACACCTCGCCTAATGGTGAGGCCGACCAACTCTCGTCGAACGTTCAGAACTTCTTCAGCCACTCGGAAGACGTCGAGTCCGAGTGTGGCTGTGGCTGCTGAACGGATGGCCACTATCGCGAGAGAATCTCCCGGTGTCGCTGCCGGTGAACGGGAGAGAGATATCCCAGTGTGGCCGAGGAGCCGCCGTCCGAGGCCTGCCAGTTGACCGAGACGGTTTCACTCTCCCAGTTAGCCGTCGATGGTGTAAAATCTTTGGACGTTCCTGCACTGACGATCGCCTCTATCGGAGTGGTCTGGATAAGGAGCCTGGTCGAGATAGCAGAATTGAAACTAAAAACCGATCAGGGACTGAAGGTGCTAGTAATACCCATCATCGATTAGATCAGCCACTCGATCCGCGATCACCGTGATGTCGATCCCGAGAACCATCGTCGCCAATACGCCAGCGATTATCACGGTTAACCCGACCATTAAGACCACGCCGATCGGCGAGGAGGCGGCTCGATCGCTGCCGGTGACCCCGAGCATGCTGTCGGTGGAGATGGGCATATGTTTCCGTAGAGTCGGGGAGTACAAGAATCGTTCGGGTATTCAACAAGTCCGTTGACGAGGGCGGTCACAAATCGATGCGTCGCTGGTCAATGGAGTGGTGAACTCCGTCAGTCGTCGATGTCGAGCGACCGATCACCGAACGTTTTGTCGGTACTCCGTGACTCTGCGAAGCGCCTCGATCGGCCGATCATTCGCAAGGAGCTTCTCGGCCTCCTCCCGAATGTCTCCATCGAGCAACCCCCGATCGGCGAACTCGTCGACAAGCCGTTCGGCTTCCCGCTCGTAGTCACGATCCGGCTCCCCCCGAACCCGTACGTGCTTGGTCATCATGGATGCCTCCTATTGGAAATTGATCGGGTGACATATATAAACCTATGCCCATCAGTACCATGGCGATTTGAGGACGAGTCGATCGGTCCACATTCGTCGTTTCTCGTGGTCGACCCCGGGTTCTACCGGCAGAGATCATTTATATCCCCTACTCGTTGAATCCGTTATGCCAACACGCACGGATCCGGTGAACGAAACGCTGCTCGACGGATTTCGGGAGCTATCGACGCCCGTCGTGGCCGATACGAAACACCAGGGTGTAGCCGTTCTGAGCGGCTCGATCGAGGCGATTCACGCCGGCTGTTCGGTCGTCGGGGCGGCTCGGACGACAAGGGTGGATCCGTCAGCGATCTGGCCCCCCGTCGAAACCCTCGTCGACGCCGACGCGGGCGACGTCATCGTGATCGATGCCGGTGGCTGTATCGAGGAGGCGGTCTGGGGCGAGTTGCTCTCCACGTACGCGGAAACGATCGGAGTTGCCGGAATGGTCACTGACGGTGCCGTGCGGGACATCTCCGAGATACGAGATCTCGGATTTCCCGTCTTCGCACCGGCGCGTACCCCTCGCGGGCCGAGCGGAAGCGCGGAGATCGAACGGGACGTCCCGATAGCTCTCGGCGAGACGGTGATCGAACCGGGAGACATTGTGATGGGTGACGAATCCGGCGTCGCCGTCATCGATCGGAACGCCGCCGAGGAAATACTCGCCGATGCAAGGGAGATCGAGGAGACCGAACGAGCGGTGAGACGTCACATCGACGACGGGAAATCCCTGGAGGAGGCGTTCGAACACGCCGGGATGTAGGTGAACGCACACGTGAGAGAGGCCGGTGACCGTCGGTCCATCGACGACGTCCGCTAGTTCTATTCCGCCCCCAACAGAAGTCGGGCTTGCGTCATCGGCGGCTAGCCGTCGGTACGAGTCCATCAACAAGCCGAATCCGAACAACGTAGAATCGGGGTAATCTTTAACAAACAGCCGTGTATCTCTTCGAAAGAAGACGAATTGTCAAACGAATACCAATTGTCTTCTGATCACCCTTCCCTCAACCATGGACCGTCGCACCATCCTCATCGTTGGAATTCTCCTCGCGGTGCTCCTTCCGATGTGGTTCGTCGCGGTACACGGCGAACCACCGTCCGAGGAGATCCAAATCGATCAGAGCGTCAGTGAGATCCGACCACTGGACGGTATCGTCGACACGCCCAACAAGCTGTCACCGAGCCAGGTGGGGGTGATCGTCTGGGTCGCACTCTTCGGTCTCGTCGGGGTCACGGCGTTCTTCCATCGGTTTATGGACAGGGCCGCCAGGCCCGACGTCGACAGCGACGCAACCGTCACCGACGGAAGCACCCTCTCTCTCCCCTGGATCGAGGCCGAGAATCGGTGGGTCGTTAACTACCATTCCCCAAGCGATGCCGTCGAGGGGCTGATCGCGATGGGGGGGTTGACGGCCCTGACGATCACCTTCGCGGCTCTGTTTACGGGTGAATATCTCACGCTGGCCCGGACCCAGTATTTCGGCATCTACGCGTTTGGGATGTTTATGTCACTCGCCGGACTGACCGTCTCGTATTACGCCTGGTTTATGCCACACATCGAGGTGGCCGAACGGAGGGAACACTCATGAGTGATGGGACCGACGACGATCCACGTCAGAGAGCGTCCGTGATCCCCGACGGCAGCGGTCCTGGGGAGGCCAGCCACGAGGTCACGGACGCGGAATCGAACCCCGTAGATGATTGTCCCTGTGCCGCCCAGCAAGGGACAGAAGAGCCGAGCATCTACGGGGAGTTCTGGCGGGACAGCCGCGCACGGATGGAACGCCGGGACTACGCAAAAATCCTGGCGACTCTCGGAGGACTCACCGCTGCCGGCAGCCTCATCGCTCCGCTCGCCAGCCTCACGCACGTGTTCGAACGGTCCTACACCGGCCCCATCTATTCGGATGGGGTCGCGCTCGTCGACGAGAACGGCGAGCGAATCCAGGAGGATCAGCTCGCGGAGGGTGAATTGCTGACCGTTTTTCCGGAGGTTCGTCCAGGTATCGAGCAGGCACCGACGCTGCTCGTTCGATTCCCGGAGGATGCCTATGGCGGGAATACGCGACTCGAATTCACCGCTGCCGGGTACGCGGCCTACTCAAAGGTCTGTACCCACGCGGGCTGTATGGTTGATGATCGAGACGGCGACATCCTCGTCTGTCCGTGTCACTCCGGCCGGTTCGATCCACTCTCCGGCGCCGACGTCACGGGTGGCCCTCCCTCGAGGGAGCTCCCGCAGCTTCCGATCACCATCTCCAGTGAGGGGTATCTCGTCGCAGTCGGCGACTTCGAGGGAACGGTTGGCCCGGGGGGTGAATGAGATGGAACGACTCGATCACCTTTATCGCTGGTTCGACGATCGACTCGAACTCGATACGGCCCGGACGTTCCTCGGAAAGGCCTTCCCCGCGGAGGACTCCTACCTGCTTGGTGAGATCGCCGCCTTTTGTTTCCTCCTGTTGGTGCTGACCGGGATCTTTCTCGGCTTCTTTTTCGAGCCGAGCACGAGCAGCGTCGAGTACGACGGCAGCGTGGCGCAGTACCAGGGTGAGGAGATGCCGGAGGCATTCGTAAGCGTCCTCAACATCACCTACGACGTGCCCTTCGGGATGTTGATCCGACGGATGCACCATTGGGCGGCCCACCTGTTCATCGCCGCGATCGGGTTACATATGCTCCGTGTGTTTTTCACCGGCGCGTATCGCAACCCTCGGGAGATCAACTGGGTCGTCGGCTCCGGGCTGGCCGGCTTGGCAATGTTCGCAGCCTACACCGGCTACGCGCTTCCGTTCGACGAGTTCGCCAGTACCGCCGCCGGCATCGGCTACAACGTTGCCACGTCCGTTCCGTTGATCGGGGACGCCCTTGGACAGATCGTCTTCGGGGGAAGTTTCCCATCGAGTGCGACGATACCGAGGCTGTACTTCCTCCACGTTCTCGTGTTACCGTTGGCGATCGCGGGGTTGCTCGGCATACACATGTTGATCCTCATCCGTCAGAAACACACGGAGGCCCCACGCGAATCGGACGTGGACGGTCGCGAATCGGTCGACCAGGATGACGATAGCGTCGTCGTGGGGCTGCCGATGGTACCGAATCAGGCCGCGGTCAGCGCCGTCGTCTTCTTTCTGACGTTGGCCACGCTGTCGCTTTTGGCGGGCTTCCTCCCGGTTCACAATATCGCCGAATATGGACCGAACGATCCGGCTGCGACGCCGTCGCTCGTGATGCCGGACTGGTTCCTGATGTGGGGATACGGGTTCTTGAAGCTGACCCCCTCCTGGATGAGCGTCGATCTACTAGGTATTCACGTCAGTCCCGAGTTCATCGGAGGGCTCGTCTTGCCCGGGCTCGTGTTTGTCGCAGTCGTTCTCTGGCCCTTCATCGATTACGAATCCGAGCCGACCCACTTTGGAGCCAACCCCCTCGATCGACCGGTTCCCACGGCGGTCGGGGTCGCTGGTGTCGTATTCATTATGCTGGCCTCCATCGCCGGAATGGACGTTATCGTCGCCGAGATCCTGGGCTCGACGACGGCCGATCTCAAGCCGTACCTCACGCTGGCGCTGATCGCAGGACCGATCCTGGCAGGCGGGGCCACATACGCGGCCCTGAGTGGGAACGAAGACGATGACCGTCCCGACGAACCGGCCACTGGTGACGACGCTGGCACGGACGACGGTCACCTCGAAGACGAGGTCGCGTCCGAACGGGCGTCGTCGGCAGACGACGACGCCGATCGGTCGGAGGGACAAGCGTGAGCGATCGACACGATAGCGGGCCGAGAACGCCGCCCGTACGGCGATACCACGTTCTGGATCGGGCGAGCAAAATCCTCGGAGTCGTGCTGATCGCCACCGGACTCCACCTTGGTGGTGGGACACCAGCCGGCCTCACCGTCGCGGCGCTTGGTGTTGCCTCGGGACTCCTGACCGTACTTATCAACAGACAATGAGCGACAGTAACGAGCTTCACGACGATTCGGAATCGACCACCGCTGGAACCGAAACCGCCCGGCGTGACTTCCTGAAAGGGATCGGCCTCAGTGCGACGCTGGGAATCTCCGGCGTCGCCATGGCTGATGAGCAACTGGCGATGGATGGACTTCAGGTCGTCGACGATCCGATCGGCTCGTATCCCTACCGGGACTGGGAGGACCTCTACCGCGAGGAATGGGACTGGGACGACAAAGCCCGATCCACACACAGCGTGAACTGCACGGGCAGCTGCTCGTGGCAAGTGTACACGCGAAACGGCCAGGTATGGCGCGAAGAACAGGCCGGCGACTACCCCCGGTTCGACGAATCCCTCCCCGATCCGAACCCGCGGGGCTGCCAGAAGGGCGCGTGCTTTACGGACTACGTGAATGCCGACCAGCGCGTCACCCACCCCTTGCGGAGCGTTGGGGAACGCGGGAACGGGAAGTGGAAGCGGATCTCGTGGGACGAAGCGCTCACCGAGATCGCCGAGGAGGTCCTCGACACCGTCCAAGACGAGGAGTACGACGCCATCAGCGGGTTCACGCCGATCCCCGCAATGAGCCCGGTGTCGTTCGCCGCGGGGAGTCGGCTCGTAAATCTTCTCGGTGGCGTCAGTCACTCGTTTTACGACTGGTATTCGGACCTCCCGCCCGGACAGCCGATCACGTGGGGGACCCAGACCGACAACGCGGAGAGTGCGGACTGGTATAACGCGGACTACCTCATCGCGTGGGGATCGAACATCAACGTGACGCGCATCCCGGACGCGAAGTACTTCCTTGAAGCCGGCTACAACGGGACGAAACGCGTCGGGATCTTTACGGACTACAGCCAGACCGCGATCCACTGTGACGAGTGGATCGGGCCCGAACCCGGCACCGACACCGCGCTCGCACTCGGGATGGCACGAACCATCGTCGACGAAGGGCGCTACGACGAAGCACACCTCAAAGAGCAGACGGACATGCCGCTGCTCGTGCGCGAGGACACCGGGAAATTCCTGCGCGCGAGCGAAGTCCCTCGTCTTGACGTCGACGCAGACCGACCGGAGAAGGTGTTCGTCATGCAGGACGCCGACGGTGACCTCCGCACGGCACCCGGGTCGCTCGGCGAGCGCGACGGCCAACACGATCACTCCGTGAGCATCGAACTCGACTTCGATCCACAACTCGACGCCGACCCCGACGTGACAACCACCGAGGGCGGGGTCGACACGCGGACGGTCTGGCTGAACCTCCGCGACGAACTCTCCCAATACACGCCCGAACACGTAAACGAGGTTACAGGCGTTGGACGGCAGACGCACCAGGAGATCGCCAGGGAGTTCGCGGAGGTCGATCGTGCGAAGATCATCCACGGCAAGGGGGTGAATGACTGGTACCACAATGACCTCGGGAATCGGGCGATCCAGCTTCTCGTGACGTTGACCGGGAACCTCGGTCGGCAAGGAACCGGCGTCGATCACTACGTCGGCCAGGAGAAGATCTGGACGTTCAACGGCTGGAAGTCGCTGTCGTTCCCGACCGGGAGCGTCCGCGGAGTGCCGACGACGCTCTGGACGTACTATCACGCCGGCATCATGGAGAACACCGACCCCGATACGGCTGCGAAGATCCAGGAGTCGATCGACAAGGGCTGGATGCCGCTGTATCCGAGCGAGCGCGACGACGGCAATCGCCCGGATCCACGATTGATGTTCATCTGGCGGGGGAACTACTTCAACCAGGCGAAGGGGAACCTCGCGCTGGAGGAGGTGCTCTGGCCCAAACTGGATCTCGTCGTCGACATCAACTTCCGGATGGACTCGACCGCGCTGAACAGCGACATCGTCCTTCCGGCGGCGAGCCACTACGAGAAACACGACCTCTCAGTGACGGACATGCACACGTACGTCCATCCGTTCACCCCCGCGGTGGAACCCCTCGGCGAGTCGAAGACGGACTGGCAGATCTTCCGCGAGATCGCGGCGAAGATCCAGGAACTGGCCCGCGAACGCGGCATCGAAGCGATCGAGGACCGGAAATTCGACCGCGAGATCGACCTCCAATCGGTGCATGAGGACTACACCCGCGACTGGCTCGCCGATGAACCCGGCGCACTCGCGGAGGACAAAGCAGCAGCCGAGTTCATCCTCGAACACTCCGAGGAGTCAAATCCCGCGGATTCCGCCGAGCAGCTCACGTTCGACGATCTCGACGAGCAACCACGCCGCCTCCTGGAGGCCGGCGATCACTGGACGTCGGACATCGAGGACGGGGAAGCGTACACGCCATGGCAGGACTACGTACAGGACAAGAACCCATGGCCGACGTTCACGGGCCGCCAGCAGTACTACATCGACCACGACTGGTTCCTCGAACTCGGGGAAGCCCTGCCGACGCATAAGGACGCCCCCGTGCTCCAGGAGAAGTCCAAATACCCGCTCGGGTACAACACGCCACACAGCCGCTGGGCGATCCACTCCACGTGGCGCGACAACTCGAAGATGCTCCGCCTCCAGCGCGGGGAACCGACGGTGTTTTTGAACCCCGACGACGCCGAAGAACGTGGAATCGAGGACGGGGACACCGTCCGCGTGTACAACGACCTCGACAGCGTCGAGGTGCAGGCGAAGATCTATCCGAGCGGCGAACCCGGGACGGTCCGGCACTTTTTCAGCTGGGAGCGCTTCCAGTATCCCGATCGGAACAACTTCAACTCGCTCGTCCCGATGTACATGAAGCCGACGCAGCTCGTCCAGTACCCCGAGGATACCGGAGAGCACTTGCACTTCTTCCCGAACTACTGGGGACCGACCGGCGTGAACAGCGACGTTCGAATCGAAGTCGAAAAAGTCGAGAGTGCATCGGAATCGGTAAGCGACGCCGAATCGATCGCGACCGGGACGCTCGGTGGGCTATCGAACCTGCTCGGGGGTGACGACTGATGAGCCAATCCGAGGACGGAAACGTCGACCTCGCCGACGGCGTCGACCATCAGGTCGCAATGGTGATGGACCTGAACAAATGTATCGGCTGCCAGACGTGTACGATCGCGTGTAAGACGAACTGGACGGAATCGGGCGGCCGCGAGTACATGTACTGGAACAACGTGGAGACGAAACCCGGCTCCGGCTACCCCCGCGACTGGGAGGAAATGGGCGGCGGGTGGGACGACGAGGGCGAGGAACGCACGCCGGGCGATCTCCCCGATCAGGAGGAATACGGTCGCGCGTGGGACTTCAACCACGAGGCGATCATGTACGAGGGTAGCGACGAGCCGCTCCGACCGCTTGAGAACGCCGAGTGGGGACCAAACTGGGACGAGGACGAAGGCGCAGGCGAGTATCCGAACTCGTATTATTTTTACCTCCCACGGATCTGCAATCACTGCACGCATCCGTCCTGCGTCGAGGCATGTCCCCGGTCCGCGATCTACAAACGCGAGGAGGATGGCATCGTCCTCGTCGACCAGGACCGCTGTCGTGGCTATCGATACTGCGTCGAAGGCTGTCCGTACAAGAAGGTGTACTACAACGCCCAGACGAAGATGAGCGAGAAGTGCATCTTCTGTTACCCCCGGATCGAAGGGGAAGGCCCCGAAGGCGAGGTGCGACCGCCCTCCTGTGCTGAAGACTGCCCTCCACAGCTCCGACACGTCGGGTTCCTCGACGACGAGGACGGGCCGATCCACGCGCTCGTGAACGAATACGAGGTCGCGGTCCGCCTCCACCCCGAGTACCGCACGGAGCCGAACGTGTACTACATCCCGCCGTTCGCGCCGCCGCAGACGTCGGACGCCGGCGAGACGCTGAACGCCGAACGCATCCCGAGGAACTACCTCGAGGAACTATTCGGCCCGAAGGTCAACGACGCGCTCAATACGATCAGTCGCGAGCGTGAGAAGGTCCGACGCGGCGAGGAGAGCGAGCTTATGAACATTCTGCAGACGGTCGATACGGAGGATCAGTACCGTCTGGAGGTGTTCAGCGATGACGACTGACGACGGGGGATCGACCAGGGGACGAACATTCCTGCGATCGAAGGAGTTGGCGATCGCGGGCGTACTCGCACTCGTGATCGTCGCCGCGGTCGCGACGCTCCCCCTGCTCGTCGATGCACGTCCTGCCTACGAGATTCCGGTCGACTATCGGACGAGCGAAGGCGACCTGCAGGAGCCGACTGGCGAGTCCTGGGAGACCGTCCCGGCGGCGAGTGTCCCGTTGAGCAGTGCCGGTGCAGCCGTCCCGCAGGCGGAGGACACGACCATCGAGCAGATGCGCGTCGAGGTGGCACGAACGAACGACCGTCTCTACGTTAGACTCTCCTGGGCCGACGCGACGAGCGACACCTCAACCGACTCGCTCCGCGAGTTTGCCGACGCTGCTGCACTTCAGTTCCCCGTGAACGAGAGCGAGCGTCCGCCGATCGCGATGGGATCGACGAGCAACCGGGTGACCATCTGGTACTGGAGCGGCGACGGCCAGAGCCAGTCGCTGCTGGCCGGCGGTGCCGGGACGACAACCCAGGTTCAAGACAGCGCGATGACCACGACCGCGACTCACACCGATGACCGCTGGAACGTCGTGTTCTCGCGGCCGCTCGCATCCGACCGGGCGAACGCCACGGACATCCCGACCGACCAGGACATGGACGTTGCGCTCGCGGTGTGGAACGGGTCGAACATGGAACGCTCCGGTCAGAAGGCGGCAAGCGAGTGGTACTACCTCGCGCTCGGTCCCGACACCGGCGGGCCGCCCTACGAGGCGATCCTCTGGACGATCGCCGGACTCGCGATCGTCTTCACGACGCTCGTCACCGTTGAAGGCGTCCGCCGCACGGGGAGTGAGTGACCGATGACGACGCCGAAGACGAATGCGGACGACGCGGAGCGTGACGACGTCTCGAACATGGCCGACGATGATGTCGAAAGCGAGCGTGACGAGCCCGTGCTCGGCGCGATCGACACCGAGACCGGCGCCCGTGGCGCCGTGTACGCCCTCGCAGCGCGCGCGTTCGGCGAACCCGACCCGGAACTGTACGGCGCTCTCGCGGACGGATCGTTCGACGAGGAGTTCGCGACGTTCGTCGACCACACCGGCTTGGCCGTCGACTCACCCGATCTCACGGTCGACGATGACCGCAACACGCTCGCCGCGCGGTACAATGACCTCTTCGTCGTCGGGTACTCCGAGGTCATCGACGGGACCGACGGCACGATCGACAACCAGGGTCCGCCCGTGTCGCTTTATGAGTCCGCATACCGCTCGGCGGTCTCCTGGAACGACGTCAACCTCGACCTCGCTCGCGCCTACGAGTACTTCGGATGCGAGATCGACCAGGAGGAACGCCGCCACCACGACCACGTCCGGCTCGAACTCGAGTTCGCGGGCTACCTCTGCCGACTCGCCGCAGCCGACGCCGTCGCGGGCGGTGCGGACGTCGACCGCGCGCGACTCGACTTCCACGACCGCCATCTCACCATCCTGGTCACGGGGCTACACGACGCCCTCGCCGAGGAACCCGGCACGAGCATCTACGGCCGTCTCACAGCGTTCCTCGACGACTTCACCGAAGCCGACGTCGACGACCTCGATGCACGCCTCGATGTCGGCGCCGGACGCGCCGCAACCGCTTCGAGCAGCGACAACGCGAAGAACGGAGGTGAGGGCCGCTGAGCTCACGGACGACCGATCTCGACGGCGACGGCAGTTCCGGATCGGGCGGCGCGAGTGCCCAGCGAGCGCTCGCCAGCGTGCGATCGAGACTTGAGGCGCCGCGCCAGCGCGTACTCGTAGTGGGCGGCCTCGCCACCGTTGCGGTCGCCACTGTGACCGTGCTCCGCGTGCTGTACAACGTCCCGTTCGATCCGATCGAGTTCCCGAGCAGCGTTCTCGTTGGCGTCGGCACCCTCGCGGCAGTCCTTGTGGGTATCGCCCTCGGGACGACCGCCTTCGCCACGCGGAATGCCGTGGTTCGCGTCGGTCTCCTGTTTGCGGGCGTGTTCGGCGTGTTCGGCGTGCTCGCCGATGCGGCCGTGCTCCCCGCGGTCGTCGCGATCACGGGCGGTGGTGCCCTCGCGCTGGCCGGTGCACTCGGACTCCCACGCTCGTACCGCGGAGTGAGGCGCCGACTCGTCACTGCCGGATTCCTGGCCGCGATCGGTATCTCGCTCGCGACGACCACGGGGATCGTCGATGTCGGCGTCCGTGGACTCGGAACTAGCCTGTTCCTCGCCGCATTGACGCTTCTCGTGATCCGAACCGGCGGCGATCCGATCGCGCTCGTCGCTGGCGCCGTTGGTTTCCTCGCGGTCATCGCAGCCAGTACGAGTGCACCGTATCTCGCGGGGAGCGCGCTTCTCGTCGGCTTCGGCGTCGTCGACGGCGCACATCTGCTCGTCGCGACCGCCGTCTTCGGCGGGGTTGCCGCGGTCATCGCTGGCCTCCGCCGGGGTGCACCTGCGCTCGTGGCCGGAGCTACCATCCTGCTCCTGGCTGGTGCACCCGCGACGCCGGGGGCCGCGATGGCAATCCTCCTCGGCACGATGCTCGCCTGCACCGATCTCGACGACGTGCTCGCGGATGCTCCCGGAGACGGGTCCACGACGGAGGTGACTGCCGAATGAGAGACCCCGACGAGGCGACCGACGGGCCGACCGACCCCCGCGTACATCCCGAGGAGAGCCCTGGGTTCGGTGAGGACGCCGACGGCCTCTCGGACATCGAGGTGAGTCGTGACGTCACGATCGGCGAGGCGACGCCGAGAGAGCTCCAGGCGACCGACATCGCGCCCATCGCGAGTGAGTCCGCCGCATCGAAGATCGCGGACCTCCGTGAGGGCGATCCCGTCGAACGTCGGCGCGCCGCGCTCGCGCTCGGCGAGGAACGACGCACCGAGGCCGTGCTCGACGCGCTCGTCGAGTACGGTCTCGCGGACGCGGACGACGACGTCCGCCAGTTCGCGGTCGAAGCTCTCGGCGACCTCGGTGGTGAACGCGCGGGCGAAGCGGCAGTCGCAACCCTTGAGGACGACGACCCGTGGGTGCGCGCGGAAGCCGTCGTCGCGCTCGACCGCATCGACCGCGCGGCGTACGCCGATGCGATCGAGGGCGCGCTCGACGACGGCCACCACGCAGTGGTACGGAACGCGATGGTCTCGCTGTTCAAACGCCGGGGCGAGGACCTCCTCCCGGTACTCCTGGCGTGCTCGCGCGCGGAGAGTGAACGCCTCCGTGAATGGGCCGTCCACCTCCTTGCGGGCGTCGACGACGAGCGCGCGACCGAACGCCTGGAAACCGTCGCGAATGACGACGCGGAACCCAAGGTCGTCCGCAGTACTGCCGCGCGCGCGCTCGATGCCGATCCCGGGAAGTTCCGTCGCCAGTTCACCGGCGGCACCGAGAACGACAGCACCGCGCTCCCCGGCGAAAGCACGCTGAACCGACGACCGGATCTCTAAGATGTCCCAGGACACTCCCAACCCATCAGCTGCGGACGAATCGGACGCCGAGAACGCTGTCGACGGATCCCGCGGTGATGCGTCGGACCCGGAGGAACCGACGAATCCCGACGAGCCGGTCTCGAAGGATGCGGTCGAGGCGGCGCTCCGACGGGTTCGCGATCCCGAATCGGACGTAACCGTGTTCGATGCCGGCCTCGTGGAGAACCTCGAAATATCCGGTGAGAGCGTGACGATCGAGGCCGACCTCCGTGAGTTCCCGCGAGAGAGTGCAGAACAAGTATCGGCGACGATGGTACGCGCAGTCTCGGACATCGAGGAGGTCGCCGGGGTGCACGTCGAGCAGATCGACCCGAGTCCGGATCTGGATGGGCGCGCGTCCGGCATCCAAACCGCGGATCGCGTCATCGCGGTCGCGAGCGCGAAGGGCGGCGTCGGGAAGACCACGGTTGCGACCATGCTTGCGTGCGCACTCGCCGTCGACGAAGACGCCAACCACGCGGACGAAGATTCATCCAGCGTGGGGCTGTTCGACGCGGACATCTACGGGCCGAACGTCCCGGCGGTCCTCGAAGCGACCGGTCCCGTATACAGCGATGACGACGGGAAGCCGGTCCCGATCGACGTCGACGGCCTCGAAGTGATGAGCATGGGACTGCTGTCCGACAGCGGACCGCTTGCCTGGCGGGGAGCGATGGCGCACGACGCACTTTCCGACCTCTATGAGGACACCGCGTGGAGCGACCCGGACACTATCGTCGTCGACATGCCGCCCGGCACCGGCGACGTCGCGTTAACGACGCTCCAGGAGGTCCCCATAGATGGCGTCGTCCTCGTCACGACGCCGTTCCATGCGGCGGTCTCGGACACCCATCGCTCGGTCCAGTTGTTCGAGGAAAACGACGTGCCGGTACTCGGAGTGGTCGCGAACATGGGGACGTTCGTCTGTGATGAGTGTGATCATCCCCACGACCTCTTCGAGGGACCGAATCCGATCGAGTCGTTGGAGGTGCCGATCCTCGAAGAAATTCCCTTTTCGCCCACGATGCAGGAGACGCCACGGCCGACGCCGGACGGACTCACACGGCATGCTCGGGACCTCGGCGCCGCCGTGACGGAGCGCTTCGACGAGGTCTGGGAGATCGACGTGCCGGAGAACGCGGTCGATCTACGCGACGTTCCGTCGGACGAACGACGTGAGCGAGTGAAGGATGCGTTCGAATCGGTCGACTCCGGTGAACGACTGTACGTCGTCAGCGATCGGGATCCCACGCCAGTTCGGGGCTATCTACGGAAGATACTCGGCGACGAGGCGGAAGACGGACTGGAGTCGTTCGAAGTCAAACGACAGAATCCGGAGACCTGGCTCGCTCGGGCGACGCGTCCGTGATGTCTCCGACCGTCGTCCAAACCGGCACGAGCCGAGAGCGGCCACCTCGGTCGCCCGAGCGCATGGCCGACGGTTGCTGAGGGCGAGGACCCCCATCGAACATCCCTCGACCTGACGGTAGGGTACGCGGTCTCTCTCGGAGCAATCACATCCGGAAGCAATCACATCCGGAAGCAATCACATCCGGAAGCAATCACATCCGGAAGCAATCACATCCGGAAGCAATCACATCCGGAAGCAATCACATCCGGAAGCAATCACATCCGGAAGCAATCACTCCCGAATCGCGTCCATGTGGTCGATCCGGCGTTCGACGAGATCTCGGGTGCCGATGTCATGGCGGATTCGGACGCGATCGCCCGCGGCGGCAAGCCCCTCCTCGGCGGACGCCTCCGCGACGGCGATCGATTCGCCGAGCCCGACGACGGCGAAGGCCCGTGAGGTCGTGGTGTAGATCCCGTCACCGCGGTCCTCCACGCTTGCGTAGAATAACAGCGCATCACCCACGCTCTCCTCGTCGACGTCGATACGGGCGCCCGCGTCCGGATCGGTCGGATACCCGTCCGGTACCGCGTACTTACAGACGGTCGCCTCCCCGGTGAACTCGAGTTCAGGAAGGGGATTCCCGTCGCGTGCGGCCGTGATAACGTCGAGAAACGGCGTCTCGAGAACCGGCAGCGTGTTCATCGCTTCCGGATCGCCGAATCGAGCGTTGAATTCGACGACCCTCGGTCCCTCCTCCGTGAGCATGAACTGGCCGTAGAGGATCCCCTTGTACGCCGGTAAGGCATCAACGACTGCCTCGATGATCGCGACGGCGGCCTCGTAATCGCCCTCATCCATGAACGGGAGCGAGAACCCCGTATCTGAGTAGGAGCCCATCCCGCCGGTGTTGGGCCCTTCGTCGCCTTCGTAGGCGCGTTTGTGGTCCTGGACTGCGGGGGTGGTTCGCACTTCCTCGTTCGCGACGAACGCCTGGATCGTGAACTCCTCGCCGACGAGCCGTTCCTCCAGGACGACCCGATCGTAGTCGGACTCCCGGAGGTACGTCTTCGCCTCCGCCGCGGTGACCTGGTCGCCGATCACCTTCACGCCCTTGCCGCCGGTCAGGCCGGCCGGCTTGACGGCGAGATCGCCGTCGTACTCGTCGATATATCGACAGGCCGCCTCCATGTCCTCGAAGGTCTCGAAATCCGGGCAACCGGGGACCGCGTTCTCACGCATGAACCGCCGCTGGAAGGCCTTGTCCGTCTCGATCCGTGCCTCCTCCGAGCGCGGACCGAACGCGTAGATCCCCGCCGCGTCAAGGGCGTCGGAGACGCCGGCGGCGAGTCCCGCTTCCGGGCCGATGATCGCGGCGTCGGCGCCGATCGACTCCGCGTACTCGACGATCGCGTCGGCGTCCGTCTCGTCGATGGACTCGAAACCGGAAGCGATCCGAACGATGCCCGGATTCTCGTTTTTCGCACACGCATACAGGTCACAGTCGTCCGCGAGCGCACGCGCGATCGCGTGCTCACGGCCGCCGCCACCGACCAGCAGGACGGTCTCGGTCATACGCGAGAGGTTTGCTCACGGTAGTGTAAACCTTGTCCTTGAAAACCGAACACCGATCCATAGATGTGGATATCGCCGTCGAGAGCGGCGTCCGTGTTAGGGCGTCTTTTCACGGTGGAACCGCTATTCGTGATATGTCCACTCCGACGGATCGAAACCGACTGACGGAGGAGGCGAGTCCGTATCTGCAAGCGCACGCGGACAACCCCGTCAACTGGCAACCCTGGGACGATCGGGCCTTCGAGATCGCGAAGGAACACGACGTCCCCGTCTTCGTATCGATCGGATACTCGGCGTGTCACTGGTGTCATGTGATGGAGGAGGAGAGCTTCTCGGACCCGTCGGTGGCCCGGCTGCTCAATGAGTCGTTCGTCCCGATCAAGATCGACCGCGAGGAACGCCCCGACGTCGATTCGGTGTTCATGACTATCTGTCAACTGGTGACTGGTGGCGGCGGGTGGCCGCTTTCGGCGTGGTGTACGCCCGAGGGAGACCCGTTTTATATCGGGACCTACTTCCCAACGGAGTCAACCCACGGACGGCCGGGATTCACACAGCTGTGTGAACGGATCGCGGATTCCTGGAACGATCCTGACCAGCGCGCCGAAATGAAAACGCGTGCCGACCAGTGGAGGAAGGCGGCACGCGATCGCGTCGAATCCGTCCCCGAACAGCCGGGCGAGTCGCCGGGTAGCGAGATCTTAGAGGAGGCGGCGACCGCTGCTATCCGTGGGTACGACGAGAAACACGGCGGGTTCGGCAGTGACGGGCCGAAGTTCCCGCTTCCCGGTCGGATCGAGATGCTCTGTCGCGCGTACGCGGTTTCAGGCCGCGATGAGATCCTGGAGGCGGCCACCGGAACGCTCGACGCGATGGCCGCGGGCGGGATGTACGACCACGTCGGCGGTGGCTTCCATCGATACGCGACGGACCGATCCTGGACGATCCCGCACTTCGAGAAGATGCTCTACGACAACGCGGAACTCCCACGCGTGTATCTGCGCGCCTTCCAGCAGACCGGCGATCCCACGTACGCACGGGTCGCTCGCGAGACCTTCGCGTTCGTCGAGCAGGAACTGATGAACGATCGAGGAGGGTTCTACGGCACGCTCGATGCGCGGAGCGTTCCGCCGCAGTCACGGCGGGCAGCGGGCGGTCCGGCCGACGCTCTCGAACCGGAAGAAGGTGCCTTCTACACATGGACGCCCGATGAAGTCGATACCGTCCTCGAGGACCCTGACGCCTCGATCGTCCGCGATCGCTATGGTATCTCGCGAGGCGGCAACTTCGAGGGAGGAACGACCGTCCCGACGATCTCGACATCGATGGACGATCTCGCGGACGAGTACGGCCTCGATCGGACGTCGATCGGCGAACGCCTGATGGACGCACGTGCGGCATTGTACGAGGCTCGCGAGGAGCGCCCACGCCCCGCACGCGACGAGAAGATCATCGCCGGTTGGAACGGGCGGATGATATCGGCGTTCGCCGCCGGCGCACAGGTCCTCGATCCGTCGCTCGCGGAGCGGGCGGAGTCGGCGATCGAGTTTCTCCGTGAAACCCTCTGGGACGCCGATGAGAACCGACTCGATCGGCGCATCATCGACGGCGATCGGGAGGGCCCCGGCTACCTCGGGGACTACGCATATCTGGCGCGTGGTGCGTTCGATACCTACCAAATCACCGGAGAGATCGCCCACCTCGAGTTCGCGATCGATCTGGCCGACCGTATCGTCTCCGCCTTCTACGACGAGGAAGCCGGGACGATGTATACGACCCCGGCGGAAACCGAAACCGACGCCGACGGGAGCCGTCTCTCGGTTCGTCCCCGGGATCTGACGGACCGGTCGCTCCCCTCGAACGTCGGGATCGCAGCCGGACTGCTCGCCGATCTGGAGGGATTCGTCGGAAGTGACTCCGAACGACCCTACCGAACGATTGCCGAGCGCGTGGTCGAGACGCATGCCGATCGGATCCGGGCGAGTCCGCTCGAACACGTCTCGTTGGCTCTCGTCGCGGACCGACTCGAGCGCGGTGGAACCGAGATCGTGGTCGTCGGCCCGGACCTCCCGAGCGACTGGTGGGAGACGCTCTCTGAGACATCCCTTCCGGGTGCGGTCGTGGCGCCGCGACCGACGGACGACGAGCGTCTCGACGAGTGGTGTGACCGACTGGGACTCTCCGAGGTTCCGCCCGTCTGGGCCGGCCGCGACGCGATCGACGGGGAGCCGACGGTTTACGCCTGTCGCGGATTTGCCTGCTCGCCGCCGGAGACGGACCTCGATGACGCGATCGAGTGGCTGCAGGCGAACGCGTGAGTTCCCGACCCACGCGGATCGGTGTCGGCGGTATCCGGATTCCAGTCGACGGTTGAGTACGTTCTTAACCCCCGAGCGTGACGCACCCGTATGGAACGGTACGACCTTCTGTATCGTCTCTACGAGGAGTTCGACACGGAGACCCTCCGCGAGTACCAGTTCTTCGTCGACCTCTTTCCGCCCGTCGACTCCCGGGTGGCTCTCGAACACTGGGAGGAGGCGAGCGACGAACTTGACCAGCGGAAGACGGCGATCCGTGAGGCGTTTCCCGCAGGCACCACCTTCGCGGAGATCGCGGCCTACGCGAACCGCGAGATCGCGTTCACCTCCCTCGATCTCCTAAATCGGTACGGGCGGGCGGTCAACGCGCTCGTTCTCGACGTCGACGAGACGCTTCGATCGGCCGGCGGGACCGACAACGAGATCCCCCGCGAGACCCTCTATCTGCTCACGGAATTTCACGAACGGGGCGTGCCGATCGTCATCTGTACTGGACAGACTCTCGAGAACGTGAAGGGGTTCATGATCCAGGGACTCGGGAACGAACTCGTCCACTCCGGAACCCTCTCGATCGTCTATGAGGCCGGAAACGGCGTGTTCACGCCCGGTCACGGATCGCGAACGAAGCAGCTCCTCTATGAGGATCTCGGCGACGAGATCCGCTCCGTCTTCGAGTCGGTTCGGACGCGCGTTCTCTCGGAAGCTCCGGAGGCGGTCCGACGCGGGTGCCACCTCCAAGGCAACGAGTTCAACGTGACGCTCAAGCCGAACTTCGAGACGGGAAGTTCCGACGCCGAGACCGTCATCGATCGTGGACTGGTCCACCTGCTCGATCTCCTCGGAGCGGCGGTCGTTGACGTTCGATCCGAACGGGACGGAGCGGACGACGTCGACCCGGAGATCGGCGGCCAGTGGGCGCGTACACACTACGGGCATCTCGATCCGGAGATCAGCGAGGTTCTCGAGGCGGCCGGCGAGATGAGTGACCGCGACGTGGAGGCGATCCCGGATCACGTTCGCGAACTTTTCGAGTTGATCGACGTCGGCTACTACCACGCCGACGCAGCCGAGATCAGCTCGCTCGAACTCAACAAGGTCGAGGGCATCACGGCCGCACTCGATGTGCTCGGGATCGACGATCCGTTCGTACTCGTAATGGGCGACAGCAAATCCGATCTCAGGATGATGCGCTGGGCCGAAGCGAACGGGACCGGTCTCTCCGCGGCTCCCGAACACGCCTCACGGGACGTGCTCTCACACGTCATGGATACCGACGGTCTTACCTTTAAGGCGGGACAGTCCGCGGAGATGCTGCGAACGATCTACGTGCTCAACCTCCTCGCTCGACTCGAGTGAGATCGGGAATCGACGGTCTCGATGTTCACCATCGACCGTCCAGTCACGAATCGTCGGGTCGGTGGGTCTCGCCACCCCGTGAGTCGGCATCCTTACGCCGGACTGCGGCCGCGGCGTTTCCCGCATCGTATCCGAAGAAGACGTCCTTCGCGTAGACTTCCGCGACCTCAGTCGCATGCACGAGCGCGTCGACGTCGACGTCGACCGCATACAATTCGACCGAGAAGGGCGTTCGTGGCGGGGCACCATGGATGTCGTAATCGCCACCGAGCCGCGATCGGAATCCGCGTGCGATCGCCTCGAGCCAGTAGGTCGTGCCGTACTCGACGTCATAAAGCGGGACGACGAACTCATCGACGTACTCGGTGAGTGCCTGGAGGTCGAGACCGGCGCGTTCATACAGGTGTCCCGGGTGGGGATCCGGATACAGCGTGAGGTACGTTCGTCCGGGGATGCGATCGCTGGCCTCCGCGACGAACTCCGTTATCACCTCGGCGCGCCAGTCCGCCCAGTCCTCGTGGTCGCTCCGGGCGAACGATCGTTCACACCGGTCACATCGACAGTACCCTTCCCGTGGGAATCCGACGTCGTCCAATCGAACGTCCGGATATCGTTCCGCACAGTCCTCGACGATCTCCAGCAACCCATCGCGGTACTCCGGATGTGTCGGACAGACGTACGCCCAATCGAAGTGAGATCGGTCGCGTGTCGCCGTCTCCCCGCGGTCGTTAACCGGAACCAGATCGGGGTTCTGGCTTGCGGCCGCGTTATCGCCGAAACACGAGACCATGTTCACCGCGTTCGTGAGAGGATCAGCTGCCCGCCCGGTGACGTCTTTCACCTCATAGAAGCCGCGATCGAACTGGTCCATCGTGACGTCGTCGGCGTTTCGCGTGACGATCCCGTACATACCGCCGGCTACTCGACGAGCAGTGTTAAAAAGGACGTTCGCGTGCGCGGCGGACCCGGGCGATCCGGAACCGAATCGGTGTCGCCTACGGGATCGGCTATTCGACCTCAACCGGCTCCTTGTCGCCGGAGATGAGGAAGTATACGACGGCTATGAGGACCAATGCGACTACCAGTTTTGATTTCGAAGCCATGATTGAATGTTGGTCGGAGACGGCTAAAAACTACCGGGACGATCACCGTTTCGAACGCGACGATCGCCGCCCTCAGACGTCGATGTGGTCCGCGATCTGCTCGCGGATGATCTCCGAGCAGTAATCACAGCGAACCCCCTCATCGAGCACCTCAAAGCGGGTTTCCACCGGCTCCGAGTCATTAGAAATGCAGTTTCGGTTTGGACACGATAGCACGCCGACGACCTCCTCGGGGGGCTCGACTCGGTTCTTCTCCACGACGTTATACTCGCGGACGATGTTGATCGTCGCCTCCGGCGCGATGAGCGAGAGCACGTCGACCTCCGATTGGCTCAACTCCCTGCCTTCCACCTTGAGAATGTCCTTGTGGCCGAGGCGATCCGAGGGGACGTTCATTCCGATCGAGACGCCGAATCCCTCGGATCCGTCGATTCCGAGGATCGCGAGCACGTTGAGCGCTTGCCCGCCCGCGATGTGGTCGATCACGGTTCCATTGCGGATCTTCGAGACGCGGAGTTCGTGTTCGGATCGATCGGAACTCATCAGTCTTCACCTCCAAGGAGGATATCCAAAAGTGCCATCCGCACCGGAACGCCGTTGTGTGCTTGTTCGAAATACCGGGCGTGATCGGTCTCGTCGATCGTCGGTGCGATCTCGTCGACGCGGGGAAGTGGATGCATGATCGTCAGGTCATCACGGGCAGTAGAGAGCGTTTCCTCGTCGATCCGGTATTCACCGGCGACCGTCCGGTACTCGTTCTCGTCGGGGAATCGCTCGCGCTGGATCCGGGTGACGTACAGGACATCAAGTTCGGAGAGGACCGCCTCGAGGTCGGTGTGTTCGCGGACCTGTGCGCCCGCCTCGTGGAGGTCGAACCGAACCGACCGTGGGAGTCGAAGCGATTCGGGGCTGATGAAATGTTGTCGGACGTCGAAGTTCGTCAACGCCGCCGACAGCGAGTGAACCGTCCGGCCGTACTTGAGATCACCCATGATCCCGATCGTGAGATCGTCGAGGCCGTGCCGTTCCCGGATGGTGTATAGATCGAGGAGCGTCTGTGAGGGGTGTTGTCCGGCTCCGTCGCCGGCGTTTATCACCGGCACGTCGACGAACTCCGAGGCCATCTTCGCGGAGCCCTCGCTCGGATGGCGCAACACGATCGCGTCGGCGTATCCCTCGATCACCCGAGCGGTGTCGGCAAGCGATTCGCCCTTCTTTACCGATGACGACTCGATCGATCCCATGTCGATCGTGTCGGCACCGAGCCGCTTTGCCGCCGTCTCGAAGCTCATCTTCGTTCGCGTGCTCGGCTCGAAAAAGCACAACGCGAGCACGGATCCGGAATATCGCTGTGTGAACGCCGACCGTGACTCGTCGATCGTCCGTGCCCGGTCGAGCACCGCCTCGATGTCCGCCCGCGAGAGTTGAGTCGCGGTGATGAGGTGGTCCTGACGCATTGTCTACTTCGCGGGTTGGAACCGTCTTGAATCCGTCGGGTCATCCCGCGGAGTCGTTCTCCGGATGGTCCCGGGCGCCGTCGTGAGCCGCGAGTACACCGTCAGTCGTCAGCCGCGGACGGTTCGTTCCCGGGCGATGCGTTCTCGATGCTCGGAGGATAGACCCCTCGATCGAGTCGAAGATCGGATTTCGGGCGCGCCATACACGTCAGGGCGTAGTGGGACGCCTCCTCGTCAGTGAGCCCACGTGCCGCAGGCTGGGTCACCTCGCCCTCGACGATCTCCGCCGAACAGGCCAGACACATGCCGACCCGACAGGAATACTCCTGGGCGATGCCCTCCTCCAGACAGGCGTTGAGGATCGTCTGCGTGTCGGATACCTCGATCGTCTCGCCGGTCCCGACGAACTTGACGGTGTAGTCGGTCATACCGATCTGATCCGCGTACGGGCGGCAAAACTCTTGTCATGGCATCGATCCTGTCATGGTATCGATCTCCAGTGGCTTCGGAGTCGATTTCCTCGATCATTCGCAACGCTAATCCCCCGTTACCCGAACATACCGGATATGAAAGCCACGGCACGAGCGCATCCGATCCAGGGGCTCGTCAAGTACCACGGGATGCGCGACGAGCAACTTCGACTTCCGTATCACGACAGCATCAGCCTTTGTACAGCCCCAACGGCGACTACGACCACCGTCGAGTGGGAACCGGATGCCAATGAGGACGTGTTCCGCATCGACGGCGACGACGTGGAGGGGAGAGCGAGAGAACGGATCGACTCGGTCGTCGATCACGTTCGCGATCTGTCCGGATTCGACCACGCCGTCCGCTTTGAAAGTGAGAATTCGTTCCCCTCGAACATCGGCTTCGGGTCGTCCTCCTCGGGGTTCGCAGCGGCGGCGATGGCGCTCACGGAGGCGGCTGGCCTTGAGATGTCCCGGCCGGAGATATCCACGGTCGCCAGACGTGGATCGTCGTCGGCGGCCCGTGCGGTGACCGGCGCCTACTCGATCCTCGAGACAGGACTCAACGACGAGGACTGTCGTGCTCGCCGCCTTCCAGTCGGCGAGGGCGACGACGGATTCGATCCCGAATCAGATCTCCGGATCGTTGCCGCACACGTTCCGTCCTACAAGGAGACGGAGGAGGCCCACCGGGAGGCGGAGGCGAGTCACATGTTCGATGCGCGGATGGCTCACGTACACGGTCAGTTGATCGAGATGACCGATGCACTCCGTGCGGGCTCGTTCGAGCGGATCTTTGAGTTGGCCGAACACGACTCGCTATCGTTGACGGCGACGACGATGACGGGGCCGGCCGGATGGGTCTACTGGCAACCCGAGACGATCGCGGTGTTCAACGCCGTTCGAGAACTCCGAGAGGCGGACGTACCGGTCTACTTCTCGACCGACACCGGCGCCTCGGTGTACGTCAACACGCGGGAGCCCTACGTTGAGGAGGTCGAATCGCGGATCGCGGAGATCGGGATCGACACGGACGTCTGGTCGGTTGGCGGCCCCGCACACGTCCTGGATGTGAGCGAATCGATCTTTTGATCCGGGGGATGATCCGGCTCGATCACGGGACCTCGATCGATCCGATCAGAGCGAGGTCGTCAGTCACAGCGGAGTCCTCGGTCACAGCTGGGTCGTCGAAGTGAACGGGACGCCGAACGCGTCAATGCCGGCAAACGGAAGGACCGCCAACACGAGTATCGCCGCCGCCCAGGCGAGAAATCCCATGATTCCGGCGTCTATCCACGAGGCGCGATATCGCCACTTGATGACGCCGATCCATGCGAGGAGTGGAAGGAGTTCCCCGACGAGCGGAACGCCAGTGAACGCGCCGGCGATCGCCCAGACGATCGCCCCGATCAACGCGGTGACGACCGCGTGCTCGTAGCTTCGCGAGTCGACGACGATGCTCGCGGCGATGAAGATCGCGAGTCCCCCGACGAGCAGACTGACGAGGAACGCCACGATCGAGGCAACGACTGGCATACGTTCTCTTCGTCGACGGAGGCCCTTTATCATGGCGAACAGGTGGGACGGACTACGCTCGTGGAACGCTCGGCGCGTCCGTACCACACACCCGCATCCCGCGCCGAGCCGATCGAACGTCCACGGGTTCGGTGGCTCCCGATCCGGTTTGAACGTTCGGCCGTCGACAATCCGGACGGTGTGCCTTTATACGTGGATCTTCGAGAGGACGTATGCGCCGATGACCGTACGGCTCACCTACGAGGACGGGACCATTCGGATCGAGACCGACGAGGAGCTGCCGCCGCTTCCCGGGGTCGAACACGACGATCGGATCGATAGTGCCAGAGCTCCCGCAGTCCACTACGATGAGATCCTGACGGCGCTCGAGGTTGCGGGCGTCTCCGTCGTCGACGACGTGTTCGATCACCCGGTGATGTCGCTGTCGACGGATTACCGGTTGCGGGAGTATCAACGCGAGGCCCGTGACGCGTGGCACGCCAATGACGACCGCGGCGTTCTGGAACTACCCACGGGATCCGGAAAGACGGTGATCGCGATCGCCGCAATGGCCGAACTAGGCGTTCCGACGCTCGTCGTCGTGCCGACGATCGACCTCCTCGAACAGTGGGTCCGCGAACTCGAACGGGAATTCGAGGTACCGATCGGTCGGTTTGGCGGGGGAACACAGCATCGCGAGTCGATCACGGTGTCGACGTACGACTCCGCGTATCTCAAAGCCGACGACGTCGGCGACGTCTTTGGGTTCGTCGTCTTCGACGAGGTACACCACCTTGGAGGAGAGCGATATCGCGACATCGCGCGACTTCTCGCCGCGCCGGCACGGCTCGGACTGACCGCCACCTTCGAACGACCGGATGGTGCCCATCGCGTCATCGAAGAGTTGGTCGGACCGCGAGTTCACGACATCGCGGTCGACGACCTCGCAGGGGATCACCTCGCACCCTACGACGTTCGGCGGATCGAGGTGGAGTTGACCGACGAGGAACGTGATCGGTACGAAGACCGGCAAGGGACGTTCGTTCGGTATCTCCGTGATTCAGGACTCACGCTTTCAAGCGGGAGCGACTATCGAAAGTTGGTCATGCGATCGGGCCGGGACCCGCGTGCTCGTGAGGCCCTGTTGGCCAAACAGGAGGCTCGTCAGGTGATGATGAACGCCGAGAACAAACGGCGGACGCTCGCAAGGCTGTTGGACCGACATCGCGACGATCGGATCATCGTCTTTACGGCACACACGGACCTCGTGTATCGACTCTCGGAGCGGTTTCTGCTGCCGGCGATCACCAACGAAACGGGGACGCCCGAACGTCGCGAGATCCTCGATCGGTTTCGTGACGGCACCTACTCGCGGATACTCGCAGCGAACGTGCTCGATGAGGGCGTCGACGTACCGGATGCCAACGTCGCCGTCGTCCTCTCGGGGTCGGGAAGCGAACGCGAGTTCACCCAGCGACTCGGACGGGTCCTCCGGCCGAAGGACGACGGGGGTCGGGCTATCCTGTATGAACTCGTCACCGCGGATACGGCCGAAGAGCGCGTCGCGGAGAGACGTCGGTGACGGCTGTGGACGATCACGTTTCGATATCCATCGAGAGGCTCCCGCCGTTTATGAACTCCGCGTAGGGTAACTCGAATTCGATTGCGATCTCGACTTCGATATCCGGTTCGACCTCCAGATCGCGGGTTTTTGTGACTTCCTCGGTCGGGGTCGCCGCCGTTACGACGAGCGTTCCCGCACGCTGTTCGGGGGCCGTGTTCGTCACGATCGCCTCGATGAGGAGCATCCCATCCTCTCGCTCGGAGAAGTCGCGATCCACTAGCCGCAACCCCGGCGGGGGATCGGTAGTCGTCGATCCGGAATCCGACGACGTCTCGGCGGTCGGCGGGGCGCGGGGACCGGAGGGTGGCCGTTCCCCGACACAGCCAGCAAACGTCGCCGCGATCGCGGCGGTCAGAACGCCTCGTCGTCGCATACCCGAGGGTCCGTTCGGGGATACAAATGTATTGTCCCCCGTTCGTGGGTGACCCGGAGCATCCACGATCGTATCCAGCGAGTACCCACGATCGCATCCGGTGGGTTTTACCGATTTCGAGACGAGACACGCCTGTGCTTCGAAAGGACCATCTCCGCGTCTCCAGGGCGGGTGGTGAGTATGCTCCACAGTTCATCGATCGCGAGCAGCGACGGCTCGTGGCCCGCGTACTCGAAACGTTTCGGAGCCACGTGGGCGAACGATACGCAGAACTCGAGGCTCGTCTGGAGGATATCGAAGCCAACGCCGATGACTTCAAGCTCGTTCGAGGGATGGCGGCACTGCTGGAGCGCGAGGCGACCTTCCAGACTCGGTCGCCGCTCCCGCCGCGGAGGGCACGCCGGAAGGCGTTCGAGGCCGCCGAATCGGTCGGTGTCACCACATCCGCGGAGCGCGAACTCGCCGTAGAGACTGCGGCGGACGGACTCAGCGTCGATCCGGCCGACATCGAGGCATCGCTGTATGCCGACCGCGAGGACGAGCAGGTCATGACCGGCTTCGAACCGCGGTGGGACCCGGACACACTCGTTGATCGGTACAACCTGTCGTTGGCCCAGACCTCCCTGTTCGATGCGATCGAGGTTCGCGTCCGTTCAACTGATCCGAAACGGCTCGTAAGCGCGACCAAGCGGCTCGGATTGATGTACGAGATCGAAATGACGGAGGAGGGACGGGAACTCGTGGTTACCGGCCCCGATTCCCTGTTTCGGGGTACCCGTCGGTACGGTACTGCCTTCGCCCGACTGCTCCGATCGATCGCCGAGACACCCGAATGGCGGTTGACGGCCACGATCGACGACCGCGGCACCGAACGGACGATGACGCTCACCGAGACCGACGTGACGGTTCCCGGCGTTGAACCGCTCGCGGAGCCGGCCTTTGATAGCGGCGTCGAGGCCGACTTCGCCGGACGGTTCCGGTCGCTCGATCTCGATTGGACGCTCGTTCGCGAGCCCGAGCCGCTTGAGGCGGGAACGCGCGTGATGATCCCGGATTTCTCGTTTGAATACGACCACGCCGACTTTCGCGTCTTCTTCGAGGTGATGGGCTTTTGGACGCCGGAGTACGTCGAAAAGAAGCTCTCACAACTCGAGACGGTGGAATCGGTCGATCTGATCGTGGCGGTCGACGAATCCCTCGGAGTCGGTGAGGAGATCGCTGCACGTGACCACCGAGCCGTGACCTATTCGCGGACCGTTCGGGTAAAAGACGTGGTCGACGTGCTCCGTGAGTACGAGTCCGATCTCCTCGCGGAGGCGGCATCCGTCCTTCCTGACGTCCTCCGTCCGGATCAGGACGTCGTGACGATGGATGCCCTCGCGAGGCGATATGACGTTGCAACTGAGGCTCTCGGCGGGATACCGGCCCCGGAACACGAACGGGTCGGCGGAACGTTCGTTCGACCCGGGATCCTCGCGGATCTGAAAGACCGGATCGAACCTGGAATGTCCCTTGCGGAGGTGGAGTCCATCCTGGCGGAAGCCGGCATCGACGACACGAGCGCGGCGTTGTCCCGGCTCGGGTGTCGCGTCGAGTGGGACGGCCTGACCGGCGGAACGGTCCGTGAACGGTCCTGATCCGTCGGAACGATCCCTTCTGAAGCGACTACTGGATGCGTTCGATCAGCAGACATCCGAACAATTTCTATATAGCATTATGAGATTTATACGTTCGACATCGATCGAAGTTCGAACGTCATCGGTTCTCGATCACGATGGAATCGTCAACGCGAACTACAACAGACGGTAGACGTTTGCCTCGTAGATCTCGCGAACACGGTCGCCCCAGTTGTGGGTATACGTATCGATGATGTCGTCGGCGACGTCTCCTCGTAGATACTTCACGACGCCACGATCCCCGGTTCGTTCCCGAAGATGGGTGGTGAAGAAGTGTCGAAAGTAGTGCGGGGTAACGTTCTCGCTTGCTCCGCCGCCGGTACGGTACCAGCCGTAGTCGCGAGCGTATCCTTCGATCACGTGACGAACCGATTCAGGGTCGATCCGCTCGCCCCACCCGTCCGCAGTGGAGACGAAAAGAGGGTCCGCCGATGAGACCGCATCCGGCCGGATCGCGAGCCACGCCTTCAGGACGGTCCGTAACTCGTCGTCGATCGGTATCACCGTCTCGCGTTTTCGCTTGTTCGCTGCAGTACGAATCTCGCCGTTCAGCGGCTCACCAACGCGGGCATCCCCGGTGACGTACAGCGAATTCGGTCGGCCATCGAGTGTGACACGTGTGCCGAGATCGTAGACAGCACCGAGGTCGGGATCGTCGATCGCCACGTCCCGGAGATCCAGGTTACAGAGCTCGCCGACGCGTACTCCCGTCTTCAACAGAGTCACGACGATCGCCCGATGGAGTGGATGTCGAACGCCAGCAACGAAGGTCCGCATCGTCGAGACGTCGATCTCACGGCGGGCCGGATCCTTATCGATCGATTCGTCCATCTCCTCCATCACGAGCGTCATCGGATTCGCCTCGAAGACGCCGATCTGGGTCATATAGGCGTAAAAACGGTGGAGATACGCCGCATACGTCGCGATCGTGCTCTCGGCGAGATCACCTCGGAGGGAATGAACGAACGCCATACAGTCGCGATGGCTTGCCTCGGCGGTCGAGGCGGGCGATCTATCCCGATCGGACAGAAACGACTCGAAGCGGCGCAGAACGCGTTCGTAGGAGCGTCTCGTCCGGTCAGTCTTTCCGTGATAGGTGAGATCCTCGAGGAAGTAGCCGATCGGATCCTCGAGATCCGGGTCTGCATCCTGGCTACTCATCGATCAACACGTATCCTCCCTCACGTCCACGATAGCGAACCGTCCCGTCGTCCTGGAGATGATCGAGTGCGTCCTCCAGTCGGGTCTCGAGATCTGCGGTAACCGCAGCGAGAAGTTCCTCCCAGGAGAGCACACCCTCGCTCTCAAGGACATTCCGGACATGGTCTTCGAGGTCATTACCCCCAGGGTTCAAGTTGGGATCGTCGGGTTCCTCGGATGGTTCCGGATCGGTGTTTCCCTCGATCGATACTCCGCGCCGTCCGGCCTGGACCATCGTTCGCACGAACTCGCTTTGGGACATCCCGAGTTCCTCGGCGTGTGTGACCCACTCGTCTTTTTGATATGCGGGAACGTAGGTTCTGATCGACGTTCGATCGGTATTCGGATCGTCGTTCATCGACATTGGTTCGGTCACACCGAAGGAGTATCAAACTATCCCCACAAATTACGATAAGGGCTCTTATCCCCTGATATACCACTATATTCCCCGGCAGTTGGGGTGCTAGATTAGTGGGATAATACATATTTAGGTATTCATCTCCGGATCTATACGATAGCTTCCAGGGTACCACATTTCTGCATAAGTATCTCCCGGTGCTCAAGGTTCACCTCCTGGACAGTGTGAGTTCTCGTTTTCTGAATGAGGCTGATCGCCGTCGATCCGTATCTTCCCCTCCGATCGGTCTTCACGAGAACGGGATCACCAGCCACGGCTCCTCGTGTTTGAGCGACGTCAAATACTCACTATACGATCGGAACGATCGAAACTCGCGTCTCGTGGATGTGACCGGATCAGGGTCCCGTTCGCGCGGCTCCTCAAGTTCGTGGACGGTTCCCGATCGCTCAGTCGTCTTCCCTCGCGATGGTTCTCCATCCGATGGAGACACAGAACGTTCCGAATGGATTCTTGATACGGCACCATGTGATTCTCGACGCCGGAGACCGTTCTCCACGACGTCGAGGGCTGTGACTCAGCCACGGTCAACCACGGGTCTTTCTCGACATCCGACTCCGCGCGCGCGTAGCTGGGCTCAGCTCAGCACTTTCGGGTCCCGCGCCCGGTCACGAGAGGTGGGGTGTCGTTCCGACATGACTCGCCGACTACAGGCCGGTTCTATCCGACGAGACCATCACCGCGATAGTTCTCGTAGAACGTCGTGAGAACCGTCAAGGTGCCACCACAACCGTTCTCGGCGACGGCACTCCGTGGGTGCAGCCGTCCTGCCATCCGCCACGGGTGTCGATTCCAGCCGGTACCACAGGGAATCGAGATGCCGTCGACGTGTCGTTTCTGAATTAAAACGGTGGATACCCAGTTTGGTTTTCACATTCGGTTAGTTCGTCTCCCCGAATGCTGCCGAAAATTGGTCGGAGGCGTTGCTTTTGCAGGGACTTGGCCAATCTGGAATCCTCCCGGACGATTACTCTGGAACTATCGATCCCTGTAGTCGGGCATCATGATCGCTCACGTCGATTTCCGTCTTAATGGCGTTTGTGAATCCATAGATGTACCGTCCCACCCACTGAGTGCATTCAACGTCGTCTTCGCTCGTATCGGAGGCGGTGAACTCGCCGTTCGTGACGAGCGAGATCGATCATATAAATCATATAGTGCTATATCAATTCGTCTGGGATCTCCCGTCCTCGTCGGTGACTTCACATCGGGCACGTTTACCGTGCTGGGGAGACGTACGGACTGCAGAAGACGTCCGACGAGGTGCGTCTGTAGAGCGGGGGCGACGCCGACGTTTATCCGGGAGCGCGATGTAGTTTATGTAATGGGAGACGACAGTACACCCGGGAACGGCAACCCTGAACCGGGTACCGAGTCAGCGAGTGATCCCGGAGGCCGCTCGCTCCGGGCGCACCTCGCCACACGAACCGTGGGCCTCGGCATCGTGTTGCTCGTCGGGTATTTTACCCGACCGCTCTGGCACGGCATCGTCTACGGTATCCTCCACTCTCCGGGGTTGGCAGTGCTGGGTGGTGGAGCTATCATAACGGCAGTCGTCCTGTGGGTTATTCCACCATTCGACGTGGACGGACGGCCACCCCGATCGTCGAGGAAAACACGGAACGAGGCGGAGAAGCCGCTTGATTTGCTATTCGGAGTCTCGGGCTCACGTGATCGGAAGATCCGACTGTTCACCGTTATCGTGGGCGTGTTGTTCGTTCTCTCACTACTCGTCAGCGTGCCGGCGACGGCCCTCGAACAACGGACGCTGGCGCAACAGACGATGACCGACGCGACCGAAGTGGAGGAGTTTCCGCAAGCGAACCCGGAGAATCCACGCGTCGTTCCTCGCCAGGTAGCGGACATCACGACGCGGGGTTCAGTCTCGTATCGCCAACACAGACTCGGAACGAGTGACATTGCCCGCACGGAAGCGGGGACGCTTGCGTGGTCGTACGCGATCCAGCCCGACGGTCTGCGGAACATGCTCATCGAGAACCAGCGCGGGGTGCTCGTGACGGATATGACACGTATGGACGATCGACAGATCACCGTCTACGAGGAGGAGTTCACCTATGGCGAGGGGATGCTGCTTCATCGATCGGCCGACTGGAACCTCAAGAAAACGGATTACATCACGAAGTACGACGACGACGCCGTCGAGTTTAGCCACGATGGCCGGCCGTATATGTACTACCCGAAAACGGCCCACGAGTGGCACCTGACGCCGTTTCCCCACACGACGCCGACCTGGGATGGCGGGGCGCTGGTCCATCCTGACGGGGACATAGAGCATCTCACCCCCGAGGAGGCCCGGAACCACCCGACACTCGACGGCCAGCGGCTGTATCCGATGACCGTTACGCGCGCCGAGATGGGATCGCTTGGCTACCGCAATGGCATCATCAACCAACTTCCCGTGGTCGGCGCACACGCCGAGGAAGTCGAGCTGGCTCGGCTTCCCTCGGAGGCCGACAACGCCCAACCGTTCGTCATCGATCTGGAAGGGGAACGGATGTCGTACGTAACTGCGCTGGAGCCGTACGGGGAGGACACGCGCGGGCTTGATGAGGTGTGGTTCGCCAATGCCGAGACCGGCGAGTATACCTACTTTGGAACCGAGGACGAAACGCTGACCGGACCGGAGCGCGCCATGGGAATCGCCCGGTCCGCGGATTCACGAACGAACTGGGGGCAAAACTTCGTCGTCACCGAGCCGGTCCCCGTTACGATCGATGGCGACCTGTGGTGGCACATCAAGGTCTCGCCGACGGATTTCACCGACGTGACGCGCAACGTCTTCGTCAATGCCGACACGGGGAGGACGGTCGAAATACGGGACGATGCCGCAGTCAGATCGTTCATCGGCGGGGACGTAACCGAAGATGACCTCGAACCGGTCGCGGACGGGGATGAACGCGATATCATCTACTACGTTCTCATAACCGATGAGGACGGAACCGTGATCGAACGGATCCCCGTCGAACGCGGACAGGGAGCGACCATCGTCGATCCAAGCGACGAACGGGCACAAACCAACGAGACGACCGACAGTGAGTGAGGAGACGGTCGATGGCGAGTGAGGGACGGCCGACGGCGAGTCAGCGTGAGAATCGTCGATCGTCTCCGCATCCTGAAAGGCAGGTTTACAGGCGGTTCAAGGCGAATGCCACGGGGCTTGACCCCGTGGATGAAGCCGACAACGTTGACGCAAACTATTAAGTAGCGATGTACTAAACACCGAGATGAGATGGCACTACTTGTGTCTGGCTTCAAGTCCAAAAATACGGACGGTCAGACGCTGTGCCGTCGCCACCGAATAGGAGTGGGAGCCTCCGAATCCACGCCTGCGGAGACTGGAACCGCTGTGGAAATACCTCACCGGGAGCGTGTTTCTGCAAGTTCTGTCGTAGAAACAGGAAGCCTCGGGGCTTGACCCCGAGGTACTTCACCCTTGCAATTGCCATACGTGAGAACAGTTCCGTCGTGACCCTCGTTGGACGCCTGTTCGGACAGAACGCGAAGATGGTTTCCGACGACGACTTTCGTCTACTCCTCGCAGCGAATGCGATCGGCGCACTCGGAACCGCGCTCATCTCACCGGTGTTGAGTTCATTGACGGAGCCGCTCGGTGTCTCCCCAGCGGAGATCGGGCTGGTCGTGACTGCGGTTGCGGCGCCGCCGATCGTTTTAATCCCGCTTTTTGGACTGCTTACCGATCGAATCGGTCGGAAACCCGTTCTCATTGCCGGTCTGTTCTGTTTCGGTATCGGCGGACTCGGGATCGCCTTTACCACCAGCTTTCAGGTCGTCCTCGGGCTCAGAGCGTTACAAGGGGTCGGGTTTGCGGGGATAACACCGGTTATTATCACCTCGATTGGTGATCTCTATGAGGCCGATTCGGAAACGACCGCACAAGGGATTCGCTTTGGAGTCAGCGGCCTCTCACAGGCGGTTTTTCCGGCCATCGCTGGAGTCATCGTTGGCTTCGCCTGGCAGTATCCCTTTCTCATATATGGGCTCGCCATCCCGATCGCTCTCCTCGTATTCTTGTTTTTCAACGAGCCCGCCGATATCGACGATACGGAATCCGACGAGCAGTCGTTTGAAGGGACGTACGTCGTTCACCTCTGGCAGACCGCGAGTCGCCCTCGCGTGGTACCGTATCTGGTAGCCCGAGGTATTGTCGTCCTTCCGTTCATCGGATTTCTCACGTACAACTCGCTCGTCATCACCCGCCTCCAGGGCGGAACACCGAGTCAGGCCGGATTTCTCGTCGCGCTGTTCAGTATCGTGTATGCGATAACGGCGACGCAGGCGGGGCGAATCGTCGCCCATTTCAACCGACCGACCGTTCCGCTCGTCAGCGCGAACGTCCTTCTCGGCGGGGGACTTGCGGCCTTTGCACTTTCGAGATCCGTGTTCGTCGCCGGACTCCCAGTCGTCGCCATGGGCGTCGGCGTCGGAATCACGTTCTCATTGTACCGGAGTATCATTACGGGGCTGGCACCACCGCAGTTCAGAGGCGGTCTCGTTAGCATCGCCGAATCCGGGGGTCGAGTAGTTGCGACGCTTACTCCGATCGCGATCGGCATCGCGCTCACGCGTGTCGAACCCGTCTTGGGTTTCGAGAGCGCCCTCCGATGGATCGTCGTCACGACGGGGGTGGTAGCCACGGCAATTGGGGTCACGAGCGTTCTCCTCGCACGGACGTCTCGTTCAGTGTCCGGCCACGGCCGATTCTGATGCTCAACGACTAGTCGCTGAGCCGGAATGCGGCCGTATCATCGACGACAGCGATCCACGTCGACGTCAAAACACCGGCACTCGTTCGGCCAACTTCACTCGAATGGACTGAGCCAGCGTCGGGACGATCGCATCCCGAAGGAACTCCGCGTCCGGTTCGATACCGTCTCCGGAATCGTATTCGAGACCGCGGACGATGACGACTGGTGTCCGCTCGGCCGCCTGGCCGGTCAACAGGACGGCTCCCGCGGCGATTTCGTCCGCAATGAGGTCGACGCCGCCCAGTTTCGGGTTGTCATAGAGGTCGCTCGCCCCGAAGTTCCGATCGATCGGCTTGATGCCGGAACAGCCGATCGCTATGTCCACGGATCCGCCCCGGTGACTGACCTCCGAATCCGTCAGGATGACCGCGACATCGACGTCGGCACGTTCCTGAAGCGCTTCGCGGATCCGACGAGCGCTCGCGTTGGGATCCGACGGAAGTAGCGTGGCCATTCCTTCCGGGGAGTTCGACAGATCGACTCCGGCGTTCGTACAGAGACGTCCGTTACGGACCGTCACGAGCAAGGAGGGAAGGTCTTCGATGGCCTGGTCTGCCCCTTCCTCGTGAGTCGTCTGTTCCATGAGGTGGTCGGCCGCGAGATCGGCCACCGGAATCGCACCGACGACCGTCGACTCGCGCAAGACCAGCTCGGCCTCCTTCTCGTCGAGACCCGCACGTTCCGCGATTCGTTCCGCTCGCGGCGAGACGGATATCGATTCGAGATCGACGTGCCGTTCTTCGGCGAGCGAGACCACCTTCGAAGAGACGACGACGTCGCCGTCTTCCAGCCGGGGAGGGTCATCGACGTTCTCAAGGATCCGACCGACCAGATCTTCGCCGCCTTCGAACAACCCTGTGTCGACCCCGTAGTAGGTTACTTCGACCATAACTCCTCACCGATATTCGCCTCCGTATTCCAATCAAGAACCGGGGGATTCCGACGACGTGGGAACAAATTACACGTGCCGGAAAGCAGGGCCTCACAGATACAACAGGATCGAGAGGAGCCAGCATATGCCCAGGAGAATCGAGCTGATAGTTTTGGACGGAGTGGGCTCCGTCGGCGGGTTCCGAAAGAGGGTATCGAGGAGGAGGACCGTCGCTATCAGGCTCCCGCCGGCGAGTCCCTGATAGATCGCGACCGCCGGGTGGATGCTTACTGAGACACCGGCGACTATCGCCACGGCGGTCCCGATGAGGATCTGGTCGTAGTAATCAACCATCTCTCAACTAACATTTCGATAGCTGGACGTAATAACCTATTGCCGGCCCTCACTCGCTCGAAGCGGGGTTGGGGGGAGAGGAAACGCGGAACTCTCTTGTGGAGGAGGTTCCGTTCACCGTCGGTGTCTCTTCAGGACGGCTCTGGAACCGCCGCTTCCAAACGATCGCCGCCGCGTCGGCAACCGTGACTCCAGGAGGGTCGACGATCGAAACGATCCGCGGACGGAGCGATTCGAATTCGACGATCGAATCGCTCCGCGGTCGCTACTCCCAGGGGAAGCTATCGCGTGGCGGGGAGAAGAGTTCGGCCCCGATCGCGGGGGAATCAGTCCGATTCTCGACGCCGTGAGGCTCGTCGCCGGGGATGAAAAAGCCGTCGCCGGCCTCGACGACCCGCTCTTCGCCGTCGCCGAAGAAGACGAGTTCGCCCTCAAAGAGGAATCCGACCTGTTCGTTCGGGTGCGAGTGTTCCTCGATGAGCGCACCGCTTTCGATCCGGAAGTGTTGCATGGTGACGTTCTCGCCGTCGCCCAGTACGGTCAGGTGTACGTCCTCGATCGGTTCGGCGGTCTCAGTGTCGGATACAGGTGCGATGCGCATACCCCTGGTAGTCTCACAGGAGATATTAAAAATACTGAATGATCGATCCCAGATCAGTCCTCGAGATCGATGACAGCCAGTCGAACTCCGAAACGAGGAGCGGCCGAGCGTCGTGAACGCTGATCGCCGTCGACAGCGTCCTGCTTGCTGGCCTCCGTCGACAGCGTCCTGCTTGCTGGCCTCCGTCGACAGTTTCGCATGAAGCTTGACCGCGAGCGACTCACATCGTCCGCGAGAACACGATGAACAACGCCACGCCGACGCCAGCCAGGAAAGTGAGGATGGAGTGTTCCTTCTCGTAAGACCGTGCCTCGGGGAGGAGGTGGGCCGCAGAGACGTAGAGTAGAACCCCGGAGACGAATCCAAGCAGGAGACCAAGATAGCGTGGCCCCAATCCACTCACCAGCGGATAGGCGAGGAAGGCGCCGATCGGTGTCGTCAGTGCTGCGATGAAAAACGCGTATGTCGCTGCCGTTCGTTCCGTCACAGTTCCTTTTACCAGGACGAGATACGTGATGACTCCTTCCGCGAACTCGTGGACGATCAATCCGGTCCCTGCGAGGACGCCAGTCAGGAGGGAAATGTTGAACGTGACGGTATAGACGACCCCGTCGACCAGCGAGTGGACTCCGATGCCTTCCGCGGCCGTCACCCCGAAGGCGAGAGTCGCCTCTCCGGTGCGACGTTTGATAAGGTCATTTGAGAGAAACATGAAGAGGAATCCGGCCAGGGCACTGAATCCCGCCGCAGGGGTTTTCGCGATCGCGTTCGGGAGTGCATGCAACAGCGGCGTTGTAAGGAGAATCCCCGCCGCAAAGCACATGAGGTAGGGAAGCGATCGTTCTGCCCACTCTTGATGTCGGAATATCGCGATGATTCCTGCCCCGTTCACGAGAGCGGCGACGATGGCAAATCCCGCGATCCAGTAGAACTCCTCCGAAAATACTAGCATGGCCGGTTCCCGTTCTCCTTCGTGAGAATTAAACGGGTGCTTTGGCCCACAAAACGGTGATCCTGGCTCGTCGATCCGGGACGATCGGCCAGTCTCATACGGGGATCGTCGACGGTCGAATAATAAAAACCACCGTTGGTTTGTCCGTGGCTGTGTCGTTCATTTCGAGAGAGGAACTCGTCCACCGTGAAAATCGGCACAGTCGGAAACGTGCTTGTGAGCAAGACCCGACAGTGACGTTTCTCGGCTTACTCTCGAATAGTGACCTAATATAGCTACATCACACGCAGATATCCCTTCCGCTTGCACGCGGCGCGATACTCGCAGGTATCGCTCTTACCTTCGCACGAGCGATAGGCGAGTTCGGAGCGACGATGATGGTCGCGTATAACCCTCGAACGATGCCCACCCGAATTTGGGTGGACTTCATTTCCGGCGGGATCGACGCCATCGTGCCACTGGCACTTGCATTGTTAGGGATTACGCTGCTCGTCGTCGCAGCGATCCAGCGGGTTGCCCAGATCCCGACGGTTGTGAATCGATGATTCTCGAACTCGATGACCTGTCCCACCAGTACGGGAGCGAGACAGCAGTCGATGGCGTTTCATTCGGCCTCCCGGAGGGGGAACTGGTGGCGCTTCTCGGGCCAAGCGGGTGCGGAAAGACGACGATCGTTCACGCGATTGCCGGCCATATCACCCACACAACGGGACGGGTGCTCTTGCGCGGGGACGACGTCACTGACAGTCCACCCGAAAGGCGTGAGGTTGGCATCGTCTTTCAACGGTCGACGCTGTATCCCCACATGACCGTTTCCGAGAACGTCGCCTACGGCCTTCATGCGCAAGATATCGATCCGGACCGTCGGGATGAGATCGTCACCGAGTATCTCGAACTGGTCGAACTCACGGAGCAGTATGAGTCCTATCCGGCGGAGTTGAGTGGTGGACAACAACGTCGAGTGGAACTCGCTCGTGCGTTAGCTCCCGAACCGGATGTACTGCTGCTCGATGAACCGCTGTCCGCACTCGATCGGACACTACGAACCCAACTACGAGAGGAGATCACCCGGATACAGCAGGAAACAGGGGTTACGACCCTGTTTGTCACGCACGATCAAGAGGAGGCGATGTCACTCGCCGATCAGCTCGTGATACTGCGTGACGGGAGCGTTTCCGCAGTTGGGGATCCACGCAGCCTCTATGAATCACCACCAAACCGATTCGTTGCGTCGTTTTTGGGGCGGTCGAACACGCTTTCGGCGACGCTCACGGATCGGCACCCGCCAACGCTGACGATCGGTGAGACAACGATTCAACGTATGCGTTGACGAACGATATCGATGACCAGAGAGCGCCGATCGTTCACGTGCGACCGGAAGACATCATCATTGACTCTACAGGGAGTCTGGAAACCGATATCAACCTTCCAGGAACGGTCCGAGCTGTGACGGATATCGGAAGCCGGTACGATGTCCGCGTGCGATTGGAGTGTGGAGAGGAAGTGACCGCAGAACGGAGACGAGCCCCACCTGAGGTGAACGATCGCGTTACAATAGGTATCGATGGGCGAGATATCGCCGTGTTCTCCGGAACGGAGACCCGGAGAGAAGCAACCACCGACGCTACGAGATGAGTCGGTCCGACCACGTTTCGGATGGTGCGGATGGTCGGATCTCGTTCAGCGAGTAACGGATGGGAAGTACAGCCGTTCCAACAGTGGAGTATGATTATCGTATCCCTCCAGTGACACTGGCTCGCAAAATGCCACCGACAGCTGATTCACAAGCGATCAGGCCGGATACGTTCCGTTCAGTTGCGTCCGTTCGATCACGTGACCCTCCATTGCCGATCTCAGTGCCTCAGCATCCGTCTGGGGGGAGCGTTCGAGCGTCGTCTCCAACGCGAAGAGTTGGAATCGGTACCTGTGTTCTTTGTCGGGCGGGTTCGGTCCACCGTAACCGACAGTGCCGTAGTCGTTCGTTCCCTCCGTTGCCTCGCTCGGTGCCCAATCCTCGGGGATCGCCGTCGTCTCGGAAGGGATGTTCCACACGATCCAATGATCCCACACCTTTCCTGCCGGCTCGACCGCGTCAGGATCGTCCATGATGAGGGCCATCGACTCGGCCCCGTCGGGAGCGTTCTCGATCTCCAAGGGTGGATTGACGTTTTCGGCCTCGTAGCCGTATTTGTGGGGAATTCGTTCGCCGTCATCGAACGCCGGGCTCGTGAGTGTAAGATCGCTCATCTGTTCTGTCTCTCCAGTCGTGGGAGTCTCGGCTTCAGTCGGCGAGACACCGGACTCGCCGCTATCGCTCTCGGTCGCGTCTTGGCCCTCGTCGAAGCCGCCGTCGAGGCAGCCGCTCGTGAGCACGCCCGCTCCGACGATGGCCGTCCGGCGCGTGACTGCAAATAGGTCCGATCCCACAAGAAATAGGTTCGGTGGTAAGCTATTATACTCTTGGGCCGATTGGAATCCGATCGACGACGATCAGGGGGTAATGACCGCTCGACCGTCGATCTCGCCGTGTTCGAGCATCTCCGCGACCGTGTTGATCTCCGAGAGATCGTATCGGGAGGTGTGGAGGTCGACGTCGCCACGGTCGACGAGTCGAACGAGTTCCTGTAGTTCCGTGTACCGCCCGACAAGGGTACCTCGGTAGGAGAACTCCCCGTCCACGAGCGACTGTGACGGCTCGTGAATGTGGCCACCGTAGCCGACGACGTGGTGGTCGCCTCCAGGTGCAACGATATCGGGAGCATATCCGGTCGTCACGTCGGCGCCGACGAAATCGAGTACCTGCTCGGCGCCGTGATCGTCGGTGAGATCGGCGATGATGGCCGGAACGTCCTCGCTCGCCGGATCGATCGTGTGGCGGGCGCCGAGTTCCTCGGCCATCTCGCGTGCACTCCGTTTGACGTCGAGCGCGATGATGTCGCTCGCGCTCATGGCGTCGAGACACTGGAGGCCGATATGTCCGAGTCCGCCGATGCCGATCACCACGGCCGGGTCACCGGGGTTCAGTTCGTCGACCGCCTTCTTTACGGCGTGATAGGCGGTAATGCCGGCGTCAGCGTGGGGAGCGATGTCGATCGGATCGGTTCCGTCGGGAAGGGGGACCGTCGCGCGCTCGCTCGTCAACAGGTACTCGGCGAACCCGCCGTCGGTCGTCAGACCGGGGAACGAGAGGTTCTCACAGTACATATCCTCGCCGAGCCGGCACTGTCGACACGTCCCGCAGGTCATCACCGGATGACAGATGACCGGATCGCCGACCGAAACGGTTTCGACCTCCTCACCGACCGCGACGACTTCGCCCGCGTTCTCGTGGCCGAGCGTCAGCGGAAGGTCCTGCTCGACGTAATCCGCCCACATCCCTTCGATGATGTGGTTGTCCGTCTGGCACCACCCGGCGCCGTGCACCTCGACGACGACGTCGTCCGATCGGGTGACTTCCGGACGATCGATCTCGTTGATCGTGAGCGCCTCGGACATCTCCTCGGTGTATTCGTGGAGTCTCGCAGCTTCCATAGCTATCAGTAGCTGGTGATGGAATTTACATAAAAGTTCGCGATGAATACGCTCCAAATGAAACATGATAAACAATGATGTTTATATGGTATCACCAACCATGGTACAACGTATGTATCAGACAGAAGACGGAGAGGACGTGTTCGTTATCGATTCCCATCTGCACTTTTGGGACGCAAGCGAAAAGAACGTCATCCACGAGGGAGGCGAGGAGTTCATTCGCTGTTTTTACGACTACCACACGGGCTTTACGCCCTCCGAACGCGAGTGGAGACTCGATGAGTATCGCAACTACTCGGCGGACCGAATGCTGACGGACCTCTTCGGAAACGGGGCCGTCGACATGGGGATCTTCCAACCGACCCATCTCCATGAGTTCTACGACGAGGGGTTCAATACCGTCGACGACAACGCCGCGCTCGCGGCCGACCACCCGGAGCGGTTCATCACCAACGGTCGATTCGATCCGCGCGAGGGCGAGGCTGGTCTCCGGGAGCTCGAACGTCAAAAGGAGGAATACGACATCGACGGCGTCAAACTCTACACGGCCGAGTGGCGCGGTGACTCCAAGGGGTGGCGTCTCGACAGCGAGGAGGCCTTCCGATACCTCGAGAAATGTTCCGACCTCGGTATTGAGAACATCCATCCGCACAAGGGGCCGACTATCCGCCCGCTGAACCGCGATGCGTTCGACGTCGCGGACGTCGATGATGCCGCGAGCTCCTTCCCCGAACTCAACTTCATCGTCGAACACGTCGGGCTCCCGCGACTCGACGACTTCTGTTGGATCGCCGCCCAGGAACCAAACGTCTACGGTGGACTCGCCGTGGCAGCGCCCATGGCACAGAACCGCCCGCGAAAGTTCGGCGAGATAATGGGGGAACTCCTCTACTGGCTCGGCGAGGATCGGCTCCTCTTCGGCAGCGACTACGCGCTTTGGAACCCCGATTGGCTCGTCGACTGCGTCATGAACGCGGAACTCACCGACGAACAACAAGACGAGTACGGAACGGAGCTCTCAGTCGACGTAATGCGAAAGATCATGGGCGAAAACGCGGCCCGACTCTACGATATCGACATCGAGGAGCAAAAACGACAGTTCCGCGAGGACGCGATCACGGAGGAGTTCGGTCTGGAGACGCACTACGCCGAGACCGGATCGGCGGCCGACTGACGATGGCCGAGAGAGCGAGACAAACGGCCGATCCACCCTCCCGCGAGCACGTCCTGGAGACGCTCGAATCGGTCACCGATCCCGAACTCGATCGGTCGATCGTCGAGTTGGAGTATCCGGACGAGATCCGCATCGAGGGGGAAACAGACGTGAGCGTTCACGTTGCGTTCACCCTGCCCACGGCGTGGTGTTCGCCGGCGTTCGCATGGATGATGGCGACCGACGCTCGCGAGGCCGTCGAGTCGCTTCCGGAGGTGGCCGACTGTACGATCGAGCTTCGCGAGCACATGCACGAACGGGAGGTCAATCGAGGCGTCAACGGCGGGCTTCCATTCTCCGAGGCGTTCCCGGACGCCGAAGACGGGATCGGTGACCTGCGCGAGAGCCTCGACGAAAAGGCCGTTCTGTCGCGACAGTACGTCGCGGTCGAACGACTCCTCGCGGCCGGAATCGACCTCGATCAGATCGCGGTTCTCGATCGGGGGGATCTGGATCGGGGGATCGCTGACGATCGGATCGCCGTCAGTGTTCCCGGACGGGAGTTCGAAGTGACGGTACCGGCCGAACCGCTGGAGCGGTACCTCGAAAAAGCCGAGGAGCTGGGCCGGTTCGAGCGGACGGAACGACTGTTTCGGACGCCGGACGGCACCCTGATCGATCCCGAAAACGCCGAACTCGTCCATCGGCGCGCCCGGTTGGCACGCGTCAACATGGACGGACAGGGGGGCGTCTGTGATGCCCTCCACGAGGCCAGACAGTCCGCGCTCGCGGAGTGAATGGGTCCCGAACCGGATTCGAATTTCGGCTCGAAACCCGGTTCGAACTTCGGCCGAAATCCGATTTAATTCTCCTCGGGAACCGGATCGTCGGTCGTCCCTATCGCTACCGGTCAGTCACCACTCCATTCGCCGGTTCCCGGTCGAGCCAGACCGTAGCGGCCTCGATCCCGAAATGCCTGGCTGTCCCACCCGCAGTTCGGACAGGTTCCGCGGTCGTACTCAAAGCGCTCGTTACACCGGAGACATCGATCACCCTCGTCGACCATACTGTTACGTGGTGCCACACCGCATTAACTGCTGTGGCGATCCGATCGTCCACGTCACCGGTTACACCGAGAGGACGGAGGCGGATTCGGGTCGGACGAGCTGATCGCGAACACGGTCGATCGTCCTCGACGTTTCGGCGGCGTTGCTCATCAGGACGGTCTCGCTCGGAAAGAGGTGCTCGCCGAGCACGAGCCCATGCTCGCGCGCGGTCGATCCCGTGACGGTCAAGTAAACGCCGATACCTGTCTCCGCGATCGCGGCCTCCTCCTCGCCGTGATCCGCGCCGGGATAGGTAAACGAGACGTCGGCGGTCGCGTCAGTACCAAGGACCGCCGTCACGAGTCGCTCGTAGCGAGGGGAGATACAGAAGGTTCCCTCGTAGTCGGTCACGAACGACCGGTCGAGATCGGCACCCGCCGGAAGCAACTCCGGCGTGGCCATGAGCGTGTGATACACCGTATCACCGAGCCCGGTGACGACGCGCACGTCGGACTCGCGGGGGTCGATACGGTCGTTAACGTCCTCAAGTCCCTCGACGCCGGAGGGGCGAAGTTCGACGACCTCCTCTAACACGAGGTCGGCCGAGTCGAACCCGAGCGCAAACTCGTGGGTTCGAAGCGATCGAAACGGCTCCTCGCGGCCAATAAGCTCCACGGGAACGCCGCCGACGTCGATCCGGACCGCATCGAAGACGATCCGACGCGGCATCCCCTCCCGATCGTCGCGAAGGAGCGTGTACTCGGGGGCGTAGGGATCCTCGGGCGTCGAGTAGGCGGCGAGTCGCTCGTAGGGGCCTCGGTCGTCGGAGAGGGAGTCCTTCGTTACGGCCTTCTCATAGCGGAGGGTCGAACTCACGTCGTCGGCCAGCGACTCCACCTCGGGGCCGACCACGTTCGCAAAGCGGTCGAGGACGGCCTCGAGCGGACGCCCCTTGCGGGGAACCGCGATCGGTACCGGCGTAGTCATCGTCGCCACTCCGTGCTCGACGTTCAAACGGGTTGCGTTCCGAACGAGCGGACCGACGAGATCGGGGACCAGAAGCCAAGATCGCGGACTGGATCTCGGTTACGTTCCGAAGGCGTCGTTGAGCCGTTCGCGGAACGCCTCGAGATCGGCGAGTTCCTCGTCGATCCGATCGATCTCCGTCTCGAGGTCGGCAACGTCGTCGTGGACGGCGTCCTCTACTCCAAGTACCCGCGAGTCGAGATCAGCGATATCATCGCGCACGTCGTCGAGTTTCGTGTCGAGACTCCCGACCGTTTCCTCCACGTCCTCGACCGTCTCGGTGATCCCATCGAGTTCCGCGAGGCGATCCTCGACATCGGTGACCCGATCCGTCGCTTCGGAGAGATCGCCCGCGAGCGAGTCCAGTTCCGTCTCGACGTCCTCGAGGCCGTCCGCAAGGACCGACTGCTCTTCGTCCGCGTCGTCCATCCGCTCCTCGACGACGCCGATCCGATCCGAGACGTCCTCGATCGCCGATTGAGCCTCCTCAAGGACCCCCGAGGCGGTTCCCTGCTCGTCGATGAACGCCTCCAGTGCGTCGGTGTAGGCCGCGAGATCCCCTATTTGCGATTGGAGTCGACCGATCCGGACGTCGACGCTTCGGGGAACACCCCTCTCCTGCGTGTCGATGTCGAGTTCCGAACGCAGGACCTCGAGATCGGAGTCGTCTACTTCTCCGGCACGGATCTCCGACGCCAGCGCGGCGGCGATCGAGCCGGCAGGTTCCACTTCGCCCGATTCTGCCTCCAAGTCGTCCTCCGCTCTCGGTTCGGTCCCACTCCGAACGGAGTGATCGACCGCCGAGGACGCCTCGGAAGCGTCAGTCACCGCCGGGGTGGTACCGGGATCCATCGAGTGCGGAGCCGGTCCGGATGCGTCGACGTCCGGATCGGCTTCGACCGTCGTCTCGTCGTCGCCCTCCGTCTCACCGTCACTGTCACCGTCAACTTCGTCCTCGTCGTTCGACGCGGATTCCGACGTCGAGTCCATGCCGGGAAGTGACTCCCGGTCCCCGGAGAGGACCTCTCGGACCGGATCGGTTCCGTCGGTCCCGAGGACGTCCTCCATCGTCTCGCCCGCCGGGACGTGATCGACGGACGGCATGGTGAGGAACGGTTCGGGATCGATATCATCGCCGCGGATGCCGAAGACGGTTTGAATCGTCGACCCGGGTTCGAGGAGCCGTTCGAACTCGACGCGGTGGTCGCTGTAGGCCGTCCAGTGTTCGCTTTCGAACTCCGGATGGAACCCGATTCGATCCATCGAGAATGACTCCGGAATCGTATCGGTCAATCGGATGCGAACGGGCTCGCTCCGATCGGACTCGAGACGAAACGTGACTGCGGGGACGGGAAACTCGTCGGTCGAGAACGACTTTCGAACGGTGATCCCGTCCTCCTCAAGCACACGTTCCTCCGTCGTTTGCGAATCGCTCATGAGGTATCGGTTCACGAGTAGCATCTTAAAAGGTGGGGCCAAAAGGGCACGCGAGAGAATCGCTCCTCGCTGAGACTTGCTCCTCGCTTAGAGTTCGGTGCGGTCGCCGATCTCCACGATCCGGAGCGATCTCGGATGCTCGAAGCTCCGGACGTGCGAATGGAGGGCGGTCGGGTCAGCAGTGAGCCCTTTCCACATGTCCCAGTGGGTCGGAAGGAGGCGATCGACGTCCAGCGCGCGAGCCGCCTCCACGATCCCGTTCTCATCGGCGTACCATGTCGTGTATTGTGGCGCCCCCGTCTCCTTGTCGGGAACCGTTCCGGCCGATCCGAACGCGAGGATCCCGAGGTCGATGTCATACTGGTCGCCTATCTCGTCGAAGGTGCCGGCGGGCTTGGTATCTCCCCCATGGAAGATCGTTCCCGAGTCGTGTTCGATGACGTAGCCGACTGGATGCGTCGCATCAGGATCGTTCACCTCGACGATATCGACGGAGAACTCGCCGACACGAACGGTATCCCCCTCCTGAATCTCGGTGAACTGATCGGCGGAGACGTCCCATCGATCGGTCCAGTTCTCCCCGCGAGCGACCGCGATCGAATCGTCGGGCGCGATAAACTCCGCGTCGGTGTTCGCCAGGATCGGGGCCTGGGAGGGACCGTGGGTGTGATCGGTGTGCTCGTGAGTGGCGAACACCGCGTCGGCGACGGTCACGTCCTCCGGATCGAAGGGGACGGGGATCATGCGGATGGTTCGCGGCGGATTGCCGGTTCCCAGGTACGGATCGATCCACAGAACCGTTCCGTTCGACCCCTTGATCGCAAAGCCGTTGCAGCCGAGGTACCAAAGCGAGACCGTTTCGGGATCCGCATCCGCGACGGCCCGCGGCAGCCAATCGCCCCAGTCGGAATGAACCATGTTTCCAACTGGAACCGGAGGCTTCCTAATCGTTGCGGAGGCAGCATGGTGGATACCGGTCGGATACAGAGAATCCAGCATGCCCCGACTATCGACCGTTCGGGACGATAACTACACAAGGCGGCACCTCCTTGCTGGGACCATGAATCCCCGCCGCGAGCCGATCTCGTCGGTCAACGAGACGATCGGCGAGACGCCCCTCGTGCACGTCCACGCCGCTCCGGATGACGTGCCAGTCTATACGAAACTGGAGTCGTTCAATCCGGGTGCGAGCATCAAAGACCGCATCGGCAAGTACATGCTCGAACGAATGCTCGAACGGGGCGACATCGAGCCGGGCGGCACCATCATCGAGCCGACCGCGGGAAACACGGGGATCGGGATCGCGATCGCCGCGGGACAACTCGACCTGGAGGCGGTGTTCGTCGTCCCGGAGCGGTTTTCCGTCGAGAAACAGCAGCTGATGCGCGCGCTCGGGGCGGACGTGATCAACACGCCAAGCGAGGAGGGAATGGGCTACGCGATCGACCGCGCCCACGAACTCGCGGCGGAACTCGACAACGCCGCCGTGCCACAGCAGTTCTCCAATCCGCTCAACACGGAGACGCACCGTGAGACGACCGCCCCCGAGATCGACGACGCGCTCGACGGCGAGATCGGCGCAGTCGTGGTCGGATGCGGCACGGGCGGAACGCTCATGGGTCTCGCCGAGTACTTTCTTGAGCACGATCCCGACACCCACATCGTCGCCGTCGAGCCGGAAGGGTCAGCATATCGGGAATTCTTCGGTGAGGACGTCGATCACGAGGCGTACAAAACCGAGGGGATCGGCACCCACGATATCGAGACGAACGATCTGTTCGATCCGGAGCTGATCGATGCGATAGAGACGGTTCCGGATCGGGAGACCCACGAGGAAATGTCCCGGCTGGCAGCCGAGGAGGGACACCTCGTCGCCTCCTCCTCGGCGGCCAACAGCGTGGCCGCTCGAGCGGTCGCACAGCGTATCGATCGCGGCGACCTCGACGTCCCCTACGATTCGGTGGTGACGATCTTCCCCGATTCCGCCGAGCGATACCTCTCGAAGGGCGTCTACCGCTCCTACGAGGAGTGGGAGAGCTGATACCGTTTGGGTCGGTCCCGGCACGCGGACGTGGACGACCGCGTGGCTCTCGACACTCTCACCGCCGCCGTCCGTGTTCGATCTTCATACAGCGGTCCTGAACGACCGCGATCCCCGCCGACTCGGCGCTTGCGGCAGCCTCGTCGTTTCGAATGCCCAACTGGAGCCAGATGCCCTGGACGTCGCCGACTTCGTCTCGTCTCGAGAGCGCGTCCTCGATTATGTTCGGAACCGCCTCGCTCGGTCGGAACACATCGACGACATCGATCTCGATCTCCTCCGGGACGTCCGTGAGCCGGTCGTAGGACGTCTCGCCGAGGATCGATTCGGCGTGAGGGTTGATCGGAACGATCCGGTACCCGTGTTCGTTGAGATACTTCGGAATCCGATGGGCGTCCTTTTCGGGCGAGCGCGAACAGCCGACGACGACGATCGTCTCCGCATCGAGCAGGTCGTCCACGGTGTCGTCATTGGCCATGTGTCTGACTACGTCGCCATCCGTCAAAAGTGATGCTCCAGGATCGATCACGTTCTCCGCGAGTCCACTCACTTCGTTTTCTCGCTTGGTCCCGTCCGCCATGCTCACGAGACCCCTGCGGACTCGCGCGGGTGGCGCTCAGACCACCCGGTTGGCGAGCGACTCGCCTGCCTTGAGCCGTCGAAGATTCTCGCGAACGATCGTGGCCACCCGATCGACGTAATCCCGCGTGGCCGCGGCGGCGTGCGGGGTCACCACGACATCGTCCATCTCCCAAAGCGGCGAGTCGTCGGGCAAGGGTTCGGGATCCGTGACGTCGAGGGCGGCCCCGGCGAGCCCCTTCGTCCGGAGCGTCTCGACGAGCGCGTCCTGATCGACGACCGGCCCTCGTGCGACGTTCACGAGGTAGGCGTCCTCGCGCATCGCGGCCAGTTCGTCGGCGCCGACGAGTCCCCGCGTTCGATCGGTCAACGGGACCGTGAGGACCACGAATCGGGCCTCCGAAACCGCTTCCGAGAGCGAATCCGGGGTGTAGAGGCGATCGACGTGTTCCACGGGGGTCGGCGTTCGTCGGACGCCGACGACGTCCATGCCGACCGCGTCGGCACGCGCTGCGACCCCGCGGCCGAGGGTCCCAAGCCCGACCACACAAACCGTCTCCCCGCGAAGCGTGAACGGCACGTTCCAGTCCGGATACTCCCACTCGCGGGCATCCTCGGCATCCCGATGTCGGTGGAGCCGGCGGGCGAACTGAAGCATATAACCGAGGACGGTTTCGCCCACGGCGTCACCGTGAATGCCGGTACTGTTCGTCAACGCGATCGACTGCGCCTCAAGCGCCGCAAGCGGGAACGCGTCGACGCCCGCGAGGACACAGTGGATCCAGGACGGGTCGGCCGAAAGCTGCGCCTCGCGATATTCGAAGGTGATCACGCCGTCGTACCCGGCCGGATCGCCACCCTCGTCGATCACCGCGATCGTCGTGGGGACGTCCTCGAGGCGCTCGACGAGTACGGCGGGTGGAAACAGATCGCTCACGGACGGATCGATCCCGATCGTCTGCGGTGGATCCATGCGAACGAGTGTGTTCGAGGGGGACATATGCGTTGTCCCGTCGGTGATGACTTCCCAAGGAGACATACCGGGAGAGACAGACCGGGGGACAGATCGAGGGAGACGGACCGGGAGAGACGGATTGAGTGAGATGGACTGGGAGAGACGGACTGAGTGAGACACAGCGATGGGACTCTCGCAACCGGGTACCAGTCAACGTTAAGTCGATATCTGATCAATGATCATGTAGTTATGTCCCAACAGGTCGTCTCCGAACTCGAGATCGACGAGTACACGCTCGGATTGGTCGGCCCGGAACAGGAGTGGGCGGGAACGGTCGCCGATGGCGGTCTCGTTCGAACGCATACACCCCCAGCCTGCTGGGGGCCCATGATCACCCCGAAGTTTCGAGGTGGTCACGAGGTGACGAAACCGATCGCGGTCGAGGGCGCCGAGGTCGGCGACGCGATCGCCATCAAAATTCGCGACATCGAGGTGACAAGCGTCGCGACGAGTACCGGATCGATGGACGAACGCGAGGGCGCCTTCGGCGACGATCCCTTCGTCGACCACAAGTGTCCCGAGTGTGGCACCGAGTGGCCCGAAAGCGTCGTCGAGGGGACCGGCGAGGAGTCGATCCGGTGTGCTGAATGTGGCGCGAACGCCTCCTCGTTCGCCTTCGAATACGGCATCACCACGGTCTTCGACGACGAGTACGAGGTCGGCATCACGGTCGATGAGGAGGCGGCGATGGACCTCGCGGAGACTGCCGAGGAGGCGATCGCGCTCCCCGAACATTCCAGACAGCACCCGATCCTGCTGTATGGTCCCTCCGAGATGCCGGGGACGCTCGGACACCTCCGCCCGTTCATCGGGAACATCGGGACGACCCCGCCGATCGAGATGCCGGATTCACACAACGCCGGCGACTTCGGCCAGTTCCTGATCGGTGCCGGCCACGAGTGGGGGCTTGCCGACGAGGAGGAACTCGCCCAGCGAACCGACGGTCACATGGACATCAACGCGGTCCGTGAGGGCGCGATCCTCGTCTGTCCGGTGAAGGTCGACGGCGGCGGGATCTACGTCGGCGATATGCACGCCAACCAGGGGGACGGGGAGCTCGCGTTACACACCACGGACGTGAGCGGTCATACCGAATTCGAGGTGGAACTCATCGAGGGGCTCGACATTGACGGACCCCTCCTGTTGCCCAACGAGGAGGACCTCTCCCACATCGCCAAGCCGTACAGCGAGGACGACCGCGAACGAGGTCGGGCCCTCGGCGCGGAGTACGACGTCGATGTCGAGACGGACGCGGGGCCGATCCAGGTGATCGGATCGGGCGCGACGATCAACGACGCCACCCAGAACGCCTTCGATCGCGCCGGCGACCTGTTGGGAATGAGTGAGGGAGAAGTCCGAACCCGCTGTACGTTCAGCGGGGGCGTCGAGATCGGGCGCCTCCCGGGCGTCGTACAACTCACGATGCTCGCGCCGATGGACGTTCTCCAGGAGCGCGGGATCGCCCACCTCGTTCGCGATCAGTACGAGCTGTAAGCGCTCGTCTCCGTCATCCGCCGCGCATTGCGGGGTGAACACCGATCGAGGCGTCCGCCGGACAGGGATCCTCGAGTTCCGCGGACTCGCCGTCGACGGACACGCGAACGCTGGCCTCCGGACGACCGTCATCGCCGAATAGATGCGGTTTCGCCCGGGGATATCGTTCGACGAGCGCGTCGATCGCCTCCCGGACCGTACCGCCGTCGAACTCGAGGTGGACCTGCTTTCCGCCGGTGGCGGCGCGCAACGGACCGTAAACGGTGACCTCCATGAACGAGAGGTAGTCGTTCACGTCGGATAACTCGTGTGGGGGATTCGGCAGATTCCGGAGGACGACCGCGAACGTGGCCGGGTACTCGGCGCGGAGGCAGTTCACACCCACCTCGGCGTCGGATACTGATCCGATCGGAACTCCGAACGACTTACTCGACCGACCGAACGCCGACGCCATCCATCCGAGAGGAACGTCCCTGACCGCTGCTCCCGGGTTCGTGTTCACGGAAATTTATGGCCACGGGTACCGATGGATCGAACATGAGCGACATACTCGTCATCGGCGGCGGCCCGGCGGGACTGACCGCGGCGCTTTTCACCGCGAAAAACGGCTTGAAGACGGCGGTTTTCGACGCCGACGAGACCTGGATGCATAAGGCCCACCTGTTCAACTATCCCGGTATCGGCTCGATCGACGGGTCGGTGTACATGGACACTCTCCGCGATCAGGTCGACGACTTTGGCGTCGAACGACATCAGGAAACGGAGGTGACTGACGTCTCCGAAAGCGACGACGGATTCGTCGTTGCGGCTGACGGCGAGGAACACGCTGCCGACTACGTCGTTCTGGCGACGGGGGCGAGCCGCGATCTCGCGGAATCGCTCGGGTGTGCGTTCACCGACGAGGACGTCGTCGACGTCGACGTGAGTATGGAGACGTCAGTCGAGGACGCCTATGCGACCGGCGCGATGGTCCGCGCCGAGGAGTGGCAGGCGGTCATCTCGGCGGGCGATGGCGCCGCCGCCGCGCTCAACGTATTGAGCAAGGAGAAGGGTGAACACTTCCACGATTTCGACGTGCCGGCAGACGCCGACGAGCTGTTCGGATCGCTCGTCGAGGAATGAATCGAGGAATGAATCGAGGAATGAGTTGAAGAGGGAGTTAAAGTGTGACTCGAAGAGTGAGTCACCGGACGATCACTCCGAGGGAGTTCCCGGAGGACTCACTCCGGCCGGATCCATCCGGCGATCTCACCACGTTCGAACTCGGCGTCCTCCGGGAGGGCGATCTCGACGACCGTCCCGGAGACGGGCGCGGGAACGTCGACGCTCACCTTCTCGATCTGAAATTCGAGTAGATTCTCGCCCGCCTCGACGTGGCTCCCCTCGCTTGCGAACCAGTTGACGACGACGGCCTCCTCGGCGTCGGCATCCTCGGGCCAGACGTCCGCAGTATCGATGGCGACACGATCGTCGGCATCGCTCATTGCTCGCCTGCCGCGGACCGGATCGCCTCGGAGATGTCCGCTACGTTCGGGAGAACCTCGTTTTCCATGGGCCGGGCGTAGGGAATCGGAACGTCCGGCAGGGCGACCCGCTCGACCGCCTCCAGGTCGCCGAGACCGTCCTCGGCCACGCTAGCGATCACCTCGCCGGTGACGCCGAAGGACCGGTAGTCCTCGTCGACGACGACTAACCGACCGGTTCGCGAGACCGACTCGCGGATCGTCTCGATGTCGAGGGGAACGAGCGTCCGCAGGTCGATCACCTCCGTGTCGATCCCCTCCTCCCCGAGCGACGCTGCAGCCTCGAGTGCCCGGTGGACGTGCAACCCGAGCGTGACTACGGTGACGTCCGACCCCTCACGTTTGACGTCCGCGCTTCCGAAGGGGATGGTGTAGTCCGTCTCGGGGACGTGTGTCTTTGGTCCATCGGGGGCGGGCATCCACCCGATTCCCATCAGTCGCTTGTGGAAGAGGTAGACGACCGGGTCCTCATCCCGGATCGCGTTATGCATCAATCCCTTGGCATCGTAGGCTGTCGAGGGAACGACGACCTTCATCCCCGGCAGATGGGCGAAGGTTCCATAGAGCGTCTGGGAGTGTTGGGCGGCGTCGTTGTAGGTGCCGCCGACGGCGGAGGTGAGCACCATCGGGACGGAGACGTTCCCGCCGCTCATGTAGGTGTTCTTCGCCATCTGGTTGTAGATCTGGTCCATCGCCACGCCGAAGAAATCGACGAACATGAGTTCCGCGATCGGCCGCAATCCGGACTGGGCCGCACCGACGGCCGCGCCGAGATACGCCGTCTCGCTGATCGGCACGTCGACGATCCGATCGTAGCCGAACTCCTCTAAGAGCCCCTGAGTGCTGTCGAAGATGCCGCCGTAGTCGGCGACGTCCTCGCCCATGTAGAAGACGTCATCGTCATCGCGCATCTCGTCGGCGATCGCTTCGACCATCGCTCGACTCATCGTCAGGGGTCGTTCGCCGCCATCGGCCAGCGCGTCCCCGGACGAAGACGGGTCCGTCACGGTCATCACTCCTCACCCCCCGTGTCCGCGATGGAGGGCTCGGTGTCCGTCACGCCCGACGGCGGATTCACGAACGCGTCCATGTGAGCGTCGGCCGGATCGGGTTCCGGCTGATCTTTGGCCCACGCGATCGCTTCCTCGACACGGTCGTGGGCGCGGTCCCGGATAGTCGTCAGCTCCTCGTCGTCGACTCCCCGTCCGCGCAGGTCCGTGGCGAGTCGCTCGATCGAGTCACGTTGCATCGCGGCCTCCTGATCCCGTTCGGAGCGGTACTCCTGGGGATCGCCCATGAAGTGACCCATCCGACGGTGGACCTGCACTTCCAGCAGCGCCGGACCGTTTCGATCGCGGGCATGCCCGACCGCCTCCCGGGCCGCCTCGTAGACGGCGACGGCGTCGTCGGAGTCGACCCGGGTTCCGGGGAGGTCGAAGCCGTCGGCTCGCTTGGCCCCGTTCTCGACGTCGGTGACGCGCTCTTTCGGCATGCTTATCGCCCAGTCGTTGTCCTCGATCACGAAGACGACCGGCAGATCGCGGACGCTCGCGAGATTGAGCGACTCGAGGAACGCGCCCTGGTCGATCGCTCCCTCACCGAGGAAGGCGACCGCGACATCGTCGGTGTTTCGCCGCGTCGCGGCCATGCCCGCGCCCACCGCCGGCGGGCAGCCCTCGGCGATGATGCCGCTACACGCGAAGTTGACGTCGGGATCGAACAGGTGCATGTGGCCACCTTTCCCGCTACCGAGGCCGGTTCGTCGTCCGAATATCTCCGCCGTCATCCGCTTTAGGTCGACGCCCTTGGCGATCGCGACATGGTGGGGTCGATGCGGGGCGGTCACCGTATCCGAATCACGGAGGTGCTGACAGACGCCCGCGCCGGCGGCCTCGTGTCCCGCCGCCAGATGGAGTTCACCCGGGATCGGACCCGCGGAAATATCGAACGCCGGCTGTTTACCCTCCAGATACTCCTCTTGGAGGCGTTCCTCGTAGTGACGCGCCGTCACCATGTTCTCGTACATCTCTCGAAGATCGGCTATCGGTACCATGGATACGTTTGAATACACGGTATCATGTGACATAATAACTTCCCACACGTCAGGATGGCGGGACACCCCATTCCCTCTCGCGATCGGAGGGACATTTAAGCGATCGCCCGCCAAACCACGGCGTAATGTCCAACGGTGATTTCGAGGGCTATGGCGGACGACACGTTCCCGACCCGCTCGAAGAACCACTCGAACGGCTCGCGAGCGCCTACGACGAGTTCGCGGACGATCCGGTGTTCCAGGAGGACCTTCGACGATACCTCGAAGAGTACGCCGGACGGCCGACCCCGATATATCACGCGGAGACGCTGAGCGACCGGTACGGGGCCGATATCTATCTCAAACGTGAGGACTTGCTTCACGGCGGTGCCCACAAGATCAACAACACGCTCGGCCAGGCGCTGTTGGCGAAACGAGCCGGCAAGGATCGGTTGATCGCGGAAACGGGCGCGGGCCAACACGGTACCGCGACTGCGATGGTCGGCGCGCTCTTGGATCTGGACACGGAGATCTACATGGGTGAAAAGGACGTCGAGCGACAGCGGATGAACGTCTTCCGGATGCGGCTCATGGGCGCGGCGGTCAACGAGGTGACCCGCGGCGGCGCGGGGCTCGCCGACGCCGTCGATGCCGCTTTGGAGGACTTCGCGGGCAACGTCGAGGATACCCACTACCTCGTTGGAAGCGTAGTCGGCCCCGACCCGTTCCCGCGGATGGTCCGGGACTTCCAGTCGGTGATCGGCCGGGAGGCCCGCGAACAGTTCCTCGATCGGACCGGCGAGTTGCCCGATGCGGCGGTTGCCTGCGTCGGCGGCGGATCGAACGCGATCGGCCTGTTTCATGCGTTCCGCGAGGACGACGTCGCCCTCTACGGCGCCGAGGGGGGCGGTGAAGGAACCGACTCGACCCGCCACGCTGCCCCGCTTGCACGCGGCGAGGAGGGCGTCATCCACGGAATGAAGACGCGCGTGATCGGTGACGACGTCGACGTCCATTCGGTCTCGGCCGGACTCGACTACCCGGGCGTCGGTCCCGAACACGCCATGTTCCGGGAACTCGGTCGTGCGGAGTACACCGGGATCGACGACGATGCCGCCCTCGCCGCCTTTCGGGAGCTGAGCGAGACGGAGGGGATCATTCCAGCCCTTGAGTCGAGCCACGCGATCGCCCGCGCGATCCAGCTGGCTGAGACAGGAGCCCACGAGACGATCCTCGTGAATCTCTCGGGGCGTGGCGACAAGGACATGGAAACTGCCGCGGAGCGATTCGATCTGTAAGATCCGAGTCTCAGGTCATCCGCGGACGGACCGACCGAGGGAATACCGCTTGACGAACGGAACGTCGTCGGTCTCGTAGCTCCCGATATCCGAATTACGTCGAGGGGGAATCATCGGCACCGGAATCGTCGACGTCGCTGGCGTCGACTTCGCCGATGCCGTCCGGAGTGTCCAGCATGGCGTCAACGTTGGCGTGGGTCTCGAGGAGTTCACGCATGCGCTCGACCGTCCGTTCATCGCGGGTTCGACCGCTTCGGATGATGTCGTCGGCGCGTTCGATCGTCGAGCGCGTATCGCTATCGACGAGCAGTATCGGCACGCCCCGCTCCTCGGCGAGTCCGATGACTGCCTCGGAGGGGCGCGTACCGCCCGTAAGGCAGAGACATTGGACGCCGGAGGCCTCGAGGGCAGTCGTGTGGATATCCGAGCGGTCGCCGCCGGTGATGACCACCGCGTTCCGCGTTCGTCGGAAGTATCGCAAGGACGCCTGTGCCCCCATTGCACCCACGAGTAGCCGTTCCAGGTAGGCATCGGTGGGGGCGTCCGTCAACACGTCGGCGCCGAGTTCCTCGGCAAACTCGCCGACGGTGGTCCCCGCAAGCTCGGTAACTCGGGGGAGGACGCCCGGAACGGGAACGCCGCATCCCTCCAGAAACGGTGCGACGTCCGACTCGACGGCGTCGTGGATTCCCTCGTCGATGCGGTTGAACAGGACGCCGGCGATCCGGTCGCCGATCACGTCGACGGCCGCAAGCACGTCGTCGACGTCTCCTGGCCGGTTGTGGTCGGCTACGAGGAGGACGCGCGCATCGAGCAACGCTGCGACCTCCGGATCGGTCAGGTCGATGACGCCACCGGTTGAGAGACTCCCGCCGCCTTCTATCACCATGAGATCCCGGTCGGCCGATAGTTCATCGAAGCGGTCGCGAACGGTCTCCGCGAGGCGGTCCGGATCCTCGCGACCGCTCATCGCACCCTCGATGAACGTCGGCGAGTAGACGATCGGCTCGAGATCGGCGATGCCAGCCTCGAGATCGAGAACCTCGCGGGCCAACATCGGATCCGTATCGAGCGTCTTGCCGACCACGCTCTCGAGGCGCGTGCCCTTCGGTTTCATGTAGCCGACCGAGAGCCCGCGGTCGCGAGCGATGGCGGCGAGCGCGAGGGTGATGGCGGTCTTTCCGGTGCTCTCTTCGGTTGCGGTGACGAGTATCGTTGTCATGATCGTGTCGTCTCCTGGTCCCGCTCCTGGGGTCGATCGTTCGTCGTTTCCTCATCGAGCGTGGCACTGAGATCGAGGGCCATAACGCCGTCCGGGCTCGCGACGAGCGGGTTGATATCGAGTTCGAGGATCTCCGGATGGTCGTCGGCGAGTTGGGACAGCCGCTGGATGGTCTCGACGACCGCGTCGATCGCGACCGGTTCACTGCCCCGGACGCCGGATAAAAGCGGAGAGGCGTCTATCCCCTCGACCATCTCCCGTGCCTCGCGTTCGGTGACCGGCGCGACCCGAACGGCGGTGTCCTCGAACACCTCGACGAAGACGCCGCCCAGCCCGAACAACACGAGCGGGCCGAACTGTGGATCGCGGTTCACGCCGACGATCGTCTCGACGTCGTCATCGAGGTCGACCATCTCCTGGATCTGGACGCCGAGGACGGTCGCATCCGAGCGATAGGCGTACGCTCGCGAGACCAGATCCTCGTAGGCGTCCGCGACCTCCGATTTCGGGACGCCGACCTTCACCCCCCCGATGTCGGTTTTGTGGATGATGTCCGGGCTGACGATCTTCATCACGACCGGGTCGCCGATACGCTCTGCGGCCGCGATCGCCGAGTCGGGATCCGAGACGATCTCGGAGTCGGGCGTGTCGATCCCGTAGGAATCAAGCAGTTCCATCCCCTCGACGCCGAGGTTCGGAACGTCCCGTTCGCGTGCCCGTGAGAGAACCGATTCGGCCCGATCCCGGTCCACGTCGAAGGTCGTCGGTGTGGACCGTTCGCGCGTCGTAACGTCGCGGTGGTCCGCCAGCGTCTCCAGACTGCGGACGGCCCGGTCAGGATCGAAATAGTTCGGGATGCCGGCCTCACGAAGGATCGGCTCGGCGCTCGTGACGCGGTCGCCACCCATCAGAGACGCGGCTATCGGGATTTCGTGTTCCGCCATGCGATCGGCGATGACCTCGGCGAGTTCGTCATACGAGACCGTCGCGGTCGGCGACGAAAGGACGGCCACGGCTCCGACGTTCGGGTCATCGAGGACGATCTCGAGCGCCCGATCGAATCGATCGGCGTCGGCGTCACCGATGACGTCGACGGGGTTATACTGATTCGCGCCCGACGGAAGCGCCTCCTCAAGTGCCTCGATCGTCTCCTCCTCGAAGGTGGCACGCGACAGCCGCGTATCTCCGATCGCGTCGGTCGCGAGCACGCCCCCACCGCCGGCGTTCGTCACGACCGCGACCCCGTCGGAGTCGGGGAACGGTTGGTGAGCCAGGGCGCGAGCGGCGTCGAACAGTTCCTCGAGGGATCCGACTCGAAGGACCCCCGCCTGGGCGAGCCCCGCCTCGTAGGCGCGCTCGCTGCCCGCTATCGCGCCCGTATGCGATGAGGCGGCCTTCGCGCCCGCTTCCGTGCGCCCGGATTTGAGCAGGACGACCGGCGTCTCGCGAGTCACCTCACGAACCCGATCGAGGAAGCGCCGCCCGTCCTCGATGCTCTCGAGATACCCCAGGATCACGTCGGTATCCGGATCCTCGCCCCACGTCTCGAAGAAGTCGGTCTCATCGAGAACGGTCTTGTTCCCCAGGGAGACGACGTCTGAAAACCCGATCTCCTGCTGGCTCGCCCAGTCGAGAACCGCCGTGACGATGGCGCCGGACTGGCTCGCGAACGCGATCGATCCCGGCAGGGCGTTTTCGGGAGCGAACGTCGCGTTCAACCCGACTGACGTGCTTATCACCCCGAGACAGTTCGGGCCGACCAGGTTCACCTCGTGCTCGGTGGCGGCCGCCTCCAACTCGCGCTCAAGGGCGGCTCCCTCGCTGCCGGCCTCGCTGAACCCTGCCGTGATGACCACGACGTTCCGCACGCCGGCCTCGCCGGCCTCTCGGACCGCCTCGACGGCCGCCTCCGGAGGGATGATGACCACGGCCAGGTCCACCGACTCGGTGTCGGAGATCGACGACACACATGGCTCGCCAAGCACCGACTCATGGCTCGGGTTGACGGGAATGACGTCCCCCTCGAAGTCCGCGAGCAGGTTGGCCATCACGGCGCGGCCGACCGATCCGTCACGTTCGGTCGCGCCGATCACGGCCACCCGCGACGGCGCGAAGAGTCCCGAGAGATCGCCCATCGTTTCGAGATGTATGTCGGGGGAGGTTAAATATGGCCCCGATCGCCGGGGGATACCGGGTTCGCCCGGTCATCGGTCCCAGTCGGTCGTCGATCGCTTTCGAACGAGTTGCCGTTCGGCCGTCCGGAGACGTTCGGCCGTCGAGGCGGTCCGAGAGGCCACAGTACTCGTCGTGGTGTCCAGACGCGTCGCAGCGGGACCAGCTTTGGACCGGTCGCTAGGCGAGCAGTTCCTCCCGGGCGTACTTGCCCGCGAGGAGGAGGACGGCGACGGCGAGAATGGCACCGAAGAGGGTGACTGCTCCCGACAGCGGCCCGACACCGGAGGCGATCTGCTCGCGGAGGAAGTTTGCTGCGAGGGTTCCCGAAACGAGGAACAACGCGACTCCGCCGACGTTTGCGAGGGTCGACGTCGGCCGGGAGACGGCGTCCGCGTTCAGCAGGTACAACACGATTGCGATGGCGAAGGGGGTGCCGACCGTCCCGACCGCAAGCACCAACACGAGCTGGCCGAGGACCTCACCGCCGATGAACGCGCCGGGGGCCGAACCGAGCGCGACCGCCGCAAGCAGCGCTCGGTAGCGTGTATCAGCCACCGTCGTCCCCCATCCGAGCTTGTCAGCCAACAGGAACGGCGGGACGATCGTGTTCCCGCCGAGCGTCGAAACTGCCGCGCCGCCGAGACCGAGGAGAAAGAGCCACTTCGCGCTTTGGCCGACAAGCGGGCCGAGGGCGGTGGCCGCGCTCACCGTCGTCAAATCGGGATCGGAGAGGACGCTTGCAGCGACGAGGAAGATCGCGATGCTGTAGATCCCGAAGGCGACGAGCATCGACGCGCCGACGTCGAGGGTCGCCAGATCATAGTCGTCGTCGGTCCACCCGCGTGCCCGCATGGTGTACGAGTGCATCGTGATAAGCGTGATGTGGACCGCGCCGCCGAGGATGCCAGCGGCGACGAGTGCGCTGCCGCCGGGGAGCGACGGAACGAGTCCCCGGGCGGCCGCACCCGGATCGATCGGCACCACGAACACCGAGGCGACGAACGCTATCACGACCGCGGTGACGAGGGCTTTCGCAAAGATTTCGAGGAAGCGATACCCCCGGCCGGCGAGCCCGATCGCAAGGGCGAGTGCCCAGACCACACCCCAGATTCGGGCGTCGATGCCCGTTATCGTCGAGGAGACGGCCGCGACGGTGTTCATGATCACGAGCTGTGCGACACCGGCGGCGATCACCGCATCCGCGACGAGGATCCACGCCCACTTCTTGCCGAGGTGCTCCTCGACGACGGCGACGATCCCGCGTTCGGTGAGCAATCCGAGCCGCATCGCGAGGTACTGGGCGAGCGCGCCGGCGACTGCGGAGAGCACGACGACCCAAAGGAGGTCGTAATCGGAGCTCGCGCCGGCAGTAATGAGACTCGCCATCGTCGCAGGGCCTGCCGCGATCGATCCCGCGACCCACGAGGGCCCCATCTCGCCCGCGAACCGCCGAATCGTTCCCAGCCCGAGGCCACCGAAGTCGTCTGACGTGCGTTCCATACCTTCGTGGTATCACTCCAGAATAAATCGGTGTCGATCCACGAACGTCCTCGCATCCACGAGAGGGCTCCGAACGGCAGCGGTGCTGGCCGGATCGGCGGGTGGATTGATGGTACCGGGGCTCCAGAGACCCCACGAGAGACGATGTACGGGACCCTTCTCGTACCCACCGACGGAAGCCCAGGATCGTCCGAGGCGGCCAAGGCGGCGATCGAATTGGCCGACCGCTTCGATGCGACGGTGCACGCGCTTTTCGTGATCGACGAACGGCACGTCCCGACCGAATTCGATCTTCCCGTTGAGGCCGCAGAACGCGAGGGCGAGCAAGCCGTCGAGGAGATCGAGCGACTGGGTGCAGACCTCGGAGTCAGCGTCGAAAAGCACCTCCGTCGGGGCGTCCCTTCCACGGAGATCCTCGAGGCGATCGACGCCTATCCGGCCGAGATGGTGGTGATGGGAACCCACGGGCGGACCGGGTTGGAGCGGCTCGTCCATCTCGGCGGCGTCACGGAGCACGTGATCCGGGCGAGTCCCGTCCCCGTCGTCACGATTCCGATTCACTCCGAGGACGGGAGCTCAGAGAGATAAACGGGAACAAGATATATACTTCGGGGCCGAGACCCCGGGATATGGACGAAAAGCGGTTCGTCGTCGCCCTCTTCGGCCTCATCGTCGCCCTCATCACCGGCTATGTCGCCTATCAGTTTGTCGCGGCCCTCACCGTTGCGGTCTTTCTGTACTACTCCACGAGGCGGTTCTATCGCCTGCTCGAGCGGTTCCGGTTTCCGGCGCGGATTCGGGCCGGTCTGGCGTTGTCGATCATCGGCGTTCCGCTCGTGTTACTGTTGAGTTACACAGTCGTCCTGCTCGTCACCGAGGTTCGCCAGTTCGTCCAGCAGTCTCCGGTGATGGAGGCGGCCGCCGAGAACGTTGATTGGCTCGATCCTGAGGCGACGCCGCCGGAGTTGACCTTCGATGCGATCGTGGAACTCTACCGCTCCGGCGGGTTTGACCCGCTTATCGAGTTCGGACTCGAACACGCCGGCTTTCTCACCGCAACGCTCTCGAGTTTTCTGTTGAACCTGCTCATCATCGTCATCGTCACGTACTACCTCCTCATCGACGGCTCGAAGGCCCACGAGTGGCTCCTCACCTTCGACGACGATGCGATCGTGCGCGAGTATCTGGAGACGGCAGACCAGGAACTGGAAGCGGTGTTGTTCGGCAACCTGCTCAACGTGATCGCGATCTCGATCATCGCCGTCGCCACCTACATGGGCTATAACGTCCTGGTCCCGGCGTCAGTTGAGGTTCCCTATCCCGCGCTTGCGGGGGTGCTCACGGGCGTGGCAAGCCTGATCCCCGCAGTCGGAATGAAGATCGTCTACCTCCCACTTGCGGTTGTGATGGTGGCTTCACCAGTACTGTCCGGCGAGACGGGTGCGCTCGGATACGTCATTGGATTCCTCGTCGTGACGATCGTGATCGTCGACACGATCCCCGATCTCGTCTTGCGACCCTACTTCAGCGGCGAGACGACCCACGTCGGGCTGTTGATGCTCGCGTACATCCTTGGTCCAGTCGTCTTCGGCTTTCATGGATTGTTTTTGGCTCCGATCATTCTCGTGCTCGCGCTCACGTTCGCGTATACCGCGTTGCCGCGGCTCCTCGGTGCCACTCCCGACACCGGCGAACCGGAACTCCCCGCCGACCAGCGCCGGATCGACGATTTCTGACCGGCACGTCGACGGCGCATGGTGATCACGGGCGTGGGTCGGGGTCAATACCCGAATCCGAGCACCTCGTTGGCGACGATCGTGGCGAACGCCAGGGTGAACAGCCCGCCGAGCACGAGAAACGAGACGTCCCAACCGAACGTGTCCGCGACGAGTCCGGCACCCACCGATCCGGCAGAACCGACGACGGTATAGACGGTCCTGACCAGTCCGAAACCGGCACCGCGTTCGGAATCCCCGAGTGCATCCATGAATCGCGGATCGATCGCCGAAAAGAAGCTCGAACCGAATCCCGCGAGGACGATCCCGGCCACTACGCCGGCGACCCCGGGGCCGAGGACGAACGACAGCGTGCCGATCCCGCCGGCAAGCATCGAAAGACCGATCGCGACGTCGCGGCCGATATGATCGGAGAGCCGACCGATCGTGACTTGTGCGCCCGCCCGAACGAGAAAGAACGCCGAAAAGACGGTTCCCGCAGCCGCGGTCGTATACTCACGAACCGAGACGAGGAACGTGGGCAGAAACGACAGGAGTCCCTGAACGACGTAGGTTCCGATCATCGCGAGCACGAGCGGAAAGACGATCGACGGCCGCGAGAGCAGTTCGAAAAGCGGTTCGAGCCGGACCCGTTCGCGCATCCGTTGGTCGGGCCGTCGCGGGTCCGTCGGTCGAACGCGCCAGAAAAAGAGCACGGCGATCGGGACGCCGACGGCGGCGGAAACGGCGATCGCGGGGCGCCATCCGTAGCGTGTGCCGATCCACGCGGCGGCGACCGGCGCGGTAAGTCCGGCAAGTGGCCCGCCCGCGGAGTGGATCCCGATCGCGGTCCCGATGTCATCGAAGGTTCGCGAAAGCAGCGTCGTCGCGACCGCATAATGGAGGCCGGCCACGAGCCCGAGCAGGATCGCAACGAGTCCGAAGGCGACGAGCCCGGGAGCAAACGCCAACAGAACGCTCATTACCGAGGTGCCGCCGACCGCCAGGAGGATGATCGAACGTTCCCCGTAGCGGTCCGCGAGGATCCCGCTTGGAAACTGTGAGACGCCGTAAGCGAACCACATCCCGGAGAGAGCCATACCGATCGCGGTGTTCGACGCCGAGAAGTCCTCGACGATGAGTGGCACGACCGGGCTGATCGCAAGCCGGGCGAAGTAGGTCACGAAGAACGCCAACATACAGAGCGTTAACACCGTGTGGCGGTAGTTCCAGTTCACACGTGATCGGCCCCCTCACGCCTCTTCCTGCCGGCTGTCGCACCTGACTCGAACGGGTCGGTGTTGGCCGGTCCGCGATCGTTCCAACACATGTCCGCCTGCATGCCACGGCATTTTGGTCCCGAGGCCATGTACATACTGGTCGCGCTCGGCGATCGAGGCGGATCGTGCTCGGAGGTCGAGAGGGTGATATCGCTCCGATAGCCGAGGCAAGGGATCGGAGCAAAACGGACACCGAATCGTCGATCGAGCTATCCGGGAAAAGTTAAATGTACTAATTAATAACCCACAACGTTGATGTAGTAATCCCGTTCATTAGATCGAAAAGACTGTGCATATATTAGAAATAATTTATACCAATTTATATTATATAATCAGATAAAGACCGATGAGCGAGCACAGCCGCTACCGTCAAATAAAGAGACACGTACTTCAGGATCCAAACGGTCGTTCAGGATGCATCGAAGCGTTGTTGTATCTCTCGTTCCTTTCGAGCCACGATGGTCGAACGATACGCCAAATATCCGATTAGCGATACGGCAGGGACACAACTGCTCGCCCTCGTGCTTGCGAGCCTCTTTGCCACAATGGGGGTTCTCCAACTCGGAATCGCCGTCCTGTTTCCCGTAGCGATCATCCCGGCGATGGTCGGGATCGGAGTGATCGCCCGAGTGCTCACCGAAAGTGCCGTCGGGGAGAAGACTCCGCCGGCGATCGAGCAGGCCTCCACGTTAGTCGGAGCCGGACTGCGTGGGACGACCGTCGTGGCGGCCTCCGCGATCATCCCCGTTCTCACGCTCCTCGGGGGGCAGCGGGTTCTACTTGCCCTCGGCACGACGGGCGGATCGGACGGCGGTATCCTCCTGTTCGTGGTCTCCGTGACGATCCTTTCGGTCGTCGCGTTCTTCGCCTATCTGGCCCCGATCGCGATCGCACACGTCGGGGAGTCCACGTCCGCTCGGCAGACGTTCGACTCCCGAATTTCCACGATCGCCTCGCGGACTGAGTATCTGGTTGCGTGGGGGTCGAGCGGCATCGCGTTGCTCGGCGTCGGCGGTCTGATCGCTCTCATGCGGGCGAACGGTGGCCCGATAGGGGATCTTCTCGGCATCGCGATTCTCGGGTACGCGATTCTGGCGTGGGCCCACGCCGTGGGATGGGCGATCGGTATCGCGAAGCGGCGAAGCAACTCATAGAATTCGTCGGCCAGTTCGCGTTCGTGACCGTTTCGGTGAGCAACAGGGGTGCTACTCGGCTGCAGAGAACAGCTCCTCTCGTTCGGTGACGGGATGTCGAAGTGCCGATCCGTCACGCTTATCGAACACGTAAAGGGACTCCTCGGGGAAGCGCATACCGATGTAGTCGCCGGCACTCGCCTCCTTACGACCGGGAACCGTGGCGACGATCGTCTCCTCGACCGCGTCGTCCCTCGGGCGGAGATAGAAATTGCTCTCCTTTCCGAACGGCTCGATGACGTCGACGGTGACCCCGATGTCGTTATCCTCGACCGGCTCCGAAAGCACCGTGACGTCCTCGGGACGAACGCCGAGCGTCACCTCCGTCGCCGAACCGAGTTCGTCCGCGGTCTTCCCGGAGAGTTCGTAGCTGAAGAAGTCGCTCACGAGCGTGGTTCCCTCGAGTGAGCACTCGATGAAGTTCATCGACGGTTCACCGATGAATCCGGCCACGAACAGGTTGTTCGGTTCGTAGTAGCAGTCCATCGGCGTCCCCAACTGTTGAAGTTCCCCCTCGTTGAGGATGGCAAGGCGATCGGACATGGTCATCGCCTCCGTCTGGTCGTGGGTAACGTAGACGGTGGTGGTGTCGAACTTTTCCTGGAGCCGCTGGAGTTCCGTGCGCATCTCGGCACGCAACTTGGCGTCGAGGTTCGAGAGCGGTTCGTCCATCAAGAATACTTCTGGATCGCGGACGATCGCACGCCCGAGCGCGACCCGCTGTTGCTGGCCACCGGAGAGCTCGCCGGGAACCCGATCGAGAAGCTCGGGGATGCCGAGCATCTCCGCGATCTCCGTGACGCGCTCGTCGATCTCCTGGCTATCGAGATCCGTCGACTGCTGTAGACCGAAGCTCATGTTCTCTCGAACGGTCATGTGGGGATACAGCGCGTAGGACTGAAACACCATCGCGATATCCCGCTCTTGGGGCCGTTTGCCGCTGATCGGCGTCCGATCGAGTTGGATGTCGCCCTCGGAGACGGTTTCCAATCCGGCTATCATCCGGAGCGTCGTCGTCTTGCCACAGCCACTTGGCCCGACGACGATCAGGAACTCGCCGTCGCGAATGTCCATGTTGAGGTCGTTTACCGCGACGATCTCGCCGCTTTCGTCTTGATACGTTTTCGTGACGTCGTTGAAACTCAAATTTGCCATGTCTAATCACCTCGTCAGTATTTGACACCCTCTGCGAACTGCTCACCGAACAACACGTAGACGATGATGGTCGGGATCGCTGCGATGAACGCACCCGCCATCTGATGGTTGTACAACACTGCATACCCGCTGTTGAGGTCGTTCAACACGAGCGTGACCGGAGCACCCGTGGAGGGACTGGTCCCGCCGACCAGGATCAACGCGTAGAGGAACTCGTTGTATATCTGGGTGAACTGGAAGATGAAGACCACCATGAACATCGGATACGAAAGCGGAAGGATGATCGTCCGATAGATGTTGTAGATGTTCGATCCATCGATTTGCGCGGCCTCGATGAGATCCTGATCGATGGTGAGATAGTACCCCCGGAACAGGAGCGTACAGATGGCGATCCCGTAACAGGTGTGGGTGATGATCAACGTCAGTATCGTGACGTGTTTCGACTGAACGAACCAAAGCGACATGATCCCCAGGTTCGCGAGTATCGATTCCAGTCCGATCACGGACCAGAACTGCGAGAGGGGTACGAGGATCGCCTGTTTCGGGAGGAAATTCGCCATGATGAACGCGGACATGAGCGCGATCTGTCCACGCCAATCGACCATCGTCAACCCGAACGCCGCGATGCTGCCGAGTACCGCCGAGAACACCATCGCGGGGAGCGTGAACAGCAGGCTGTTCCACATCGCCGGCGAGAGCGTTTGCCAGGCGACTATCCACGGCTCCAGCGTGAATCCTCCCGATGGCGGAAGAGCGGTGGGCAGCGTCTCGGCGAAGGCCGTCTGCGTCTTAAACGACGTCGTGAATCCCGCATACAGCGGCGAGAGGTACATCAATGCACCGGCCACTGCAAGGAGGTAGGCGACCGCGTGTTTTCGTGAGATCGATTCGGGAAGCCGGATCATATCACGTGTTGCTTGCATGCTTGTGACCTCGAGTTGGATCCGCCGGTGAAGGGAACGCTTGTGATCGGTCGTGTCTACCTACGCGGCCACCCGTACGAGCGAACACGCTCACAGTTCCCCCCGTTGGTACTGCCAGTAGAGGTACGGTGCCAGGATAACGATCGTCATCGTGAACAGAACGGTCCCGAGTGCCGCACCGTAGGCCCACTGGTTGGCGGCGAACGCCTGTCGGTACATCATCACGCCCAGGATATCCGCCGAGGGACCAGGATTACGGCCGAAGACGACGAACAGCCACGTGAACGCCTTCAGCGAGAATACCATCAATACGACCGCGCTACTTACTGCGGCCGAACTCAACTGTGGAATGATCACCTTTCGATACATCGTGAAGAATCCCGAACCGTCGATCCTCGCCGCTTCATAGTGTGCATCCGGGATCGTTCGAAGATTGGCCAGATAGATTATCATCGCGTATCCGCTGAACTGCCAAACGAGCGCGATGATGACCGAATAGAGTTTCAAACTGGGATTGCCTATCCAGTTCAACGCGAGGACGTCAAGCCCGATCGCGCGAAAGATCGTATTGATAACGCCGATCTCAGGGTTGTACATCCACTGCCAGAAGACCGCCGTCACGACGAACGACAACGAGAACGGCAACAGGAGGATCGTCCGGAAGACGCCTTGCCATTTCAATACGTTATCGACGACGATCGCCAGCGCCAGCCCCACGATCAAACATAACACCGTGAATACGAGAAGCAGAACGATCGTGTTGGTCGCTGCATCCCAGAACGCGGGATCCTGCAACATCTGAGCATACATTTCGAAATCGAAGTTCCCGACCGCGTACTCGGGACGAACGATCCCCGCAAAATCAGTCAACGAGATGATAAAGTTCCACAGAATGCCGCCGTACACGAAGATTCCAAGAAGAACCGTTGGCGGCAGCCAGAACGGCATTGAACGAACGAAATCACTCCGAAAATACGATCGAGGCGTCGCGACGGTCTCCGATCGGTCCCCCTGTTCGGACTCGTCGAACACCGAACGGAGTTTGCTGATCACACTCATCAACAATACGGGTGTTAGAGAGAAACTATAAAACAACTTCGGAAGATGTATTGGTCGAATTCCCGAGTCTCTCGGGACCGAGATTCGCGTCAGGACTGGATGGCGCTCAACAACGCATCCGCCGTCTCGTCGACGTTCCGGTTCTCAATGAATCGGGACATCGCATTCTTGAGCGCGACGTCCTGTTGGGGAGTCACGCCGTCGCCGTGAGCGATGGTCAGCGGCTGGGTGTCGGAGTTCAGGAAGTCGTCGTACTGACGGGTCAAGAACGGCGGGAACTCGTCCATGGAGACGTCGGTACGGATCGGGATCGAGCCCTTAAGCGGGTTGAAGATCTCCTGTGCCTCCGCGCTGCCGACCCATTCCATCCAGGCGTCCGTGGCCTCGGGCGACGGATTCGGCTTCGGATACGGGAATCCGTCGGTGTTGATCTGGTAGGCACCCTCGGTTCCGGGGAACGGGATGTGGTCCCAATCGTCCTCGAAGTCGTAATCTTCGACTTCCTGGTAGTTCCCGGCGAGCCAGTCGCCCTCCTGAGCGAACCCGGCTTCACCCTGAACGACCTTGTTACCGGCCTCGTCGTTGTCGATCGAGCCCGCGTCGGGAGTGAGGTGATCGATCATTTCTGCAGTGACTCCGAGCGAATCACCGACCTCCGAACGGACGTCCTCCCCGTTTCGGAACTCTCGGTACGTCTCGGCGCCGTACATGCCCATCAGGACGTTCCCCCACAGTTGCAACGTCGACCACGCCGCGGACTGTTGAATCGAGAGCCCGGCGGCGTCGGTAGCGTCCTCGATCTGGACGAGTACCTCGTTTAGCTCCTCCGGGTCGCTTATGCCACTCGGATCGACGCCCGCGTCCTCGATAAGGCCGATGTCGTAAAACAGGTTGTTTATCCGATGAATGTTCATCGGAACCGCGACGTAGGGGTTGTCCGGATCGCCCGCGCGGGCAGAGAGCTTTGCACCATCACGGACGTTCTCCTCGAAGTCGCCTTCCCAAATATACCCGATGTCCTTGAGCGCGCCAGCCTCGACGTAATCGGAGAGGTTCCGGCCGGGCCAGTCCTGCCAGGTGCTCGGCGGATCGTTGTTGAGAACGCGCTCTCGGATCACGGCCTGAAGGTTCTGTCCTCCGCCCCCGGAGACGGGGTTCTCCTTGATCTCGATGTCCGGATTTCGCTCCTTGAATCCATCCTTGAGCGCTTCCATCGCCACCGCATCGCCGCCGGCGGTCCACCAGTGCTGGATCTCCAGCGGGTTCGGCCCGCCGTCGCCGTTTCCGTTTCCACTGCTTCCGCCGTTCCCATTCCCGCCGCCATTTCCGTTTCCGCCGCCGTTTCCGTTCCCACCGTTCCCGCCGTTACCGCTGCAACCAGCGAGCGACACGGTCCCGGCCGCGGCAGCCAGTTTGATGTACTTCCGTCGGTTTATGCTATCAGTCGAGCTATCTTTAGCCATGAAGTCGCCTCACAAGCAGTTGCTAAGCGACTATTGTTAAGTTTTTTGCTATCGTTCACCACGGGAAGTTTGGCCGCACCGATCCGCCACCGTCGAAGACGCTCCGTAGATCACGCCGGTGGTTCGTCCCAGGTCTCGCCGTTATCCTGGGGTGCGTAGCCGAGGAGCTCCCTCGCATGCTCGATATCGAACCAGCGTCGATCGTTATCGCTGACGCCGTTGAAGATCCCGAAGGAGACCTCGTCGTCTTGCAGGCATCGATCCACCAGGTGGGCGAAGTCCCGCCGGGAGTTCCACGTCGCCTTCATGCGTTTCACTTCTTGGCGGTACGCCTCTGATCCGCGTTCGATGCGACCCTCCTCCACGGCGGCCTCGGCATCGCCGTACGGGTGATCGTGCTCCTCGTGGCGCACGGAACAGATTCGCAACGCGTAGAACTGATCCGGATACGTATGATTCTCGACGTACTGGCGCCCGATCGTCTCGCCGAACACCTTACTCGTCCCGTAGTGGGAGTCGGGCCGAACGGGATCCTCGTGGCTGAGTCGCAGGTCGAATCCGGGCTCGTAGAGATCCGGAGCAAACTCCTCCTCGTACATCCCCATGACGTGGTTCGTCGACCCGAAGACGACCGACTCGATTTCCGTCTCCCGAGCGGCTTCCAACACGTTGTAGGTCCCGACGATGTTCGGCTCGAGCACGTCGCTCCAGTTTCCGTCGACGAACGGGTACGCCGCGAGGTGAACGACAGCATCCATTCCTTCGAAGGCCGATCGGACCGCTTCGAAGTCGCCGACGTCCGCGACGACGGTGTCGTAGCCGCCGTAGGGATGATCCTCGTCCCTGTCGGAGCGATTCAGATAGGTGAACTCGTAGGCCGGATCGTCGTGAAGATGATCGATTATCGCCGTGCCACACCGTCCGTATGCACCCGTCACTAGAACGTCCATACGAATCGGTTCTGTTTCCACATAATAAATCTGCAGATCATTCGTCAGGATCGCGATCCGGCAAATACGGTGAGTTCGTTCAACAGATATTTCATCCGGGCGATCACCACTAGAGCCATGGAAGTTCGATCGATCGAAGCGATCCCGCTATCGTATGCGCTGCCGGACGACCGCGGCTTTGGCGGCACCCGTGGCATAACGCACAGCCGTGCGGTGACGCTCCTTCGACTGGAGACGGCGGATGGGGCGGTCGGATGGGGAGAGGCCTCCGCGCCACCGCAGACGGTTGCCCGGGCGATGGAGGAGGTCGTCGCGCCCTACCTCGAAGGGCGATCCCCGCACGACGTCGAGACGCTCACCTCCGACGTCTACGCCGGCGACTACCACATGGGTCGGGGACCGATCGTCCACAGTGCGGTCAGCGCGGCAGACATCGCGCTCTGGGACCTGAAGGGCAAGGAGATCGGCGAACCGATCCATCGCCTGCTCGGAACCGCGGACGACGACCGCTTCATCGACGGCTCCGATCCGGTCGAGAACGTCCCGTACGCCTCGACCATGTACATCACCGAATGGGGACAGGATCCGGCCGAACCGATGGAGGAGGCCCTCAACGAGGGGTTCAATGCGGCGAAGATCAAGATCGGCCGAGGGATCGACGACGACGTCGAGCGGGTGAAGACCGCCCGTGAGACGCTCGGCGAGGACGCCCACATCATGGTCGATTACAACGGTAATTACCGGCCCAAACAGGCGGCGCGGGCGATCGAGGCGATCGAGCAGTACGACATCACGTGGGCCGAAGAGCCGATCCCGCCGGAGAACGAATCCGGCTATCGCGAGCTCTCCCGGACGACGAACGTCCCCCTCGCGGCTGGAGAGGCCCACTACAGCCGATTCGAGTTCAAGCGGCTCATCGACGACCGAACCGTCGACATCGTCCAGCCGAACCTCACGCACTGCGGGGGGCTCTCGGAGGCACGCTTCATCGGCAAGCTTGCGACGACCGAGAACGTCGGCATTCGACCGCACGTCTGGAATGGGGCGGTCGGACTGGCCGCATCGCTCCACTTCGCCGCATCGATTCCGGCGTATCCCCACTCGGGAGCGCTTCCCGAGCCGGTCCTCTTCGAGTTCGACCGGAGCGAAAATCCGCTTCGGGACGAACTCCTCGAGGACCCGATCGAGCCGGACGATGGATCGGTCGACCTGCCAAGCGAACCGGGGCTCGGGATCACGCTCGACGAGGCGGCCGTTGAGCGATATCGCATCGAGGAGTGAATCCGCCGAGCCCTCTCGGGTGGGCCACGGGATCGATCTTCGTTTTTTACCCCTGACAACACGTCACTCCTCGTTTCTCGACTCTGACAACGCGTCGCTCCTCGTTTCTCATTCCTGACGACACGTTCGTGACTGAGGAGGTCCTCTAGGCCGATGGTGGCAGATCCTCCGATGCGTGGCAGTACTGGACGGATCGGAGGTAACTGGACTGGGAACGGGTTCTGCGGACTCGTCGACGAAGCGTACCACGTATCGACGCTTTTGCTGGCGGATTCGCTGTGAAGCCCGACTGCCACCTCAACCTGGTGGATGCGGCCGTCGGTTCGCCGTCGTTTCGGAGTACCACGATCCTTCGAAGGGTTGCCGCGAACGTGTGTCGACGTCACCGAGTCCGATCGGGACGGCCGCCGCCCAGAATCGTTCGCGCCAGGAAAACGACATTCGAATCGTTTTCCAGAAGGAAATTACATATGTAGTTTTGTAAAGAAGCGATGCGGTGAGGATCGAGCGCCATCGGAGCGAGTACCGTCGGTCGTCACTTGCCGTATTCCGCGGATCTCGAACGATGTGCTCGCAGGTCGGAGGTCAAGCAGACTCCTCGTGGAATGGTTTGGAGTGACGTCCGGACCGATCCGAGTCGGGAGAACGGGTTTGACGCTCGAATCGTTCGAGAGAAGAGAACAGAATTAAATGACACCGCATCGGAAAGCGGGCATGGCAACGAGCGACTCAAAACGGATCGAGGCCGTTCGAAACACCTGCCGGATCGTCGACGTGTTGAAGGACCGCGGACGGTGTGGTGTGACCGAGATATCCGACGAGCTGGACTTCTCGAAAAGCGCCGTTCACGCCCACCTGGCGACCCTTCGCGAGGAGGGGCTCGTGGTGAAAACCGACCGGGAGTATGGACTGAGCCTAGAGTTTCTCGATCTCGCCGAACACGCAAAGGGGAAACTCGCCGACCAACAGATCACACAAAAGGTGCGTGAGTTGGCCGATGAGACGGGGGAGGCGGTTCACTTCGGAACCGAGGAGCAGGGTCAGGTGGTGTACACCGCCAAGTCCTACGGCGACGCCGCGGTGAAGACGGCCTCACGAATCGGAAAGCGAATGCCGATGCACTCCACCTCGCTCGGCAAAGCGATGCTTTCCGAGTTCCCTCGCGAACAGGTCGATCGAATCATCGACGAACACGGGCTCCCCGCACGAACCGACTCGACGATCACGGATCGCGAGGAACTCCACGAGGAACTCCAGCGTACGCGGGAACGTGGCTACTCGATCGATGACGCGGAGAACATTCCCGGAGTTCGATGCATCGGGATGTCGGTTTGCGATCCGGACGGCGACGTGCTCGGCGGACTCAGCGTTTCGGGTCCGCTGGAGCGCATGACCGATGACCGTCTGGAGGAGGATCTCTACCGGACCCTCGCGCAGGCGACGAACATCATCGAGGTCAACACGATGTACTCATGAATCGGGACCAACACGAGGTACTCATGAGTGCCCTCGATCGACGTCGATCGCCATAGGTCATACCGGGGGTTTAATACAGTGGGATTACACCCCTCACCACGATGGTAGCAGCTGATGATCGGGTCAGGCAACGGCTTCGTGGGGTCGCCGTCGGCCTACTTACCCCGTTCGACGAGGACCGGGAGATCGAATACTGGAAGATCGAGGAGAACGCACAGGCACACTACGACGCCGGTATACGGACGTTTCTTGCCGCCGCCAACATCAGCGAGTACCACTCGCTGTCACAACGAGAACGCATCGAGGTCGTCAAACGAAGCATCGACGCGGTACCGTCCGACGCCTGCGTTCTCGGGGGCGTCGGGGGAAGCCTCGATGACGCCGGCGAGTTGATCGAAGGATACGATCGAGCGGGCGTCGATGCGATGATGGTCATGCCGCCGGATCACACCTACGTCCACGAGCGGGGACTGATCGAGTACTACCGGAAACTGGACGCGATGAGCGAGGCCCCGCTTGCACCCTACGTTCGGAGTTTCGATCCCTCCGTGGAGTTTCTGGCGGAGTTGACGCGGATCGATGGCGTCGTCGGGATCAAGTACGCGTTGAAACAGCCCGTGACCCTCGCAGAGGGGATCGAGGCCGGCGCGGACGACGTGGTGTGGGTCGACGGGCTCGCCGAACCGTATGCCGTCTCCTACTGGGCGGAGGGAGTGGAGGGATTCTCCGCCGGGGTCAGCAACTTCCGCCCCGAGATCGGGTTGGAACTGTTCGATGCACTCTCGGCGGAGAACTGGGAGCGTGCGCGAAAGCTTCGAAATGCCTGTTTGCCCTATCAACGCTTCCGGGAGAAGACCGGATCCGAAAACACGATTCCCGGTGCGGTGAGCGTTCCCGTAGTCAAGAAAGGCCTCGATCTGGCCGGTCTCCACGGCGGTACGGTTCGACCACCGATCCGACCGCTGGCCCCCGAACAGGAACGGGCCGTCGAGGAGATCTATCAACAACTCGACGCGGACATCGAACGTCTGATCGAGTGATCGACTCGAAGTTCCATCGTCGCTGACGAGACAGGGCAGATAGGGTAGTGTTCAGATAAGCTGATTCCATGCGAAAGCGAACGATCTCAGCCACTCGTTAGCAGTTTCTGCTTCGGCGTTGCTGAAACAGTTTGTGAAACTGTTAGTTCTGCGTTTTACCTCACGAAAGACACGTTCGACGCTGTTCCGATTTCCCTGTCGTTCATATCTGAAGTCGAGGCCGTGTTTGCGACAGGCTCGCTGAAGTGGAACCGCTCCATCGACGAGAACCATCGCGTCATCCACGTCGTGTTTGTGGCGGAACTTGGCGAAAAACCGATCTGCGATTACGTTCGTTCTCGTCGGCTCAAGCTGTGTATGCAGCAAATCGTTTGAATCAGGATCGACGGCGGCGTACAGCCAGTATTGTTCATCGTCAAGCTGAATCACGGTCTCATCAACCGCAACGTGATTCGGGCTCCGACCAGTTTCTGGCTGTAGATCGGCCTTGTGTACCCAGTTATGAACCGTGGATCGAACCCGATCAACACCGAATACCTCAAGAAATAAAACAGTATTCGAAAGCGATAATTTAGACAGATGAAGATGGATACTGAGCTCCATCAACAGCGGCGGTGTTGCTTCTCGCTCCACAAACTCCACGTTTATTTCGTCTAAACAGCCGCTGAGGCGGTCGTTTTCGGGCATCGATCACTTTGAAAACGCACCGCCTCTCCTCCGTATCTGAACACCGCCTTCACGAGGACCCAAATTCGTATATGCGTTCTCGATGAACGGTCGAGCGATGAGTGACCGCTCCGCGACCGGCGGGACCTACACGCTCGTGATCTCGGTTCCGGAGCCGACCGCGATCCCGGTCGGCGCACTCGGAACCATCGAGTTCCCTGCTGGCGGCTACGCCTACACCGGCAGTGCACTCGGAAGCGGAGGGTTCGCCCGGGTGGATCGGCACCGGGAACTGGCCGCCGGCGAGCGCGAGACCCGCCACTGGCACGTCGATTATCTGCTCGGTCAGCCGACGGTCACGATCGAGGACGTGGTCCGGACGACCGGCTACGACGTCGAGTGTGCCGTCGCAAGCCGTCTGGGAGCCGGTCCCGCGGCCGGTTTCGGCGCATCCGATTGCGACTGTTCGACCCATCTCGCTTCCCGGGAATCGATCGAGGGAATGATCGCGGCTGCCGAGACTGCCCACGCGGAGGCAGTAAGACGAACGGAAGGGACGGGGTAAGGACGGAGACGGAAGGGACGGAGACGAGGACGGAGACGAGGACAGCAAAAACGGATGCGAACGTGGAATGAGGATGCGAACATCGAATGAGGACATCGACGCGAACGCGGACGGAGATCCAAATGAGGACGTCGACACCAAAACCGGACCGTCTTGAACGGGGCGCTGGCCCCGCCACCCATCACGCCGATTCGTCGTCGAGCGCGGCATCCAGAAGCCGTTGCCCTTCGTCGGTCGAGACGGTGAGTTCGGGAACCGGGATCGGGTTTCGATCGTCGTCAATGGCGACGAAGACCATGTAGGATTCCGTCGTGAGTTCCTGATCGCCGCTTTCGGGATCCTCTCGGAACACCCGGGTTCGGATTCGGATACTCGTCTCGCCGGTTCCGTAGACGTATGCCTTGACGAGTGCGATCCCGCCGACCGGGACGGGACGGCGGAAGTTCACCTCGTCGAGATGCGCCGTCACACACGTCTCGCCGGAAAATCGCATCGCACACATCGCGCCGAGTTCGTCCATCCACTTGAGGACGTTTCCCCCGTGGGCGGTTCCGAGATTGTTCGCCTGGTTCGGCTGGACGAACCACCGATTCTCGAGATACGTCTCCATCAACTCCGGCATACTGACGTCAACTCGACCGGCCGAGTTGAACGTTCCGTTCGGATCGAACCGGCGGACCGCCGGCTTTCGGGATCGCTTAGATCCCCTCGAACTCGTCGTCCGGATCCTCGGACCACTCCTCCGGCAGGTTCTGTGTGTCCGAGTCGGCGTCGGCGTCCATCCCGACCGCCTCCGGCGGGCGGCCACCCTCGTCGACCACCGCGTCCGTGACGACGATCGGACATTCCACGCGCACGGCGAGCGCGATCGCATCCGAGGGACGGGCATCGAAGACGAACCGCTCGGGGTGGCCCTCCTCGTAGCGTTCGATATCGACTTTAGCATAAAAGGTCCCGTCGCTCATGTCGTCGATGCGCACACGATCGACGGCCCCACCGAACTCCGTGAGCACGCCAACGAGCAGATCGTGTGTGAGTGGCCGCTCGAACGGTTCGCCCTCGAGAGTCATCCCGATCGACCGCGCCTGCTCGGGCGTGACGAAGATCGGCAGGACCTCCTCCCGAACCGCCAGGACGACGGCCGGCACCTCCTCGCCGTCGAGTCCCCGTCCGGCACCGATCGCGACGACCTCGGCTTGGTGGTCCATACGGACGGTAGACGCTCCGGTGGCTTGTAGCTACTCCCTGTCCGGGGTCGAGAAGTATCCGAGGTTGTAATGCCAGTAGATCCACGCGAGCGTGAAGACGATCGCGGCCCCGAGAAAGAAGACGACCCCCGGCTCCAGAAGCGAGACCGCGTGTTCTGCAGCCGCCTCGGCGCGCTCGGCGGCCGCACCGTCGAACGTCACCTCGACGATGGGCGTCTCGGTGTCGGCCGCCGAGGTCGCCTCCGCCAGTTCGGTCGCGGTCGGCTCGTCCATCGACTCGACGTTGACGGCCTCCTGTGTGCCGGCGTCGCCACCGGCGGCCCCACCGGAATCGCCGGTGGACGAGACTGCGTACCCGTCCGCGCCGGCGTCGCCCTCGGGCACGGAGACGGACAACAGCGACTGGACCGCAAGCGCCGCCAGCCCGAGGAGCCCGTATCCCCCGAGGAGCCGCTTTAACGCGGTCTTGATCCCGCCCTCGCGGGTGGACTGTCCGGCGAACAACACGAGTGGCTCGCTTGCGGGGGCGTAAACGTTCATCTCTCGACCCTTCTCGGAGTAGACCGTATCCGCGACGCGGACGAGATCGGCTTCCTGCAGGTTGGAGAGGTGGTACTGAACGTTCTGCAGCGAGGTATCGATCGACTCCGCAAGCTCCGAGGTCGTGGCCGGGTCCTCGTGGAGCCTTGCGAGAACCGACCGAGCTGTCCCCGAAGAGAGGGCGGCAAAGAGTTCGTCAGCGTCCTCCTCGGAGACGTCGACGACCCGCGGTTCCTGGTCGCCGATGGAGACATCAGGGGTGGAGGGCAGCAACCGGGCCATACCAGACAGTCACACAGGAGCGTACAAATCCCTTGTGTCGGACGCTCCCGTCGAAACGTTCCGACGGAAGACTCTTGAGCCGACGGTCGACACCAACACGTATGCACGTCACCGTCGTCGGCAGCGGCTACGTGGGTACGACCCTCGCAGCCTCGCTCGCCGACCTCGGCCACGAGGTCACCGCCATCGACATCGACGAGACGGTCGTCGAGACGCTCAATGACGGTTCCGCGCCGATCCACGAGCCCGGTCTCGACGAACTGGTCGCCAACCATGCCGGTGATCGTCTCACCGCCACGACTTCCTACGAGGCGATCCCGAACTCCGATCTCACCTTCCTCGCGATCCAAACGCCATCGAACTCGGACGGATCACTCGATCTCGACGCGCTGGCCGCGGCGACCGAGATGACCGGCGAGGCGCTTACGAACGCTCCTCGTGGCGAGGGTCGGGACGCCGACGACCGTCACCTCGTCGTGGTCAAGAGCACGGTCGCGCCGCCGGCACTCACGGAGTTGCGCGAGGCGCTCGCGAGCGGTCTCGGAACCCACGACGTCACGGCCGCAGCGGACGATTCTGACGGGAACGCCGCCGACCGCGTCGAGCTCGCGACCAACCCCGAGTTCCTTCGGGAGGGGACCGCAGTCACCGACTTTCGCGATCCGGATAAGGTCGTCTTCGGCACCGAAGCGGGCTGGGCGCTCGACCGACTCGAAAGCCTCTATGAGCCGCTCACCGCGGAGACCGACGCGCCGATCGTCCGAACCGATCCGGAGACCGCGATGATGATTAAATACGCCAACAACGCCTTTCTCGCCGCGAAGATCTCGCTTGTCAACGATCTCGGAAACGTCTGTAAGGAGTTCGGGCTGGATGCCTACGAGGTGATGGAGGCGATCGGACTGGACGACCGCATCTCCGAGCGGTTCCTCCGATCGGGGGTCGGATGGGGAGGGAGCTGTTTCCCCAAGGACGTCTCCGCGATCATTGCTGCCTCCCGAGAGGCGGGCTACGACCCCGCCCTCCTGAACGCCGCCGTCGAGGTGAACGACCACCAACCGGATCGGCTACTCGGGTTGCTCGATGACCACGTCGACGTCGCCGACAAGCGTGTGGCCGTCCTTGGGCTCGCGTTCAAACCCGGCACTGACGACACACGCAACTCTCGGGCGATCCCCGTCATCGAGGGACTCCTCGATCGCGGTGCCGAGGTCGTTGGCTACGACCCGGTCGCGACGGCGAACATGCGCGAGCGGTTCCCGGACATCGAGTACGCCGCCGACGCGGCTGAGGCACTCACGGGAGCGACGGGCGCGCTCGTGGTAACCGACTGGGACGAATTCGCCGCGCTCGACGAGGAGCTCGAGACGATGGCCGAGCCGGTGGTGATCGACGGTCGACGGGCGATAACGCGCCGCGAGGGAATCGTCTATGAAGGGTTGACGTGGTGACCGATCGGGATAGTCGAGTCGGACCGCAGTTAGCCGGGCAGTCGGACCGCGGTTAGCCGGGGCGTCGAGTCGGGTCGCGGTTCGGCCGGCATTCGTTTGGCCCCCGTTTCCGAGTTCGGGAACGTTCGAAACCCCATCCGGGCCATCAGAACGGTCGATTTATCGTGGATCCGGGAATCACTCGCAAAGGGTCACTCGGAGGAACTGACTCGGAACGGGTCACTCGCAAAGAGTCACTCGGAGACGACGAGTGAGTCGCCGTCGAGGGACGAGTGGTCTGCGTCGACGTCGAGTTGGTCGAGAATGGTCGGTGCGATGTCGAAGAGATTCACGTCGTCGCCGATCTCGACGTCGGGATCGGTCGTGTACAGGCAGGCGTTCTCGAACTTATGCATCCCGTTTCGGGGACCCTCGCTGAAGACCTCCTTGTCGCTCCCGAAGCTGGCCTTCAGGTCGAAGCCGTCCGCGGGAATGACAACCAGATCCGGAGCGATCTCGGTGTGGTCGCCCTCGAAGGCCTCCTCTCCCGGGACGATCCGCTTACAGACGGACCGACCATCGGGCCCCTCGAGCTCCTCGAGATCGGCGATCAGTTCCTCGCGGACCGCCTCGTAGTCGTCTTCGGGGACGCTCCCGCGTGGCTCACGGCCTTCCAGATTGAGATAGAGGCGACCGGGAATGAGGGAGTAGGCCCGGGCGTCGTCGGCGATGCCCGCGAGGGAGTCGGGGGCGTTGGCGTCTTCGTCTGCATCATTCTCGCCGCCACCACTGCTCCCGCCGCTCTGGTCGCTGTCGCCCTCGCCGCTGTCACCCTCATAGGCGAGCCAGCCCTGCTCCTCGAGCCAGCGGTTGAGATCGACCTCGTACTCCAATCGCGTGAATCCGTGATCGGAGGCGACAACCAGCTCGGTGTCGTCGTCCAGGCGCTCGCGGATATCGCCGATAGCGGCGTCGAGTTCGCGGTAGAACTCGAGGAAGTCCTCGGCGTACTCGCCGTCGGTCGCGTAATCGCCGAACAGGAAGTGGTTGACGCGATCGGAGGTCATGAACACGCCGAAGAAGAGATCCCAGTCGTCCTCGTCGACGTAGTGACGAAAGACGTCCCGGCGTGCCTCGAGGGTCGCGTGTGCGTTCTCGATGAAATCGGTCTTGTCCGCCTCGTGTCCAAGCTTCGCGTCGGCGTCGATCGCGTAGTCGTAGCGATCGAGCGTCCGCCGGAGTTCGTCGTCGCTCGACGCCTTCTCGATCGACGGCGAGAGGAACCCCGAGACCTGTCGCTGGATCCGACTCGTGGGCGGGAACGTCACGGGGACGTTCAGGACGGTCGCATCGCGGCCGTCCTCAGTAACGAGATCCCAGATCCGGGCCGCCTCGACGTGGCTCCCCATCGGGACGTACGTCTCGTAGGAGCCACGTTCGCGGTCTTGAAACCCGTAGACTCCCGTCTGGCCGGGGTTCTGGCCGGTGGTGAGGCTCGGCCAGCACGCGCTCGATTCCGGCGGGACGATGCTCTCGATCCGACCACCCGACCCCGCCTCGGCGATCGCGTGCAAATTCTCGAAGATGTCCGGATGATCCTCAACCAGCTCGTGGGGGACGCCGTCGATCCCGAGAAAGACGACGCGATCCTCCGAGCCGCCGCGCAGCTTATCGAACAGACCCATACCCGGAAACGGTACCTCGCCCGAGTTAGCTGTTCGGATGTTCGACGAATACTGCCCGAATCGCGGTCGGACGCAGCCGGTCTCGATCACGGTGGTCCCGTGGGGTGACACCGTGAATCCGGGAGACAGTCCCCAGTCAGGACGTCATCCGGCGACCGGTCTCGCGCCGCTTCGATCGAGCGCCCTACGAGACCGATCGAGATACCGGCAGCCATCGCACTCCGTATAAATGATCTGGGGTATCGGAGCCGTGAAACCAGGTGGAAAGCCTCATACGTACCCGTTGGTACGTATCCGGTATGTCGTCGAAGTTTCCGGAGTACGTCGACGTCGAGTACGACGACGGAGCGGGCGAGTCGCCGGCGGACTACCCGTCGCTCCAGCACAAAATCGAGAAGGCCATCGAGGTGACGAAGACGGGCCTCGAGGAGTACGAGAACCCCGCAGTCATGTGGACTGGCGGGAAGGACTCCACGCTCACCCTCTATTTCATCAACGAGGTGGCCGAGCAATACGGCTACGAGAAGCCGACCGCGGTCTTCATCGACCACTTCCAGCATTTCGACGAGATAACCGACTTCGTCGAGCACTGGGCCGACGAGTGGGACATCGACGTCGTCTACGCGCGCAATGAGGACGTCGGCGACTACGTCGACGAACACGGACTCGAACCCGGCGACGACATCCCGATCGAGGCGCTCAACGAGCAGAATCACCATCACGTGCGGGACATCCTCGAATACGAGGAGGACACCTTCCCGTTCCTGCTCGACACCTACGTCGGCAACCACCTGTTGAAGACGGTCGCATTGAACAACGCCCTGGAGGAGTACGGGATCGACGGCGTCATCTCGGGCGTCCGCTGGGACGAACAGGAGGCACGCGCCGACGAGACGTTCTTCTCCCCGCGTCACGATCCCGACATCTACCCCCCACACGACCGCATCCAGCCCATCCTCCAGTTCGCCGAAGCCGACGTCTGGGACGCCTTCTGGTACTACGTCGTGCCCGATACCGTCGAGGCCTTCCCCGATGACGGCTACGTGCCGGAGTCGGCCGACGACCTCCCCGACGGCGTCGAACAGGCCGACGTGCCGATCTCACCGAAGTACTTCGCCGGCTTCCGCTCGCTGGGGAGTGAGGTCTCGACCGAGAAGACGACCGGCGAGCCCGCCTGGCTGCAGGATCTCGAGAACACGACCGAGCGCGCGGGGCGCGCGCAGGACAAAGAGGACCTGATGGAGCGACTGCGGGATCTGGGGTATATGTAGGATAGCCGCGGAAGAACAAGTCGACTTGAGGACGACGATCGATCCGAAACGTCACTCGGAAGACACGAGACGAAGGATACTGGAGTTCGTTTCGCGTCTTCGCGTATTACTCCATCATTCGGCCCCGATCACGGCGCGCCGACCGAAGGTATCTCAACCGGCGAGTTGTCCCTGACGACACCACGGAACCGGGAGGAGATCACGAACAGCGTGAAGACATACACTCCGGCCCCAAGAGTCACGATCGCGATCACGGTGGCGGCGTTGTGTGCGAGGATTCGATATGTTGATTCCATCCATAGAGCACTCTGAACCACGATCCCCATCACTCCGGCAGCGAGCCATTGTCTGGCGATCTCGCGGATCGGGACTGTCACCGCCATCATACGCCGAAGGTAATAGATGGCGACGATGAGTCCGATGAACGCTGACAGTACGGTCGCGATCGCGGCACCGATCCACCCATAGATCCGGATGAAGACGAGGTTCAACCCGACATTCGTTACAATAAAGACGGCGTTGAGCCGAAACGAGAGGTCTGGACGATCGATCGCGTTGAGCGTGTTCGAAATCTGAAGCTGGTAATCGTAGATGAGCACGGCGAAGATTAGCGGTCCGAGAACCGCGATCCCGATAACGAACTCCGAGCCGTAGATCTGCAGGAGTCGCTCACCGAGCAACACGCCACCGACGAGACCGGGAATGATGATCAGGCCGCCAAACGCCAGCCCATCTGCGAGAAGTCCGCGAACTTGATCGTGGTCGTTATCGGCGGAGAGCTGGCTCATCTCGGGGAACATCGACGTTCGAATCGACTTGCCGAAGATCTGGAGGAACGAGGCGATATACCATGCGACCGAATAGATACCGATCAGGTTCGCGGGCGCGAATAATCCGAGAATTGCGACATCGATCCAGTTGAACGTCCGGCCGCGAACGCCGCCGAGCCAAGAGTACTTCGCGTAGGAGGTCAGCCCCTGGAGATGTTCGTAGTTCGGCCGAACCAGCGCGTCGCCCCCGCCGTAGAGCGCTCTGAGGACGATGACCATCCCAATCGTGGCGGCAAGTGCCGTTCCGGCGGCCCATCCCGTGACTAGGCCGAGTACCTCGTATCCAAGAGCAACCAGACCGACTTGGAGGACGGCGCGGGCGATCGTTCGCAGCGTCGAGATTCCTGCTAGCAAGTGAACGAGTTGCTGTCCCCTCAACGCCGCCGCCTGGTAGCCGTACACGAGAGTCGTGACGATGAGCACCACGACGAATACCGCACCATTCGGGTGACCGATATACGACTGGATGACTGAGGCGCCTCCGGCGATCGCCGCCACCATCACGGCAGTTAACGAGCTGATCAGGAACGCGCCGGTCACTAGGTACGCACCGCGATCCTCGCCCTCACTGACACGTTTCGTGATCGCACCGCCGACGCCCATCTCGCCGGCTAGCCGGAGCCAGGAGACGACAGCGAGGAGGAGGTAGTAGATCCCGAGCGTTTCGGCACCGAGTGTTCGAGCGAAATACAGCGTGGCTAGAAACCCAATCGCGGAGGTCACGACGTTAGAGAGAAACTGAATGAAGGAGGTCTGGCCGAGACGCATGGACGTTATAGTGGTCAAACGGCGTCGGGGGTAAAGAACGGGGTGGATTCTGACGTCACAGCCAAAGTCAGGTTGTATACCCTAATTCATGTGTATATTGTTCAATTTCAGGGCCAAAATGATCATTCTTCTCCGCCATATCTGTTGGTTTTTCCCTATTTGGCGGTGTTAAGTTAAGGATGAGGCGGTTAATGATTCGAGTGTCTATGTCCGGATCCAACCGCCTCACCGAGTCTACCGAGTGGATCGGCTTGGGGTTTGTGGAGCGAGAGCGGACACCCCGCGAGATCATTGAAATGGGTATTCGCCACCATCTCGCTGGATTGTCACTTTTGAATACGGTTGTTCTTCTTGAGGGATTGGGTGTCAAACGGAGACGTACCGCAGTTCATAACTAGATACAGAAGGCTGAACTACAGCCGGCTGGCGGTGAAAGCCCGGATCGTGTCGCGGTCGATCAAAAAGCGACCCGAGTCAATAATAACAGGTACTGGCTGTATGCGGCTGTCGATCCTGAAACGAACAGAATTCTGCACACACGGCTGTTTCCGACGTATACGACTGCGATCGCACGGGAATTTCTGGCCGAGTTGATCGAGAAACACGACGTCAAAGACGCCGTGTTTCTCGTCGACAACGCAGACGATCGTATCGGTGGCCTTCGACAAGAAAACCTCAGCTACCGCGTCCAACAACACGGCTTCAGAAATTCTGTCGAACGTATCTTTCGTGAGGTAGAACGTAGAACGTCTTCGCTCTCAAACTGTTTCAGTCATGTCGATCCGCCGACCGCGGGAACGTGGTTACAAGTCCACGCCGTCTGGTGGAATCATGCTTAAGTTAACACGACCCTTTATTGTGCCAGTAAAAATACGTGATATCTTAATGGTCACAGTAACCTCGATAGGTGATCCAAATGAGATCATAATTCTCGTTCCGGTCTATAATGACCCTAACGGAGTAGCCGATACGATCTCATCTATTACAGAACAAAATCAGTCAACCAAGAATACGATTGTGATAGATAATGGCTCCACAGACAACACTCGCGACATAATTCGAGAATATATGGGTCAATATGATCACATCACTCTCCTCGTTGAGGATGAGATCCAAGGTTCCTACGCGGCCCGCAACAAAGGGATCGAACATGCCGAGGGGGACATCATCGCCTTCCTCGATGCAGACGAGACCGTCGACGAGGACTGGCTCGAAACAGCTCTCGAAGCAATGGACGATCAGGACGCCGACTACCTCGGCTGCAACGTCGAACTTACGCTCCTAGAAGACACACTTGTCGGCCGATATAACGCCCGTACGGGCTTCCCCGTGGAGCAGTACCTTGAAGAACAACACTACGCGCCGACGTGCGCCCTACTCGTCCGTCGCGAAGTTTTCGACGACGTCGGTACGTTCGACAGCCGTCTGATTTCGGGCGGCGACAAGGAGTTCGGCGAGCGCGTCTACGAGGCAGGCTACGACCAAGGATACGCAGAGAACGCCGTCGTCAAGCATCCCGCACGGACTTCCTTTGAAGCCCTGGCGAAGAAGAACTTCCGTGTCGGAAGAGGGTTCTGTCAGAAGCAGCGTTACTATCCCAAACGATACGGCAAACCGGGGATTCCCCCGACACCCAGCGGCCCGAGCGGCGGTAGCAATGAGAACGAGCCAGAATCCATGTTCACGCGCGTGGCGTTCTCGTTTCTCTCGATCGCCATGCTCGCGTGCCGAGGCTTTGGCTACTACTATGAGTTCTTGTTCGGCGAGAAACGCGAAATACCCGAGTCTACGCGTTAGCCTTCTCCACCACGTCTGGTGTCGCCATCGCGTATAGATACCCGAGCCCAACAGCGCCAGTAAACACGAATATCGTGAGCAACTGCTTCAGTTCCGGCATCGACGGTGACCGAACCACGTCCTTCATTCGCTTCGGCACGAAGTGCGTCAGCAACTGCTTCAAATACGCACTTTTGTCGTCAGGAGCCTCCGGATACAACAGATCCATCACCCGCTTCGAGTACCCTTGCCAGAAGGACCGTGACACCAACCATGCAAAGTCCCCGCGATATTCGAAGAGCGTGTGATGGACGACGGCGTCCTCGGTGAACACCATCCCCTGCCCGTACTCCTCTAGCAACCGAATTCCCACAGGCGCCTCGTGCGCCTGCAGGTGTTTGTCACCTTTCCGTCCCGTATTCGGGTCGTAGCCACCAACCTCCAGGAACTCCTCCCGTCGATACGAAATATTCGACCCGTACGTGTTTCGAACCTCCTCACCATCCTCCGCGAACCCGGGCTCGACACACCCGACTAGCCAGTAGAACTCCTCCGGGAAGAAGTCCGGTTTCTCGTCCACCCAGTTGGGCTTGACGTCGCCCCCGACGGCGATCGCGTCCGTCCCCTCGTACGTCTCGACGAGCGTCTCGATCCAATCCTCCTCGGCGACGCCGTCGTCGTCGATGAACGCGACGATATCCCCGGACGCGAGCTCGGCGCCCTTCGTCCGGCTGTAGGAGATGCCGCGGTTCTCGTCGTTATTGTGGACGACCACGTTCTCCTCGCGGCCGAAGTCCTCCTGAACGTGCTTGTACACCTCGTCGTTCCCGTCGATGACGAGCACGACCTCGATCGGGTCGTACGTCTGTTCGAGAACGCTCTCGACGGCCTCCGTGAAGACCTCATAGCGATCCATCGTGTACGTACAGACGACGACGGAGACCTTCATTCGGCTTCGAGTTGCGTGGTCGCCCGAATAAGGATTACTAACGTCGGTCGCACGCGATCCGATAACTGGATCAGGATATGACAAGGCTTATGCGGATTTTGCAACTCGAAACGTACAATGAGCGACCAGACCGACTCCGACGACCGCCCGGGCACCTCCGTCCTCGACTACCTTGAGCGATGGTATCACGTGCCGGCGATCGTCGCGATCCTCGCGATGATGCTCTACTCGCGCCTTCGTGCGTACGAGAACTTCATCGTCGACGGAACCGTCTATTTCCGCGGTAACGACCCCTGGTATCACTACCGGGAGACGTCCTATCTCCTCGAGAACTGGCCGAACACCCTCCCCTTCGAGGCGTGGACGGGATTCCCGTTCGGACGACAAGTCGGTCACTTTGGAACCCTCTGGGATCACATCCTTGCGGTCTTCATCGTGCTCGGATCACCGCTGTTCGGGGGCGGCGAAGAGGGATTGATGCGTGTCATGCTCGTTGCCGCGCCGATCGTCGGGACGGCGGTCGCGATCCCCACCTACTTCATCGCCCGCCGGTTCGTCGACCGCCTCTCTGCAGTCGTCGCCGTCCTCGTGTTAGCCCTCATCCCGAGTACCTTCCTCAACGTGACGATGGTCGGCTTTCCCGACCACCAGGCCGGCGAGGTGTTCTTCTTCCCGCTTGCGGTCCTCGCCTTCCTCGCAGCCATCGGTGTCGCCGAACGCGAAAAGCCCGTCTGGGAACTCGTCGTCGATCAGGATTGGGACGCTCTGAAGCGACCCACGGGCTACGCGGCGGCGGCCGGGCTCGCGATCGCACTCTACATGGCGACCTGGCAGCCCGGCGTGATGATGGTCGGGTTCACCGGGATCTTCCTCGTGATCAACATCACGAGCGACGTCGTCCACGGCGACAGTCCCGAACCGGTCGCGTTCGCCGGCGCGGTCTCGATGGCAGTCGCGGGTCTGTTGATGGTCATTCCGCTCGACGTCTACTCCTTCGGCGTCACCGATTACTCGCTCACGCAGGTCCTGCTCCCGCTCGGCGTCGCGGCCGGCTCCGTCCTCCTCGCGTTCCTCGCCCGCCAGTGGGAGACTCGCGGAATCGACGTCCGGACCTACCCCGCAGCGGTCGGCGGCCTGATCGCCGCCTCAGTCGGCGTCTTCGCGGTCGCGCTCCCCTCGGCGTGGGGAACCATCTGGTCCAACCTGATCCGAACGGTCGGCTTCTCGACCGGTGCCCAGACGCGAACGATCAGTGAGGCGCAGCCGCCGCTCATGCGGCAGGGGTTCGCGGAGTTCGTCCTCGGCCAGTACGGGCTCGCCTTCTTCCTCGCGCTCGTGGCGATCCTGGTCGTGCTCGCGCGGCCGCTCGTCCGAAGCGACGAGCCGCGCGAGACGGGATACGTCCTCGCGTCGTTCGCCCTGATCGGCTCCGTCTACGCGGTCCCGCAGGCGTACGACACGGTCGGCGGCGTCGTCGGGGTCTCCTGGCAGGTCATCGGCCTCGCGATCGCCACGGCCCTGATCGTCGGCGCGACCTACCTCTCTCGCTATGGTGCTGAGGATCTCTACTTCGTCATCTGGGGGCTGTGCATCCTCGCGATGGCGTTCACCCAACGGCGGTTCAACTACTACCTCGCCATCGTCGTCGCCGTCGGCGCCGGCTACACGTTCCAGTTGGTACTCGACGCGCTCGAACTGCGTGGGAAGTCGATGATCGAGGCCGGACGCGGAATCGAGGGCTGGCAGGCGATGACGCTCGCGGCGGTCGTACTCGTGCTCGTCGCTCCGCTCCTGTTCATGGTCACGCCGGCGTGGGCCGCCGGCACCAACAGCGGACCCGGTTCGGTCGTCGAGTGGGATGATAGCCTCCAGTGGATGAACGAGGAGACGCCTCACCCCGGTGAGCTGGAGGGCCACGACAACGCCATGGACTACTACGGCACCTATGAACGCCCCGCTGACGGCGACTTCGACTATCCCGAGGGCGCCTACGGCGTGCAGTCGTGGTGGGATTACGGCCACTGGATAACGACGCGTGCCGAACGCATCCCGAACGCGAATCCATTCCAACAGAACGCCGACGCGGCCGCGAACTTCCTGTTGGCGCCAAGCGAGGACCGCGCCGAGTCGGTGCTCGCCGACCAGAGCACCGAGGGCAAGAACACCCGCTACGTGATGGTCGACTGGCAGATGGTCCACCCGAACTCGAAGTTCGGTGCACCGGTCACTTTCTACGACGACGGGGACGTCTCGCGCACCGACTTCCTGAACGTGGTCTACCAGCCGAACCAGCAGGGGGGCTTCACGCCGGTGACCCAGACGCGCGAACAGCGCTACTACGAGAGCCTGATGGTCAGACTCTATGAGTACCACGGCAGCGCGAAGAACCCCGAGCCGATCGTCCTCGACTGGGAGGAGACGCCCGTTCAGGCCGCTGATGGCACACGGACCACGATCCGGACGGTCCCGCAGGGTGAAAACCAGCAGTTCGCCCGCAGCTTCGAGACGATGGCCGACGCCGAAGCGTTCGTCGAGAACGAAAGCGGCACCGCCCAGATCGGTGGCATCGGCTCCATACCCAGCGAACGCGTGGCGGCGCTCGAACAGTACCGGCTGGTGCACGCAAGCGAGGCGAGCGCCGAACAGCAGTTCAACGTCGGACTTCGGGATACCCCGGCAGACTGGGTGAAGACCTTCGAGAAAGTGCCCGGCGCAACGATCGAGGGCGAGGGCGCAGAGCCCGGCCAGGAGGTCCAAGCGACCGTCGAGATGACCTATCCGGACTCGAACGAGACGTTCACCTACACTCAGTATGACACTGCAGACGAGAACGGCGAGTACTCGTTCCGAGTTCCCTACTCGACGACGGGATACGACGAGTACGGTCCCGAGAACGGCTACACCAACACGAGCATTCGCGCGACCGGTCCCTACTCGGTCCAGACCGGCATCACGACAACGAACGGAAGCATCACCTACGGCGTCGGCCAGGTCGAGGTGACCGAGGGACAGGTCGTCGGCGAGAACGACTCCGTCTCCACGGTCGAACTCGAGGAGCAGACGCTCCTCGGGGGTGACGACGAATCGGACGGCACCAACGAAACGGACGAGACGAACGGAACCGACGACAGCTCGACGACGAACGAGACGAACGGGACGAACGGGACGAACGAGACGAACGCCCTCGCGGATGAAGCGCCGACTGCCACGGCCGGCGTGCTCGTCGCGTCCGTCGCCACCTCCGTCGCCATCTAAATGGTCGACACGCGCGAGTGGATCGGCGTCTACCTTCGCGGTGTCGCGATGGGGTGTGCCGACGCGGTCCCCGGCGTTTCCGGCGGCACGATCGCCTTGATCACGGGGATCTATGAGCGGCTCATCGCCGCGATCACCGCGATCGATCCGGACCGTATCCGACGCGTTCTCGGCGGTGTGAAGCCCGCAAACCTTCCTGATGCACGCGCGGCATTCCTCGATATGGACGGGCCGTTTCTAGTCGTGTTGGGGCTGGGGATCGCGAGCGCGATCGTGACCGTCCTCCAGGTCGTCGACTACCTGCTCGAGACGTCACCGGTCGGCACCTTCGGGTTCTTCTTCGGGCTGATCGCCGCCTCGGCGGTCGTGCTTCGATCCGGCGTCGATCTCTCGACGACCGGACGCAAGCTCGCGGCGGCCGCGGGATTTCTCGCCGCGTTCCTGACCTCCGGGTACGCCGAGACCGTGCTTGACGGCGGTCTCGCGATCGTTTTCCTCGCCGGGATGATCGCTGTAAGCGCGATGGTGCTGCCCGGCATCTCCGGGTCGCTTCTGCTCGTGATTCTCGGCCAGTACGAACGGATGACCGGTGCGCTCTCGACGTTTATCGACGGGCTTGCCGCTGTGGCCGTCGCGGGCGACCTTGAACCGGTGATCAAGGCTGCACCACCGGTAATCGTCTTCCTCGCCGGCGCGGTGGTCGGCCTGTTCACGGTCGCACATACTGTTCGACGCGCGTTGGAGCACCGCCGAGCGGCGACCATTGCCTTCCTCGTGAGCCTGATCGTCGGCGCCCTCCGCGCGCCGATCCTCGAGGTCGACCGGACGCTCGCGGAGACCGGTGCCACCTGGGGGGCGGTCGCTCCGGGATTCGTGGGGGCCGCCGCGTTCGGTGCCGCCGCAGTCCTGCTTCTGGACCGGTACTCGGGTGCGATCGAATACTGAGAACGGTCGTCCTCCGTTCGATCAGTGATCGAGGCGACAGTGATGGAGTGACATCGGTGGGACGATGGTGACGGGACGACCGCCCCTGCCGATGGAGGGATTTTTTTGCTTGCGGGTCCCTCACGTACGTATGACGTCGACGCTTCGAACCCCGAGCGAGCGAGTCTGTGAGATATGTGGGCGTAGCGAGCGCTGGGACGACGATCGAGAGAGCTGGCGTGTCGAAGAGCCCGGTGACACGTTCTGCATTCACGAGTGGGACATAAACGGCGAATTCATCCCCTTCGAGGACGCGGACGTGGACGTCTGAGTCCGACGTCGGTCGAGTCGGACGCGATGCCCGTGGGTTCTCGCCGCGAGTTCGAGTTCGAGAATCGGCTACCGATCGGGTCCGGCTTCCGTCAACAGTCGTTCGAGCACGCTCGCGGTTCCGTCCATGTGTCCCTCCGAGAGGACATCGTCGGCAGCCTCGCGCGCGACGGAATCGGCGTTTGCGACCGCATAGGACTCGCCAGCGGCCTCGAAGGTCGATACATCGTTTTCGCTGTCGCCGATCGCGACGAATCGGTCGGGGTCATACCGATACTCCTCACAGAGCGTTTCGAAGGCGGACCCCTTCGACACGTCCGGCGATTTGACGTGATAGGCATAGCCGGTGTCGACGACTGTCTGTCCGTGATCGGCGGCGATCTCGCGAAGCAGTTCCTCGTCGGCATCCATCGAGACGGCGACCTCCGTCTCGCGCCAGCGGTTGACCGTCGTCCGCCCGCCCCATCCCAGATCGCCGCCGCGTTCGATGAACTCCTCTGCGACCGCCCAGCAGGCATCCGGATCACCGGCGAATTCCGTGACCCCGTCGGCGTGGATCACGCCGCCATTCTCAGCGATGACCGTCTCGGGGAGCCCCAGAAAGTGCGCGAGTGCGACCGGATACGGGAATGCCTTGCCCGTGGCGAACACGACCGGCGCTTCCCAGTTCGGGAGGATCTCGAAGACTCGACGGTCAACGCGGTGGTCCGGCGTCGTCAACGTGCCGTCGATGTCGAGCACCAGCGGTGGAACCATATCGGGAAGCCGCGATCCGGGACCAACCACCTTACGGTTCGCGCCGGTTCCACGGCTCAGGGGAAGCGAAGATCGAAGTCGTCGCTCACGCAGTCAGTACCCCCGTCGTCGCCGACCAGTACGAGACCGACGACCAATCACGTCCGCCGTCCGTCGGACGCCCCGTTTCACTTATACCGTCGCGCTGTCTGTGACCGGACGTGCCGTTTCGTGGCGATCCGATCGAGGAACTCTCCGTCCCGTCGGAAACGACCGTCGAAGAGCACGACCTCGTGACCGACGGCGACGTGTTGATCGGCGGCCAGGCGACCGTCGAATTCGGCGTGCGCGGCCGGACCGTGGTCGCCGACGAACGAGCCAGCGTCGGCGGCGACATCGAGGCGTCGGGCGACTGTCGGCTCGACACCTGGTGTGACATCGACGGGAACGTCCTCGTCGGCGAGGACGCCTATCTCGGCGAGCGCGTCCATATCGGCGGCCGACTGATGGTCTCCGGTGACCTCGACATCGGCGACGACGTCGACGTTGAGGAAGGCTTCGAAGCGAACGGTTGGATCGTCGTCCGAAATCCGATTCCGACCATCGTGTTTTATTTCATCGTCCTCTCACAGCTACTTCGTGCCGGCGAGGCCGAAGCGGCCGATGAGCTCGCGATGGCGCTTTCCGACGAGGAGGACGTTCGAACGCCGCTTTCGATCCCGAAAAACGCTGACGTCTCCGACGACTCCTGGCGCGTCTCGACGCCGGCGACGATCGGCGACGACTGTCGGCTCCACGGCAACGTCCGCGCTCGGACGATCGACGTGGGTTGTGATACCGTTCTCTTCGGGTCCCTGCGTGCCCGCGGTGACGTCTCCGTCGGCGAAGGAACGACGATCCACGGCGACGTGACGACGAGCCAGGGAACGGTGACGCTTGAACCCGGTGCATGCGTACTCGGCGACGTTTCCGGGGGAGATCTGCTGATCCACGAGGGCGCCGATGTCGAGGGAACCCTGCGCGCACGCGGAGACATGCGGCTCGTCCGACCGAACCCGGAGTGATTCGGGTCGTTCGGCCGAATTCGGAGTGTCCAACTCGTTCGACCGAGTCCGGGGCGATAGCGTGAGATCGAGCGTGAAGGATCGCATCGCGGGAAGCGACTCCGACCGCGCCCCAGATTCCGTCTCCCTTCGGGAGGCGCCCATCCGCAATGGCGTCCGCGACGGGTGGTTTTTAATCGATCGGCTGCGTACGCCGAACCGAGATGTACGATCAGATCCTTGTCCCCACCGATGGCAGCCCGGCGGCCGACGCCGCGATCGAGCACGCGATCGACCTGGCAGATCAATACGACGCCCGCGTTCACGCGCTGTACGTCGTCGACGGCTCGGCCTATTCGACGCTTGAGGCTGGTTCGGAGATCGTCGTCGAGGCACTGGAATCGGAGGGAGAGGAAGCCACAGAACGCGTCTCCAAGACGGCCGAGGAGTCCGGCGTCGAGACCGTTACGAGCGTCGTCCACGGAACCGCCTATCGGACGATCCTGGAGTACGTCGAGGACAACGATATCGACCTGATCGTGATGGGAACACACGGCCGGCAGGGCCTCGATCGCTACCTGCTCGGGTCGGTCACCGAACGCGTCGTTCGAACCGCCGACGTTCCGGTTCTTACCGTCCGACACGAGGAGTAGTCACCTTGAACGAACGAGTTGAATCCGCTCTCTGAACCCCGTTCTAGCTGCACCGGCCGCTCGGACAACGATCACCATGCTCGGGCGACGATCACAAGACAATAGGGACTCCCCGATATACCCGGACTATGCGCGACTGGCTTTCCCACCGCGTCGCCGCGACGCCGAACGCGACCGCACTCGTGCGTGCGGCCGATGGGGAATCATGGAGCTACGCGGACCTCGATCGATTGGTCGGTGAGACCGCCGGCCGTCTCGCGGCACTTGACGTCGACAGGACGACCCGTCTCGGGATTCATCTCTCGCCGTGCGTGGGCTACGTCGGACTGGTGCACGCCGCGATGCGGCTCGGCGCGACCCTCGTTCCGATCGGCCACGACCTCACACCACGAGAGATCGCCGCCCGCACCGAACGAGCCGACCCGGACGTCGTCGTCTGTGGTTCCGAAACGGAAGTGACGGCGTTCGAGGCGCTCGGGAACTCGTCCGTCCGCGTTCTCTCCGTCGACGAACCGGATCACGATGACGTCATCGCGATCCACGACGCCGACCCCAAGCCGGTCGAGGAACCGACCTGGACGCTCGAGGAGCCGTTGTGTCTGCTTTTCACCTCCGGGACCAGCGGCCAACCCAAGCCCGTCGAGATAACCGCCGAAAACGTGTTCTTCTCCGCTATCGCCTCCGCGTTCCGGCTTGGCGTGCGACCGGACGACTGCTGGCTTGTCACCCTCCCGCTTCATCACGCCGGCGGGCTCTCGCCCGTCTTCCGGACGGTACTTTACGGGACCACGCTCGTCCTTCGGGAGGAGTTCGCCCCGGGAGAGGCGGCCGACGATATCGATCAGTACGACGTCACCGGCGTCTCGCTCGTCCCGACAATGCTCACGCGGATGCTCGACAGCCGCGGGACGCTTTCGGACTCGCTACGAACGGTCCTTCTCGGTGGCGCGCCCGCAAGCGATCAACTCCTCAAGCGCTGTGAGAACTACTCGATCCCCGTCTATCCGACCTACGGGATGACCGAGACGGCCTCCCAGATCGCGACCGCGACTCCCGAGGAGGCCTTCGATCATCTCGGAACCGTCGGCAGGCCCCTCCTCTGGAACGATCTGAGCGTGGTCGACGACACTGGCAATCCCGTCGAACCAGGGGATGTCGGCGAGATAGTCGTCTCCGGACCGACGGTCACGCCGAGATACTACGACCAGCCGGAGTCGACCGCGGAGGCATTCGGTCCGCTCGGGTTCCATACTGGCGACGCCGGCCGGATCGATACGGACGGATACGTTTACGTACTCAACCGGCTCGACGATCGGATCATCACCGGCGGGGAGAACGTCGAGCCGGGGGAGGTGGCCGACGTCCTCCATTCGCATCCCGCGGTTCTCGACGTTGCGGTCGCCGGAGTCCCGGATGAGATGTGGGGCGAACGTGTCGGGGCGCTGATCGTCCCGGATGACGATCGAAACGCACCCAACGGCGATGGCCAGGAGGTCGACGGGTCAGCAGATGGGAACGGATCGAGTAGCGACGGCGATGTGGTCGATTCCGAGTCCGAAAAGACCGACACCGATTCCGAGTCCGATGACCGGTCGCCGATCGACGAACACGATCTCTTAGAACACGCCCGATCGCAACTCTCCGCGTTCAAGATGCCTCGTGCCATCGCCTACCAGGACGAACTCCCGCGAACGGTCTCCGGGACGGTGGACCGCGAGGCTGCGAGGGCGACGCTGATCGAGGAAGGGACATCGATCGAGGTCCCGGAATTCGACTTCGACGAGGCCGGATTCGAGCCGGCCGATCCTGAGCCGGCACCGGACTCGGATGCCTCAGACGATCGGAACGAGGACGTCGATGCGGACGATCGGAACGAGGACGTCGACGCCGATCCAGAAACCGGTCGGGGCGCCGACGAGGAACGAGAGAATTCGGGCGGATACGCGGACTCGTAGGATCGGGTGAGCTGAAGGGAGAAGCCGGGGAAGAAGCCGGCGCGGAGTCGTTATTCCTTTCGCGGACTGCTCGGGTGGTACCCAGTGTCGTACTGTCCGGGTCGATCGTCGACGCGATCGGGATTGATGCGCCCGCCAAGCAGCATGAAATCGAGCACGGTTACGTACAACATCGCCTCGACGACGGGGACTGCCCGCGGCGGAAGGACGGGGTCATGTCGACCGACGACCTGGATCTCCTTCTCCTCGCCGGTCTCCCAGTCCACGGTGTGCTGTTTTTTCGGGATCGAGGTCGGCGCGTGCCACGTCACCTCGCCGTAGATCGGCTCGCCGGTCGTGATCCCGCCCTGGAGGCCGCCGTGATCGTTTCCGACCGGCACCGGATCGCCCTCCTCGCTCACGGTTTCCGGGTGATCCCCTTCATCGAACGCCCAGTCCTCGTTGCGTTCTTTGCCGGTCACTTCGGCGGCGTCGGTCCCGAGCCCGAACTCAAAGGCGGTGGTGGCCGGAATCGACATCATTGCCTGCCCTAACCGGGACGGAACGCCGTCGAATCGCGGCGCGCCGAGCCCCCGGGGAACGCCGCGGGCCTCGAAGTAGATCGACCCGCCGATCGAGTCGCCGCGCTCCTGATAATCGGCGATCAGTTCCTGCATTCGTTCTGCGGTTTCGGGATGGCCACAGCGAACGTCGTTCTCCTCGGAATGTTCGAGGATATCCTCGAAGGAGATTTCCGGCGCTTCGATGTCGCCGACCCGGTTGACGTGGCCTTTGATCTCGACGTCGTGGTCGGACGCCTCGAGAACCGCCTTCGCGACCGCGCCCGCGGCCACCCAGTTCACCGTCTCGCGCGCGGACGACCGCCCGCCGCCGCCCCAGTTTCGCGTGCCGAATTTCGCGGAGTACGTGTAATCGCCGTGAGAGGGTCGTGGAGCAGTGACGTATGGCTCGTATTTGCCCGATTGTGGGTCCTTGTTCTGGATCACCATTCCGATCGGAGTTCCCGTCGTGTAGCCATCCTGGACGCCCGAGTTGATCGTCACTTCATCGGGTTCGCCCCGGGAAGTCGTGATCATTGATTGGCCCGGCTTGCGTCGGTCGAGGTCGCGTTGGATTATCGATTCCTCAAGCTCGACGCCGGCGGGGCATCCGGATACCGTCACGCCCATCGCTTCACCGTGGCTCTCGCCGTAGGTCGTCAGCTGAAAGAGACGACCGAACCGATTCCCGTTCATTACCTGCAGGTGTGTCGTCGGAACCATATAGGTGTTGTATCCTCGCCGGAACCCGGGTCGGCGGTCGTCTTCGAACCCGTGACGATGGACTCCGGAGACCTCCGGACACGTCGGCGCTGTGTGAGGCGTCGATCGGACTGATCGGGCCCGCACCCACGAATATATAAACGGACGGCTCGATCGAAGTCGTATGAAGGCAGTCGTGCTCGCGGCAGGTCAGGGGACGCGGCTGCGACCCCTGACCGACGACAAACCGAAGGGGATGGTCGAGGTCGCCGACGATCCCATTCTCACCCATTGTTTCGATCAGCTCATCGATCTCGGCGCGGACGAACTCGTCGTCGTGGTCGGCTACAAAAAGGAGGTCATCATCGACCACTATGGCGACACCTACGAGAACATTCCGATCACCTATGCCCACCAGCGCGAGGCCAAGGGACTTGCTCATGCCCTCTTGACCGTCGAAGAGCACATCGAGGACGACTTCATGCTCATCCTCGGGGACAACATCTTCGACGCCAACCTCCAGGACGTCGTCCGCCGCCAACGGGAGGACCGCGCGGACGCCGCCTTCCTCGTCGAGGAGGTCCCCTGGGAGGAGGCCTCTCGGTACGGCGTCTGTGACACGAACCAGTATGGCGAGATCACTGACGTGATCGAGAAGCCGGACGACCCACCCTCGAACCTGGTCATGACCGGCTTTTACACGTTTTCGCCGGCGATCTTCCACGCGTGTCACCTCGTTCAACCCTCCGACCGCGGGGAGTATGAACTGTCGGACGCGATCGACCTCCTCATCCAGTCGGGCCGAACGATCGACGCGATCGGCCTCGAAGGATGGCGGATCGACGTCGGGTATCCGGAAGACCGGGACGAGGCCGAACGACGGCTCGAAGGAACGGTCAGCGAGGAGGAGCGGACGGAGACCGACGTGGGATCGAACGACGGCGGATCTTCGGAGAGCGAGGAGCGGTCGGACGCCGAAGAAACCGCCACGACGTGATTTACAGAGTGCCACGGAACGGGTTCTGAGAAGCGTCCGGAAGTGACGTTGCGGTCTCGAATGGTCGTTCGATCCGGTCGTTTGGCGGATCAGGTCCTCGTTCGGATCGGATGGTCGTTCGACTCGGGTCGTGTGAACTACCCCGCCCTGCTCGGCCTGACGGCCTCGCTGAGGACGGGGCTTCCTGTTTCCAAGACGCGCTTTGCAGGAACCGAATCGGTCCCCGTAGGGAGCGCAGTCTCCACAGGCATTGAATCGGGGTGAACCACCCCTACCTGATCGAGTCCGCGTGAAAGGATGTTGTACGCCGCGTTGAGGTCGCGGTCCGCTTCGAACCCGCATGAAGGACACGAGTGTTCGCGGACCCACAGCGGCTTGTCGGTCGAAACACCGCACTTCGAACACTTTTTCGTCGTTCCTCGCGGATCGACGGCGGCCAAGTGCGTGCCTTCGCGTTCGCACTTGTACTCCAACATCCGCAGGAACGTTCCCCACGCCGCTCCCGCTCGGTTCCGACTGTTGGACGGCAGTTCCATCAACCCCTTGGCGTCGAGGTCTTCGACCGCTACAAGGTCGTATTCCCGAGCGTAGTACGCCGAGAGCTTGTGAAGGAAGTCCCGACGCTTTCGCTTCAAGTCAGCGTGGTGTTGGGCCACTACGCGCTGTTGCTTCTCGTAGTTCGCCGATCCGTGTTCCTTCCGCGAGAGGTCGCGTTGTGCGCGCTCCAACCGCTCGCGTTCCTCGGAGAGGTCGGGACCTTCGACGGCAGTTCCGTCGCTATCGTGGGCGTACTTCAGGATACCCACGTCGATCCCGACGCACGTCTCGGGGTTCTCGGGCTTCGGTGGCGCGTCGTTCTCGGTTTCGATGCCGAGGACGGCAAACCATTCGCCCGTTGACTCCTGTTTGACAACGACCTCCTTGATCGTGGCATCGTCGGGAACCTTGCGGTGGTAGACTATCGGAATGTCACCGATCTTGGAAAGAGAGAGTACAGGCCGACCGCTCGTGTTGTTGAGCTTGAAGCCGGTTTGACTGTACGTGATCGAGCGATATTCCTGCGGAGCCTTCCACCGTAGTTCGCCGACGCGGTAGCCGTTGTCCTTCCGCCCCTTCAGCGTCGAGAGATTGTCGTACAACCGCTGAACGACTTTCTGAAGCACCTTCGAGTGAACGTCCTTTAGATCGGACCACTCGCGTTTGAGGTCGGGAAGGAGAGACTGTTCGGAGTAGGCGGAGGTTCCGTCTACTCGGTTGAGTCGGTGAAGGAAGTGGTTGTAGACCTGCCGGCAGGTATCGACGGTCCACGCCAACCGCTCGTGGAGTTTGTCGGACGGTTTGAGCCGATACCTGTAGTTGTAGCGCATACCTACTCGTCGGATGGATCGGTGACGCGAACGACCTTGACGGTTGCACCGGCCCACGCTTTCGGGACGTAGACGTGCGCGCCGTTGCCGGATCGTTTGGCTTCTGTTTCGAGGACTTCGTGTCCTTCGACCTCGTACCGATCCATTGGGAGTATCTACCTCGTAGATACACAAAAAGCTACTGATAGCGTGGGCCTGCGGGCCGGCAGTATCGCATTGATGAAAGACGATGACGGCGCTGTATCCCCTCCCTACGACTTCGCTCCGCTCGGTCGTTGAGGAAGGGGCCTTAGCGCCTGCGGTTAGGCTGTATCCCCTCCCTACGACCTCGCTCCGCTCGGTCGTTGAGGAAGGGGCCTTAGCGCCTGCGGTTAGGTAAACCGCGTTCGATGATCACCGAAATCGCTATCGGGACGCTTTGATCCCGACGAAAGAACCGTCACCGTATCCCTCCTCGACGGGTTCGAGACCATCCATCTCCTCGATCCACTGATAGATGGTCTGGACGAACTCGAAGTCGGTGAATCCAGCCGCCTCGAGACGTTCGATGAGCCCCTCCGTCGAGACGAATCTCGCATCCTCATAGAACGGATTCGTTTTCTTTTTCTCCTGATATATCTGTCCGACGGGACTGTTTTTGTCGATATATCCGATCACGAGACTTCCCGAGGGTGTGAGGATACGATCGGCTTCGGATAACGTTCGAGGAATGTCGTCGACGAAACATATCGTCGTTACGAGTAACGCAGTATCGAAGCTTTCGTCCCGAACGGGGAGCCGCTCGGCGACGCCTTTGGCCACCTCGATGTCGCGATCGCGAGCCAGTTCGAGCATTTCTCCGGCCGGATCGATCCCGACATCCAACCCGAGAGGGGCGGCGAACCGACCACTTCCGACGCCGATCTCGATCCCCCGCCCGGTTGCCGGCACGAGTCGATCCAACGCCTCCAGTTCGGAACGATAGGCATCGTCGTACTTCTCAAACCACCCTTCGTATCGTTCGGTGTGTTCCTGAAACGGCGTTACGGTTGGCATGACGAACGGTAGGATACGTGGCACTACCAACGTTGGGGTCAAAAACCGGAGGACGTTCAGTTTCCGAACTGCTGACCTCCCACGCCCGTCGAGTGAGAGTCGTTACCCCCGCCCGTTCGGTAGGAAACCCTATTGGGCGTCCAGTCGAACATCGACGACATGATGACGCCGGTGTGGACGAGTTACGTCGACAACGATCGCGGATTCGCCGATCGGGACAGGGCAGACCCCACGCGTGGAACCGATCGGGTCGACGTCCCAACCGAACCGATCACGGTGGACAGCCGTGAGACGCGTCGAATTCGAAGTCCGATGGATCACGTGCGATCGGAGAGCACCGTCGAGATCCGGATGGAGGGACGCCGATCGTGATCGAGTTCACCCGAAGTGCCTACGACGACGTCGTTAATCACGCCTACGATGGGGGCGACGAGGAGAGGTGCGGCGTGCTCGTCGGTGACTCCGACCCGGATCGGGGAGATCGGGGCGACCGGGACGGTCAACGAGATCGAAGCGTCGTGACGGAGACGTACCCGACCGAGAACGCCGCCGAGAGGCCACGGACTCGCTATCTGATCGATCCCGAGGAGTTGTTCGAGATCATCGAGACGGTAGAGGCATCGGGACACGAGGTCGTCGGATTCTACCACTCCCACCCAAACGGGCCGCCTCACCCAAGCGAGACCGACGCGGAACGGGCCACCTGGCCCGATCATTCCTACGTGATCTGTGCACTCGACGGCCAGCCGTTCGTGGGGTCCTGGCGTTGGCGAGGTGATGATACCACATTCGAACAGGAGACGGTCGCCGTCGGCTCCGCGGGGATGGCCGGAACTCCCGGAAGGCGGTGAACGCTGCCCGACCCGAAACGGGTTAGGCAGTGACGTCCCAGGATGGACCATGGTCGAGGAAGTCACCCCCGAGGAGGTCGAGGAGGAACTCGAGGACGACGACGTCCAGATCGTCGACATCCGCAATCCACCCCAGTACGCCGACGGCCACATTCCGGGTGCGATCAACATTCCGATGGCCGAACTTCCCCGTCGCGTCGGCGAATACGACTGGAACGAGGAGATCGTTGTCGTCTGTCCCATCGGTCAGTCGTCGATCCAGGCCGCCAAACTCATCAAAAGCTTCGAGGGGGTCGACGATGACGCGCGGATCGCCAGCATGGAGGGCGGCTATCGGGCGTGGGACGGCGATCTCGAAACCGAGGAGTAGTCAACTCCGTGGCCTCGATCATCGCGTGTGCGCGGCAGGCGATCATCGATGCTGCCTACCGATCCTACTACCGTCTCAACGATCTGAACCACGAGCACGAGATATGGGCGTCACCAAAACGCGCCGCAGGTGTCCGGTTTCGAAGTTACGAGCCGCTGCCGCGCCACTGTCGAGACGAGCTGCTGGAGGCGTTGTGTTCGGGGCTCGGTCCGGCGGAAGTGGTCTACGACGTGGGTGCAAACACCGGCGTCTACACGCTTGCCGCGGCTGCGACCCGCCCTGACGTCCGAGTCATCGCATTCGAGCCGGACCCACGAGTGGTCGAACACCTCCGGCAGAACGTCGCGTGCAACAGCTTCGAGGACCGCGTGACCGTCCGCACGGAGGGTGTCGGCGACGAGACGGGAACTGCAACGTTCCACCGGTCGAGTTACGACGAACTCGGATCGTTTCGTCCGGGAAACGCGGCGGCGTGGACCGCTGACGTGACGGAGACGACGACCGTCCCGATCGTGCGGCTGGACGACGTCGAAGCCCCCCCACCGGACCACCTCAAGATCGACGTCGAGGGATTCGGTCGCGAAGTGCTCGAGGGTGCTGCCGAGACGATCGAGACCCATCGGCCAACGGTGTATTTCGAACCCCACGTCGTCGACGCCGGAGGGACCGACTACGAGGTGGACTGGCTCCGCGATCGCCTCGACACGCTCGGCTACGGAGCCGAACGCCTCGCGGAGGGGTGGGTGTTTCGTCCGTGATCGCAGGTATGCCGAACCGATCGCCGATATCCTGGTTATTTTGACCCTCGATACCGATCCGCGATCCGGACTCATGATCGTCGTGCATGCATCCTTCCCCATCGATCCTGATCGACGAACGGAGGCGATAGCGGCCGCTCGGACTCTCGTCGAACACACTCGCGAGGAACCGGGCACGATAACCTATCACGCGACGACGGACCTCGCCGCGGAGAACACGCTTCGGTTTATCGAGCGGTACGAGGACGCGGCGGCCTTCGAGTCGCACACCGAAACCGACCACTTTCAAACGTTCGAGGCGAAGCTGCCGGAGTTGCTCGCCGACGATCCCGAAATCGTCCGATTTGAGGTCGAGGACGCGACCGAACTCGAACTGTAAGTCGAGTCGTTCGTTTCTTCGCTCGGATCAGACGACTCTGTTCTCCGGCTCGTCGTCGTCCAGGATCGCAATCAGATCCTCGGTGACGATCCGCGAGCCGTTAAGCACCGCGTCGCGAGTGGAGCCGGCCGTGTGTGGCGACAGTCGGACGTTCGAAAGGGACAACAGCGGGTGACCCTCCGGTAGCGGTTCCTGCTCGAAGACGTCGAGTGCGGCACCGCCGATCGATTCGGACTGGAGCGCATCGACGAGCGCGTCGGTGTCAACGAGCCCACCGCGGGCGGTGTTGACGAGCAGCGCATCCTCGTCCATCCGATCGAACTCCGGCGTTCCCATCATGTGGCTCGTCTCCTCGGTGAGTCTGACGTGAAGCGTCACGACGTCCGATTCCTCGAGGAGCTCCTCCAGGGAGACCGATCGTGCGCCCTGGTCGTGGATCACGTCGTCATCGACGTAGGGATCGTAGGCTACCACCTCGGGGCCAAAGCCGTTCCAGCGTGTGGCGACCTTGCGGCCGATGTTTCCGAATCCAACGACGCCGACGGTCAGGTGTTCGACGTCGCGAGGCAGTCCGGACGGGTCGAACTCCAGGTTCCACTCCCCGCTGCCGGTCGTCTCGACGAACTCGGGGATCCGACGGTGGGCCGCAAGTCCAAAGGAGACGGCGTAATCGGAGACGGCGTTCGCGTTGCGTCCCGGGGCGTGCAACACGGTAACCCCGTGATCGTCGGCCGCCTCAAGGTCGACGTTCTCGACCCCGCCGCGGGCAGCGGCGACGACCTCGAGATTTTCGCCCGCCTCGAGGACGGCTCTGGAGACGGGAGCCTTGTGGACGACGAGCATCGTGGCGTCCCCAACGTTGTCGACGATCCCGCTTGCGTCGTAATCGTTCGGACCCCGCTGTTCCATGTCCATGGTCACGTCGCGGAACGCGGCTGCATCGAGGTCGCCGTTCCACTCCATCCGGTCGATCTCGACCCCGTACTCCTCGAGAGCGCTCGCCGACTCGTGCATATACTCGCTCGGCTGTTGTGGGTCCCCACACAGCAGACATCGGGTTTCAACCATCAGGTATCATGGTCGGTTCGTGTCGCTTAGGCGTTTCCATATCGGTCGTATCGCGTCCAACGCCGTCTCGAATATCTCACGCCGCTCACGGTAGATCGCCGCCGTCGCAGGGTCGGAGTCGTGTCGGCGGTCGATGTCCACCATCCGATCAGTGGCGGTCCGATGGTCGGGATGGATTCCAGCCGCGATCCCAGCACAGATAGCGGCTCCGCGAGCGCCCGCTTCGCTCCCCTGGGGGACGATCGTCTCCCGATCGAGGGCCGCGGCGAAGACATCGCTCCAGACCTCACTTCGTGCGCCGCCGCCGGCCAACCGGACGTCGGCGAGCCCCTCGACCGGCTCCAACTCCGCGAGCCGTGCGGCCTGGGAGATCGCCACGCCCTCGTAGACCGCCCGTAGCATGTCCTCTTTCGTATGTTCGGTCGTCAAACCGTAGAACCCGCCGCGGTCGGTGGGATCGTCCGTCGAGCCGTCGAGATACGGATGAAACAGGAGCCCCTCCGCGCCGGCCGGAACGGACTCGACGAGCCGGTCGTATATCGTATATCGACTCACGTCCTCCCGGTCGGCCCGCTCGTGCCACTCGCGGCCGACCTCCTCGACGAACCAGTCGACGCAGGCCGCGGCCGAACGATTGCCTTTGTATCGGAGTCGCTTGCCGTCGAGATAGCGTCTGGTGAGTCCCGGCGCGGTCGCGTCCGTGCTCCCGTCGGCGTCACCGGTGGTCGCCGCCATTTCTTCGTCGAGGACGACGATACTCTGGCCCCAAGTGCCGACGATGAGTACGCCCTGTCCCGGGCCGTACGTCCCGGTTCCGAGCGCGGTCGCGCCAACGTCGTGGAGCCCCGACGCGACGGGCGTCCCCTCCGCGAGTCCGGTGGCGTCGGCTGCCGCGGGGGTGACCTCCCCACATGACTTCCAGCTTTCGACGACCTCGGGAAGTGCATCGAGACACGATCCGATCCCGGCCGCCTCGAGCGCCTCCGAGTCATATTCGTCGGTTCGGGGGTTCTCGAAGACGCTTGCCTCCATCTCGTCGGTACGAACGTGATCGGTGAGACGGTACTTGAGGTAATCCTTACAGAACAGCACCCGATCGATGCGGTCGTAAGCGTCCGGTTCGTGGCGTTCGAGCCACGCCAGCAGGCTGATCGGGTCGCCGGCGAACGGGGCATATCCCAACCGTTCGCGGATCCGTTCCGCGGTGCCGTCCGCCTTCCACTCCGCGAGGAGATCGGTGGCGCGGCTATCGGTGGATTTGATGCCCGGACGTACCGGCTCGCCGTCGGCATCGAGCGCGTAGAGCCCGTGACCGTGGGCGGAGACGCCGACGGCGGCGACGTCCGTGGGATCGATGTCCCCGTCGTCAAGCGTCGTGCGGATCGTGGAGGCGACCGCCTCCCAGAGGGACTCGAGATCGACCTCCCGATGGTCCGGTTCGGGCCGGTTGACGGGCGTGTCCCGTCCCCCCTGGGCGACGACATCGCCGTCGGAGGTGAACACCACGGCCTTCGTGCGTGTCAAGCCGGCGTCGAGTCCGAGTAGGTAGGAACTCATCGATCGCCGTCCTCCAACGCTTCACGCTTGCTAGCCTCCGTCGCTTCGCGTTTGCCAGCATCCGTTGGTTCACGCATTCGGATCTTCGTCTTCCTCCGTTCAGACATATCGGCTCTCCCCCGCGCTACCCGAGACCGCCGCGAGTTCGCCGTAGACGTCCGCGATTCGCGACCGGATCTCCTCGCCGACGACCTGCGGGTTGAACTCGGCCTTGTTCGGGGACCACTCCGCCCCCGAGAAGAACGTCTCGCGGTCGTCTTCGACCGCCTCGGGCGGGCGAATGGCGTCGACGTGATCGTGATAGAAATCGCAGGCGGTCCTGGCGTACTCGTATTGATAGCGCGTGTTGGTGTTGAGCTTGCAGACACCGGTCTCCATGAGCGCGGACACCTGATCGGCAGTCAATCCGGAGGATCCGTGGACGACGAGGGGTACCTCGTGGCCGTTCGCGCGAAGCGCCTCGTCGATCTCGGCGGCAAGGTCGACTCGGAGGTCGAGATCCCGGCCCTTCGAGACGCCGTGTTCGGTCCCGATCGATACCGCAAGCAGATCACAGCCCGTCCGCTCCACGAACTCGACGGCCTCCTCGGGGTCGGTGTAGAACGCCTCCGTCGTCGTCTCGCCACTTTCGGTGCCTGCGATCGTTCCCAGTTCCGCCTCTACGAGGAGGTCGGCCCCTTGGTCGTCGATCCGGTCGACGACGGCGGCGGTCCGCTCGACGTTCTCCTCGAAGGATCGGTCGGAGGCGTCGACCATCACGGAGGACGGATTCCCGGACTCGATCGCCGCCGTAAGGAGTTCATCGTCGTCGGCCGCAACGTGATCGACGTTACAGAAGACGCCGACGCCCTCGTCGTCCGCGATCGCCCGAAGCTGGGTCGTGAGGACTTCAAGTCCCGCCGCGACGTCGCCATCGCCGAAGTACTCGGCGGTGTCGCGTTTGATCTGGGCGACCAGATCCGAATCGACCGCCCGGGCACCACGTACGAGCCCGGCAGCGATGTCGGGATGGGTGACATTGCTTGCGACGTACCCGTAACCGTTCGACCGTGCGTCCGCGTAGACGTGAGCGAGCTCGCTTCCGCGATGATACGGCATTATCAGCGATCCGGATGATGGCGATAAATAGCTTCTGAAAGCACTGACGACGGTGCCGCGCTACTGCGTCGTGGATCGAACGCGACGGCGCGGTCGCGGCAATCACATCGTCTAATTGACTGATGATGGTTTTTATCAGATGGAATATGGACAAGTAACCCAATAGAATAGCCACACGCCGATCGAAAGCCGGTCCAGTGGTAGTCGATCGCCGATTCGGATTCGTGTCTCAACGGGTTCTCCACCCGGGATTAGTAGGGGTCGTCCGGTAACTCGCCGCCGTCGAATGCAAGCGGCCGTGGCTCACCGACGGTGACGTTCTCCATTGCCTCGAGTTCCGACACGACCGGCTCGGAGACGACGAGGGTTCCCGGTTCCATCGTGTTGGGGATCCGAGCGATCCGGAGCTCGCTCGGGTCAGGCGTGCCCGTGATCGACGGTGCAAGCTGGAACGCGCTCGCGTCCTCGGGAACGATGAGCGGGATGTGCGCCCGAGTCGTCTCCCCGCTCGTCGCGATGTTGAGATACGTGTCGCCCAAATCGAGGTCCGCCACGAGATCCTCATGAGCCAGATCGGCCAGTCCAATCCCGAGTCCGTTCCCGTGGGAGGGCGGCGTAAGCGACCGCACGTAGATACGCGTGTAATCGGGCGTCTCCGGCTCCGCCTCGCCGCGGAACCGGAGCCGACCGATGACGTTCGTATCGAGTCCGGTACCGCTGACTTCCTTTCCGATCTCGTCGACGACGAGGAGATCGAGGTCGTCGATGGGCAGCGTCGGCAACTCCTCGGAGGCTCGTTCGAGCAGTTCGGGTTCGCGATCGAGGATGGAATCGGCCGGGACGCCCTCGATGTGGGTGGCTCGATCGCGCGCGTTCTCGATCAACGCCACGCCGCCAACGATCGGAAGCTCCTCCAGAAGGATCCGCGCGCGCTCGCGGATCTCCTCGCCCATGTCCCCGGCGAGGGCCGCGTTGTGCATCATCTCCGCGCCGCGGTGTTTGCCCATGCCGATCACCGACATCTTGCAGAGTCCGGATTCGATGCCTGCCGAGAAGTCGGTGTGGGGTTTCACTCGGTTGGCAAGCAGTATCGCGTCGGCCGAGAGGGCGTTCCGGTCGGCGTAGACGGGACTGCCGTTCCGCTCTCCCACCTGCTCGACCGCCATCGTCGCCCGGATCTCACACCCGAGCGAGTCCTCGGTCATCCCGAGGTCGGCGAGCACCTCACGTTGCCCCTCGGCGGTCGCGCCGCCGTGGCTCCCCATCGAGGGGAAGACGAACGGCTCGTAGCCGCGCGCCTGGAGTTCGGCGATGACCCCTCGGATCATCTCCGGGAAGTCGTGGATCCCACGACTACCCGCAGTCACTGCAATCTCCGCGCCGGGGGCAAGTCCCTCGAGTGCCGGCAGATCGTCGACCGCCGTCCGACCAGCGGCGCCGACGTCCTCGATCGTCTCCACCTCCCACTCGACCTCGACGGGGGCAAATCGGGGGAACTCCTCGATCGTCGCGTCGTTGGCCGACGCGAGTCGCTCGGGATCGGGGATCTCGAGGGGAACCTCGCTCATCGATCCGTCCCTCGCGCCGGGGCCATGTCGACCGCGACATCGACGGCGTCGATCAGGCTCCGTTCCGAGGCGATCCCCTCGCCGGCGATGTCGAAGGCGGTTCCATGGTCGACGCTCGTCCGGATGATCGGCAACCCGATCGTCACGTTGACCCCGGAGACGGCCTCGCCGCCGGCGAACCCGAGCATCTTGATCGGAATGTGTCCCTCGTCGTGGTACATCGAGACCACGCAGTCGAACTCGCCACGGGCAGCCCTGACGTAGACCGTGTCGGGCGATTCGGGCCCCTCAGCGTCGATCCCCTCCGATTGTGCTCGCTCGACGGCGGGTTCGATCTCGGAACCGTCCTCCTCGCCGAGGAGTCCGCCGTCGCTGGCGTGGGGGTTCAATCCCGCGACGGCGATCGACGGCGACTCGAGTCCCAGATCCGAAAGCGCCTCGTTGGTGAGCCGGATCGTCGAGAGGACGTTCTCCTCGGTGACGAGATCACAGGCCTCACGCAGCGGGACGTGCGTGGAGACGTGGGTCACGCGAAGCTCGTCCTCGACGAGCATCATCGAGTAGTTCTCCGTGTCGGTGTGATCGGCGAGCATGCCGGTGTGGCCCGCGTACTCGCTACCGGCGAGCTTCGTCGCCTGCTTGTTGATCGGCGCGGTCGTGATCGCGTCGATCGTTCCGTTCTTGGCGAGTTCGATCGCGCGCTCGATGTACGCGAGGCTCGCGGCGCCGTACTCCTGACGAACTTCGCCGCGAATCAGTTCCTCGACGTTGTCCAGATCGAGAACGGGCACGCGCTCGCTCGCGAAGCTTGCGTCCGCGACGTCCTCGACGCGTTCGACCGACAGATCGGTTTCACAGACGTCGATCGCCGCTTCGATGACGTCGGCATCGCCGATGACGACGGGGCGGGCCCGCTCTCGGAGCGTCGGATAGGCTTTGACGATCACTTCCGGGCCGATGCCGCCGGGGTCACCCATCGTGATCCCGACGATCGGGGATTGTTCACTCATCGGTGGGGGCTAACGCGCTCAGACAGTTAACTATCGTTGCTTCGTCGCCGAACCCCCCGGCCTTCGTCACGAGGAGGGTCCCGGCGGCCCGACCGTCCACGAGACGACCGATCGGGATCCCGGCCTCGACCGCGCGTCCGGTGAGCCGGATCGTCGTTGCCTCGAACGCGCGCAGGACCGCGACCGCGATGTCGCCGCCGGTGAGGAATACGCCTGACGGTGCCACTTCATCGGTGATTTGCGTGGCCGTCTCGCCGAGTTCGGCCGCGACCCGACGACGAACCTCGCTTTCGGCGAGCCCGTTTTCCGCGCCCGCCGCCCGGGTCCGATCGACCGTCTTCGGATCGGCCGCGGCCGTGATGATCGTCGTCTCGCCCCCACGGAGCCGCTCGATCGCATCCGTCACGATCGCGTCGTTTCCATCCCCGGTCACGGTGGCTACGGGATCGAGTTCGAACACCGCCTCATCGGGAACTCGGGCCAGTTGGCCAAGCGTCGTGGAGTTGATGCTCCCCACGACGCCGAGCGGCGCGTTCGCGCTCGTTTCCGGGTCCGGATCGTTCCGGACCGCCGTCTCCTCCGAGTCGTTGGTCGTGTCCATCCCGTCGACGCCGTAGTCCTCGCTCGTTTCGGCACTCGATCCCGGAACCGTCACGTGTTCGGCGAGTCCGCCGCTGCCGACGTAGAGCGCGTCGAAGGCCGCGGCCGCGTCGGCAATCGTCGAAAGCTCCGCGTCCGTGCGCGCGTCACAGACCACGATCGGTGCGTGATCCTCGCTGTCGGTCTCCTCGGCTGCCTCCCGTATCGTCTCCTGAAACGCCGAGTGCACGGCGTCGACGCCATCCTCGACGATGGCCGCCCCGACCGTCATGACCGGTCGGTTACCGTCCGCGAACATGGCGGGGATCGACGAGTCAGTCGGTCCGGCCTCGTCGTCGCCGTATTCGGTCTCGGCCACCGGCGTTCCGTCGACGCGATGGATCCCGCCCTCGGTGGTTCGTCCTCCGGCCGGGAACGCGGGGGCGACGACGGCGAGGTCGCTTCCGGCAACGGACAGCGCGGCCTCGACCTCGACGGCAACGTTGCCTCGCAACGTCGAGTCGATCTTCTTGAAGACGACCTCGGCGGGGACCCGCCGTACCGCATCGGTCACGGCGTCGATCGCGGTCTCCCGGTCGACGTATCGGCTGTCCGTATTGACGCCGATGACCGATGCGTCGACGTCCGGATGTTCGGTCCCCTCCAGATCCCCCGGCAACGCAAGCACGGCGGTTCGGTTTCCACGGGCCGCGAACCCGTGAGAGGTGTCCATCGAACCCGTGAGATCGTCTGCCACGATCGCGGCGGCGTACATGCTCCCCCCTAATCGCGACGCCCTCAAAACTGCGCCGGATCGACGATCGTGTCGTCGAGTCATATTCCCCTGATATTACCAAGGTATATCATCCGAGAGCATCGATCCTGGCGTATGGCTTTCACGAACGACCTGGAGGCGATCGCCGACCCGATCTGGGACGCCATCCTGGACCATCCCATGGTCGAGGCGCTCGGGGCAGGGACGCTTGAGGAGGAGCCGTTCCGCTACTGGGTGCGCCAGGACTACTACTATCTGATCGAGTACGCACGTGTGTTCGCCCACGGCGCCACGAAAGCACCCGACCTCGACCGGATGGGAACCTTCAGCGAGCTATTGGATGCGACGATCAACACGGAAATGGACCTTCATCGCGCCTACGCCGCCGAGTTCGACCTCTCGCCGGCCGATCTGGAGGCAACTGACCCGTCTCCGACCACCCGAGGGTATACTGACTTTCTCGTTCGGGTCGCCGCCACCGACACCTTCGGCGATCTGGTGGCCGCCCTCCTGCCGTGCATGTGGGGGTTCAACGAGACCGGAACCCGACTCGCCGAGGGCGGATTCCCCGAGGACGACCGCTATGCCGAGTGGATCCAGACGTACGCCGGTGAGGAATTCACGGAACTAACCGAGTGGTGTCTGGATCTGATGGACGAGGTGGCCGCCGACGCGAGCGAGGCCGAACGCGATCGCTATCGCGAGCTGTTTCGAACCTCGGCGCGCTACGAGTACCGGTTTTGGGACGCCGCCTGGCGGCGCGAGGAGTGGTCGGTGTGACCGATCGTGACTCCGAGGCGGAGCGATCCCCGGATGATCCCGGAGGGACTGCTCAGCCGTCCTTCAAGAGGTATACGGACGATCGTCCCGACGCGACGGTTACGGAGTGGCTCCGCGACCGATCCGAGCCGAACTGGAGCGCGGCGATCGACAACCGATTCGTCCGTCAACTCGCCGCCGACGAACTCGACGACGAGGTCTTCCGTCGATATCTCGTTCAGGATTACGCGTTCGTCGGGACGCTCGTGGGCGCGTTCGGTCACGCCGTCGGTACGGCGCCGACGATGACGGCACGGTCACGGCTCGTGGAGTTCCTTTCCGTCCTGACTGACGAGGAGGACGATTACTTCGAGCGGTCCTTCCACGCGCTTTCGGTCCCCGAGGAGGACGTCCGCGATCCGCCGCGAACCCCGACGACGCGGGCTCTTGAGGACCTTCTGGAACGGGCCGGTCGGGAGGGTGGGTACGCCGAGACGCTCGCCGTCCTGGTGCCCGCGGAGTGGATCTATCTCGAGTGGGCACGTGCAGTCGCGGACGCGGACCCCTCCCGATTTTATCTCGCCGAGTGGATCGATCTCCACGCAAACCCGGAGTTCGAATCGTTCGTGACGTGGCTACGCTCGGAGCTTGACCGCCACGGAGAGACCGTCTCCCCCCGTCGTCGACGCCGGCTCGATCGACTGTTCTTCAGAACGGTCGAACTGGAGGTCGCCTTCTTTGAGGAGGCGTTCGAGGAACGACCGATCGATGGAGCACGTCGCGAGCAGAGGGGTGCAGGCGGATGGTGACGACCGCGACCGCGCTCGGCCTCACGGTCGTGACGCTCGTCGTCTTCACCCTGCTCGGGATCCGGGCCTCCAAGGGTCACGTCGAGTCCGTCGAGGACCTCATCACGGCCCGCGACTCCGCCGGCGAGGGACGGACGACTGCGACGCTCGTCGCCTCGGTGATGGGCGTGTGGATCCTCCTTTCGGCCCCGGAGGCCGGCGCAGTCTTCGGGATCGCGGCCGTCGTCGGCTACGGGATCGGCGAGGCGCTTCCGATGGCGGCCTACGCCGTGATCGGTCCCCGGATCCGCGAGACGATCCCGGAGGGCCACTCGCTCACCGAATACGCCTACGTCCGCTACGGCGACGCGATGTACGCGTTCGTCCTCCTCGTCAGCGTCTCCTACATGTTCGTCTTCGTCGCCGCCGAACTCACCGGAATCTCGCTTGCCCTCTCGTTTATCGCCGACGTTCCTCAGTGGCAGACGGCGATCCTCGTTGGCGGGTTCGTCCTGATCTACACCGGCTACGGCGGACTGCGCGCGAGCATCTTCACCGACACGATACAGGCAGTCATCGTGTTCCCCCTCCTCGTCGTCACCTTCGTTGGGTCGATCCTCGCACTGGGAGGCCCCGGCGCCGTCCACGACGGGATCGTCGCCGCCGATCCATCCCTGCTCGATCCGACGGCCCCCGACGGGATCCGGTTCGGAATCGCGATCGCGCTTGCGGTTCTCGGTGCCGAACTCCTCAATCAGACGTGGTGGCAGCGTATCTATGCCGCCGAGAACGCCGGGACTGTCGCTCGGTGCTTTCGGAACGCGACGCTTCTGAACGGGCTGATCGTCGCGCTCGCGGCCCTCCTCGGCGTGGTGGCCGTCGGCAACGCGGCGGTCGAAAATCCCGCAGTCGCCTTCTTCACCCTCCTCGAGGGCGCCGCCCCCGAGTGGATCGTCCTCGCGGTGGTCCTGCTCGCGCTGTTGCTCGTGATGAGTTCGATCGATACGCTGTTCAACGCGCTGGCGAGCGTCGTTACGGCCGACCTACCGCGACTTCTCGATGATCCCGACGACCGAACCCTCGCGTTCGGCGCGAGAGCGTTGACGGTCGTCGTTGCGGTCGCGGCCGTCCTCGTCAGTCTCGAGGCCAGAAGCGTCCTCGAGTTATTCCTGTTCGCCGATCTCCTCGGCGCCGCAGTCGCGATCCCGCTCGTCGCCGGGCTCTTCTCGGAGTCGCTCGGCGGTCGGGGTGCACTCGTCAGCGGTATCGCCGGGCTCGCGGTCGGTGCCGCCTACTTCCCCTTCCCGCTCGGGGTCGGCGAAGCGATTCGAGCGGTTCCGGTCCTTGAAACCCTTCTCCCGGCGCCCGACGGGCTGTATCTGACCGCCTTCGCAGGCGCGTTTCTCGTCTCCGGACTCTTGACGGTCGTTCTGGCGCGCCTGTCCGCGGGGACCTACGACTTCGACCGGCTCACTCGGGAGATCGGCCGCCTCGACGACTCCGGGAGCGATGAGTTCCCTGGCGAGAGCGTCCCGGCGGCCGGAAGCGGTGAAGCCGGCGAAAAGACACGAGAGCGGTAGATTTCCACGCGGCGATCGACGGTGCACGCCACGACGATCCGGAGAACACCGCGGCGATCGACGGAGCCGTGATCAGACGTTCCGTGCGGGATCGAGCAGCTCGATCGGGTGACGATTTCCGCGCGACAACAGGGAATCGAGCTGTTCCATACAGGAGGTGCCGCTCGCGATCACGGTTCGTTCGCGGGTCTCCGCCGTGGAGAACTGCTCGGCGAGCGTCTCGCCGACGTCCATGCTGAGTTCGTAATACTCGTCTTTGTATCCGAAGCTTCCGGCCATACCACAACACTCCACGTCGGAGGTGACGACGTCGTAGTCCAACCGATCGAGAACGGTCTCCGTGTAGGTCTCCAATCCGAGGGTTCGCTGTTGGCAGTGACTGTGGTACGCGACCGCCTCACCGTCGCCGGCCGAGAGGGCCGTTTCGTCGGCCCCGTTCTCCAAGAGTCCGTAGACGTATTCGAGTAGCTCGAAGCTCCCCGCCGAGAGCGCTTGTTGGTCCGTCTCCGGAACGAGCCGATCGTATTCCCGGCGGAACATCGCGATGTCGCTCGGCTCGATGACGACGACGTCGTAGCCATCATCGACGTACGGCAACAGCGTCTCCGTGACGTCCATGGCTTTCTCGGTCGCGGTCGCGATCATTCCCTGCGAGAGCGGCGCCCGCCCCGAACCGCTGACGTCCGGGATCTCGACTGAACACCCGAGCGCCTCGAGGACGCGAACGGCCGCCTTGCCGCGTTCGGTCTGAACGTGGTTTGTGTAGACGTCCGGGTACAACACGACGCGGCGCGTCGGATCCACGATGGTCGAGTCACGGGCGTTCGCCCACTTTCGAAGCGTGGTTCGCTGGAAGGAGGGCAGATCGCGGCGGCTATCGACGCCGAGCACGGACTCCATGATCGACCGCATCGGTCCGGAGCCGGCGATCGCATTCGATATCGGCGCGGTCGCGCTGCCGAGTTTCGCAGCCGTCTCGAAGTTACCGAAGAACCGCTTTCGAAGCGGGGTGCCACTCTCCTCCTCATCGGGGATGAGGCCGTCGACGAGGAGGTCGTCGAACCCGGGATCCTTTCCGCGATTGATGCGATCACGAACGACCGTGTTTATCCAGGGGATGTCGATCTTCACCGGACAGGCGTTCACACAGCGTGAACAGCCGGTACAGAGGTCGTTGAACTCCTCGGCGACATCGAGTCCCTCGACGCCGGCCTCCCAGCCGGTCGCAATCCCCCCGGTGTAGGTCTCTCCGCCGAAGGCGTGTCCGCCGACTGACTGGAAGTTCGCACAGGAGTTGGCACAGGCGCCACACCGGATACAGTAGAGCGTCTCGCGGAGGTCGTCGTCATCACGCATCTCGGTGCGGCCGTTGTCGACGAGCACGAGATGGAAGTCCCGGTCGGCGTCGTCATCTCCGAACCCTTCGACGTCGGAATTCTCGAAGTCGATGGTCGGCGTGTCGACCGGCGGCGTCAGGATGGAGAAATACTGCGGGATCTCCTGTCCGGTCGCTGACCGGGAGATGAGTTCGGCGAAGGGGTGCAACTCGCGAATGCTCGGAATGATCTTCTCGATGCCCGCGACGGAGACGTGTGTATCCGGGATCGACGCGCACTTGCGGGCGTTCCCCTCGTTCGTGACGAGCGCGATCGTGCCGCTTTCGGCAAGTACGTAATTGGCACCCGTGATTCCGACGTCCGCCGTGTCGATGCGTTCGCCGAGGTACTCCCGGGCGAACGTCGTCAGCTTCTCGGGCGTATCGAGCGACTCCTCGACGTCAAACTCGTGATCGAACAGTTCGGTGATGTCCTCACGCGATCGGTGAAGCGCCGGGCCGACGATGTGGGAGGGTGCCTCCTCCGCGATCTGGATGACGAACTCCCCCAGATCCGTCTCCCAGGTCTCGACGTCCGCCTCCTCGAGCGCCTCGTTTAACTCGATCTCCTCCGTCGTCATCGACTTCGATTTCACCGCGGTCTCGGCGTCCTTTTCGGCCATCAACTCCGAGATGTACGCGTTGGCGTCGGCGGCATCGTCGGCGACATAGACGGAGCCACCGTTGGCCTCGACGGCCCGTTTCGTCTCCTCGATGAGTTCGGGCAACCGCTCGATCGCGTCCGCTTTTATCTCCCGAGCCTCATTCCGGAAGCGATCGTGGGCGTCCGCACCCATCTCGTCGATCGCCGCGTATCGTTGGGCGTTGAGGTGTTTGGTGTTCTCTTTGATTCCGTCGCCCTCGGTCTCGATGAGGGTTCGGATCCGGTCGGCGTCGAGTTGGGGCTTCTCTGATGCGTTACTCATTGTCCTTACTCATTGTCCTGGATGATGATGACGTGTACTCGCTCGGGTCCGTGGACGCCCTGGACGAGCGCGCCCATGTCGCCGGTCGCGCTTGGGCCGGTCGCAAGGATGAACGATCGGTTGCCGTCCTCGAACTCCTCGTCGAGCCACTCGAACCCGGACTTCAAATCCGTGCGCAGGTCGGATTCTCTGACGGCGACGACGTGCGTTTCCGGGTATAGCGAGACGAATTCGTCGCCCGCCGACCGTGATTCGACTGCGACGGTGCCAAGTGAGGCGATGCCGAGTCGTGACCCGGAGACGCCAGTTTCCGCCTCCCGGAGCTGGTCCGGCGAGGGATCGAGCGTGACGTCCGTTCCATCGAGCGAGACCGAATCGAACGGAAGCTCGGCCCCGACCGCCGGCTGCTCGATCGCCGCCTCGAGCACGTCCGGGAACTCCTCGGGAGTGGTCACGGTCGACTCCGTGTCCGCGAGTTCCGAAAGCGATCGTTGAAACTGCTGTACGGCACTCATAGATCCGTGGTGGGTTCGGCTCCAAATAAAGCTTCAGTATGCGGATCGATCCTGGCTCTTGACATCGATCGAACTCGCTTCAAAACACGCTAATTCTCGACCGATCGATGCTGCTTGGATCGGCGTTTCCCCGCCCGGTTATTCGCTGGCAGTGATCGTGACGACCGGCCGGACAGCATTTGACCGAAATATAAAAATAGGGAATATATATAAGAACATATTTAGTGGTGGAATTACCTCTTCGGTACGATGACACGAGATAACAGGCTCGACCGACGAGACATACTCAAAGCAACGATTTCGGCCGGAGCCCTTGGCCTCGCAGGATGTAGCGGAAACGGGGGGAACGGCGGAAACGGCGGAAACGGTAACGGCGGAAATGGCGGAAACGGTAACGGCGGAAATGGCGGATTCATGGAGCAGGCGCGGAGCATTGGTTTCAGCGAGAACTGGGAAGACCGGCGACTGACCTCGCTTGACGAGTGGCCTCTCGAACAGCGACAGGCAATCCCGGACGAGGGCAACCGTGCCGATTCGAGCGCATGGGCTGAGTCCCAAGCCGTCCAATCCGCGCCGTGGCAGCCCCCCGAGGGATGGGACGACACGGCAGCCGGTGACGTCGACGAGATCCAGATTCTCAACTTCGGCTCGATGGAATACGACCCCGCGACGGCAGCGGCACACGGTATGTTCGAGGAGCGGACCGGGATCACGATCAATCCTCTTGAGATAACGGTCGACCAGGCCATTCCGAGGGAGACGGCCTTCCTTCAGGCAGAGGAGCCCGAGCCGGGAGCGTTCCAGGTCGTCGTGGCCGACTCACTGTCGTCGTTCGCGCAGGCCGGGCACCTTCAGCCGATCGACCCGCTGTTCGGCGACGACGCGATGTGGGACCCGATCCAGCCGGTCGCACAGCAGACCCTGAACTACAACGGCAGCCTCTATGGTGGCCCCGTTTACCTCGAGGGAGACCTCGTACACGTCAACGTCGGTATGCTCGAGGATCAGGGCATCGACCAATCCGTCATCGACAGCATCGTGAACGGCGAGTGGTCCTGGGATGAACTCGAGACGTGCATGCAGGCATTCGAAGGGACTGGAGCGTATGCGTGGGCGTACCGCGGCGCCTCGCGTACCTATACGCTGCGTGACTTCAACAAACACTACTACCAGGCCGGCGGCGAGTTCGTCAACGACGACGGAACGGTCACGGTCAACGACGAGGCCGGATACCACGCCCTCAGCAAGATGGTCGAGTGGCTCGACAACGGCTGGGTCCCGGAGTCGGTGGTCAACTTCGGTCAGGGAGACCTGGCCGATGGCTTCACCTCGGGACAGTTCGCTATGGTTCCGGTGTACGGCGACCTCACGCCCGGTGGACAAGCCCAGTTCGGCGACGATTACACGCCGACCCTTACCCCGAAGGGTGGCTCCGACGCGCCGAACCCGACCCGCGCAGGTCTGGCATCACCCACCGCACTTGGTATCAACGTGAACGCACCGGACCCAGCCAAACTGGCTGCGATGGTGTACCTCGACGCCCGCATCTCCCAGCCCGCCGCATGGTGGGAGTTCGTCGACGAAGGAAATCAGTCGTGGCACACGGCCGTCTACGAAGAGGCGTCCGAGACCGGGGCCGCCCTCTATCCGGATATTCGGGGCCGGCAGGCTGAACTCAACAAGACGGAGATCTTCCCGCAGCAACGCTCCATCAAGCAGAACATCAGCCAGGAGTGCCAGCAGGCGATCTCCGGATCGAAGACCCCCGAGGAAGCGCTCGATTCAGCGCAGAGCTACATCGATACGGTCCTCGATCAGTAACCAACGCGACTGGAAATTTTATTTAATATGCCCCTCGAATCAGAGACAGGTTTGAAAACTCCCGAGACGAGATACGAGAGTCTTCGCCACCAAGTCTCCCAGTTCGCAAACGACCACATCCTACTTGTGCTGTTGGGCCCTGCGATACTGGTCATCACGGCTATCTTCATTTATCCGGTTTTCTACCTCATCCAACAGTCACTATACCTGACACTCCCGGGCGCCGTTGAGCGGTTCGTGGGTGCTCAGAACTTCGTCACCATGCTCGAAAACCCGGAGTTCTGGGACTACTTCCTGAACACACTCATCTATTCGTTTGGCTCCCTTGCTATCAGTCTTGGATCCGGTTTGATAATCGCATTAGCGATCAATCACGTGGCCCACTCGAGACTTCGTGACGTATACGCCACCGTGTTGATGTTCTCCTGGGCGATCCCGCTGGCCGTCGTCGCCCTCATCTGGAGGTGGCTATTCACCGGCAACGAACTCGGACTGTTCAACATGGTCCTGATGAACCTGGGACTCATCGAGTTCCCCATCGCATGGTTGTCGACGCCGGAATTCGCGATGCTGGCTGTCACACTGACCGACGCGTGGGCCCGGATGCCGTTCGCGATGCTCGTCCTACTGGCCGGGTTGCAGTCCATCCCGGAACACATGTACGACGCGGCGAAGGTCGATGGGGCGACGACGTTCCAGACCTTCCGCGCGATCACGGTCCAGTATCTACGACCCTACATCGCCATCGTCGCGCTCATCAACTGGATGTTCGCGTTCCGTGCCTTCGCCGTCGTCTTCCCGATGACGAAGGGCGGTCCCGGAGTGTCGACGACGGTCTTCAGTATCCACATCTACCGTGAGGGAATGATCAACTTCAACTACGGCTACGCCTCCGCAGTGGCCGTGTTCATCATCGCGATCACGCTGGTCGTTGCGACGTTCTACGTAACTAAAGTCATGGGAGATATGGAAGCACAATGAGCTCTAGCGACGAAACCTACGAACGGATCAGTTACGAGAAGCGACAGGGATTCTGGGACGTCCTCGAGAGTCCGAAAGTCATACATTTCGTCTTAGCCCTGGCGATTATCACGGTCATCGTCCCGATATTTTGGGAAGTACTCACCTCGCTCAAAACCAACGAGGCGGTGTACAATCTCAACTACTTCCCCCAGGAGCCGACGCTCTCATCGTACTACCAAGTGCTCATCGGCGAGAGCTACTGGAAGGCGGTGTTGAACAGTATGATCATCTCCACAACGACGACGATCGTCGTGATCGTGTTGGCCGTGCCGGCCGGATACGCGTTCAGCAGGTACCGATTCAGAGGGGATAACATCCTCTTCATCGGTGTGTTGTTCTCTCGCCTGTTCCCGCCGATCGGCCTGATCGTCCCGTACTACCAGATCATGGCGTGGCTCGGTCTGCTGAACTCGCTCCCGGGAATCATCATCGCCCAGATCTACCTGTGGTTGCCGCTGATGATCTATATCATGCGGAACTTCTTCATGTCCATCCCGAAGGATCTAGATGAATCGGCACGAGTTGACGGCTGTACCCAGCTTCAGGCATTCCGGAAGATCGCGCTTCCACTGGCGTTGCCGGGTGTTGCTGCATGTTCGATATTGACCTTCCTCTACTCGTGGCGGGAATTCCTCTTCTCGCTTATCATCACCACGGATCTCACTTCGATGCCGATATCGGTGGCCGTCTACCAGTTCGTCGGTGACGTCTCCGTGCAGTGGGCATCGCTAGCCGCGGCAAGTGTCGTCGCGATCATCCCGACGATCCTTGTCGTTATCTTCTTCCAGCGATACATCGTCAGTGGACTGACGGCCGGAGCATTGAAAGAATGAAAGATCAACAAATCAACGAGAATCTACAACAATGAGCGAATCCGAACCGACGCCGGCAGCAAGAGCGGATGCGAGCAAGGGTACCGCCAGCGAAAACGAGGATATCAACGTCCAAATAGAGGGCGTAACCAAAATCTTCCGAAACGACGAGGAAGGGGAGATCGTCGCCGTTGACGACCTCAATATCGACATCCGTCGTGGCGAATTCCTCGTCTTTGTCGGTCCCTCCGGTTGTGGGAAGACCACGTCGCTACGAATGGTCGCCGGTCTAGAGACCCCAACGGAAGGGCGTATTCTGATCGAAGACGAGGACGTGACCGGATACGATCCCCGAGAACGGGGCATCGCGATGGTGTTCCAGAACTACGCATTGTATCCGCACATGACCGTCAAGCAGAACATGTCCTTCCCGCTTCGGATCCGGAACTATCCGGGAGACGAGATCGACGATCGCGTCGACGAAGCGGCGGAACTGCTGGAGATCGATGATCTCCTCGACCGAAAACCGTCACAGCTCTCCGGTGGTCAGCAACAGCGCGTCGCGCTCGGACGAGCGATCGTCCGCGAGCCGTCCGTGTTTCTGATGGACGAACCGCTGTCTAATCTCGACGCAAAGCTTCGAGTTCAGATGCGGACTGAGCTCAATGAGATCCACAAACGCGTCGGAAAAACGACGATCTACGTCACACACGATCAGGCGGAGGCAATGACGCTTGGCGACCGCGTCGTCGTATTGAACGACGGGAAACTCCAGCAGATCGGCCCGCCGCAATACCTCTATGACAACCCGGTGAATCGGTTCGTCGCTGGATTCATCGGTGAACCACCGATGAACTTCCTATCGGTGTCCCTCCAAGAGACGGACGATGGCTACGAAGCCATCGGCGACTTCTTTGAGTTCGAACTCCCGGCAGACGTCAATCAAGATCTCGACGAGTGGGACGGAGCGCTTGACGACGTCTCGTTGGGCGTTCGGCCCGAAGATCTGAGTGACCTGTCCGTCCTGGACGACGACGAGTACACGGAGAATAGCACTTTCGAAGCATCGGTGAAAGTCGTTGAGCCGATGGGATCGGACAAGTTCCTCACGCTGACTCCCCCAGCGGACAAAGAGAGGGAATTCAGTGCGCGCGTCTCGCCCGAGAGTGCCGTCACTCCTGACTCGTCCATCTCACTCACCGCCAATCTGGACAAGATACACCTGTTCGACGAAGAGACGGGCGAAAACATCACCTACTGACGCCCGATAGACCCCTTCGAACAGGGAATATCCGCTATTTTTCAGTCTTCGACGAGGAGCAGGGACGCTCCCGTATCTCACACAGGACAGACGAGAGTGACTCACTGACGACCACCCTCGGAGGGGACGTTCTCAGTCGATATATTCTCGAATCGTTCCATCGATCCGATCTACTCATTTTCCATCACCGCTCCGGAGCCACTCCACGCACCGTTCCGACGTCGTCGGCATTTCGCCCGATATCGGTGCGTTTTGGGACGGAGCCGAATCGAGACGGAAGCTATTTATCGATCGTTGCGATGTGTGGAGGCATGGTCGATCCAGCACTTATCCTGCCGCCGAAGCCGGACGAACGATGGCAACTCGCCAAACAGATGGGCGTCGAGAAGGCCGTCGTCCATCCCCTGGAGATCGGCGACGACAAAACGGAGTGGAGCTACGACGACCTCCTGTTGCTCACGAACTGGTTCGAGGATGCCGGGATCGACGTCTCGGTGATCGAAGGAAGCGTTCCGATCTCCGAGCGCGTCCGTCTCGGCAGGGAAGGCCGCGACGAGGACATCGCGAAGTTCAAACAGTTCCTTCGCGACTGCGGCCGCGTCGGGATCCCCGTCGTCTGTTACGACTGGATGCCCGGCATCCGGTGGGCCCGGACCGAAGCACACGTCGAATCCCGGGGCGGATCCTACGTGACCGCCTACACGAACGACAGAATGCACGCCGACGAGGAGGAGGCGGCACTCGACGTCTCGCGTGAGGAACTCTGGGAGGCCATCGAGTACTTCCTCGCGGAGGTCACGCCCGTCGCCGAAGAGGCAGGAGTCAAACTCGGACTGCACCCCGACGATCCGCCCCGGGAGTCGGTCCGCGGGATTCCGCGGATCATCAACAGTCCCGAGGCCTACCAGCGCGTGCTCGACTGTTATGACAGCGAATACAACGGGATCACCTTCTGTCAGGGTAACTTCGCCGCGATGGGCGTGGACGTTCCCGAGACGATCCGTCGGTTCGGCGACCGGATCAACTTCGTCCACTTCCGCGACATCGAGGGCGATGCCGACAACTTCGTCGAGACCTGGCACGACAACGGTCCAACGGACATGCTCGCCGCGATGCGGGCCTACGAGGAGGCCGTCGATGACGACGTCGTGATGCGACCGGACCACGTGGCGACGATGGCCGGCGAGGACAACTCCAATCCGGGCTACCACACGAAGGGACGGCTGTTCGCGATCGGCTACATGCGCGGACTTCGCGAGCAAGCCACACAGGAGTAGCCCAAGCCCTGCAAGAGTAGTCAAGCTGTTTCGCTGATTCAGGACGGACACGATCCGATCGCGATTTTTCCCCAGACGAGCCCGTTTCTCCCGTCCGTCCTCACCGATCGCCGATGTGGATTTGAGCCCGATTCGCCCAAGCGTGTCCAACCAGCATGGACACAACACAACCGATATCTCCCTCCGGGGGAAAACCGACAGTATACGATGGAGACCGAGAATCGAGACGCCGGCGAGTATCGGATCGACGCGGTCGCAACGAGTTTCGAAGTCGTCCGTGGCGTGCTCGAACTCGGCACCTGTGGCGTCCGCGAACTGGCGGCCCACCTGGATATCCCGAAAAGCACCGTCCACGTCCATCTCACCACGCTGGAGGATCTCGGCTACGTGATCAATCGTCAGGGGACCTATCAACTCTCATATCGATTTCTCGAGATCGGCGGTCAGGTCCGTCATCAAGCCGAGATCTATCAGGTCACTCGAGACGAGATCGACGAACTCGCTCGTGAGACCGGCCACGTGGCGACGGCCGGTATCGAGGAGAACGGCTACCGCGTCATGCTGTTTCGAACCGAACCGAGCGGCAGCGTCTTCAACAACGCACCGACCGGCGAGTACACGCGGATGCACTGGACCTCGGTCGGCAAGGCGCTGTTAGCCACGCGATCGACCGAGGAGGTGACATCGATCGTCGACCGACGTGGGCTCCCCCGCGCGACGAAACGGACGATCACCGAGCGTGAGAAGCTCCACGAGGAGTTGGAGACGATCCGCGAGCAGGGATACGCGATCGAGGACGAGGAGCGCGTGCTCGGAGTGAAGGCGGTGGCGGTGCCGATCGAAAGCGACGACGACCTTCCCGACGCCGCCATCTCGGTTGCCGGGCCTAAACACGAACTCGATCCCGATCGGGTTCACGAGGAGGTGCTTCCCGCGCTTCGAAACGTGGCGAACGTCGTCGAGTTGCGCGCGCGACACTACTGACGACAGGATTCGATCTGAACGCGGAACGACTGGATCCGATCCCGGAACGACTCTCGAACTCGTCGCCGCGTTTGTCCATCACAGTTGAACAAATACCCGTTTTAGCGACGAATTCGGCGTCGAACGGACCAAGCGAACACTAAATATTACAACAGTATGATCGTAATGTTTGATGGAGAGCTCAATTCATTCCAATCCTAAGGGTGAAAATAAAACGTCGTCCATCAGCAGTGGACAAAATATGATATCCGCCGAACGGGGGCCAAACGGCGGCCGAACGACGATCCCGAACTCACTCTGGTTGTCGAACCACGTTTCGGAACTCCGCGTAGTCATCGCCGCGATCGAGGTGTTCGACGTTCTCGGCTACGATATCAGCCAATCGCGACCAATGTTTCGGGCTGTGTCCGGCGTTGTGGGGCGTGATCGTCACGTCGTCGAAGTCCCAAAGGGGATGCTCACTGGGAAGCGGTTCGGGATCGGTGACGTCGAGGCCGGCACCGTCGATCTCGTTCGACCGCAACGCGTCGACCAGTGCGTCGGTCTCCACGATCGGTCCACGGCCGATGTTGACGAGATAGGCGCTCGGCGGTAGCGTCTCGAAGACCTCCGCGTCGATCAGTCCACGCGTCGTCTCCGTGAGCGGCGACGCGATAATGAGGTAGTCAGTCTGCGCGAACACGCGCTGCAGATCGTCCTCCTCGAAGCCGATCACCTCGTCGGTCGGTCCGCCCTTCTCGGGCGTATAACGGACGCCGATCGTCTTCACATCGAAGGCCGAAACGCGGTCGGCGATCGCGGTTCCGATCGCGCCCAATCCGACGATCGTTACGGTACTTCCCTTCAGTTCGCCGGCCTGATAGTGCTCCCAATGGTGGCGTTCCTGGCGCTCGCGGCCGATCCGGAGATTGCGCGCAAAATCGAGAACGTATGCGAGGACCTGCTCCGCGATGTTCGGTGCGTGGATCCCGGAGGCGTTCGTCACGGCGGCGCCGGCCTCAGTCAACTGATCGAGCGGGAGATGGTCGTACCCGGCCGCGACGCCGGCGAAAAGCTCCAGATTTTCGGCGCGATCGAGCAGGTCCTCCGAGAGGTGGACCGAGGAGATGACGCGTGCGTCCGCCGCGAGTTCGCGTTCCTCCTGTGGCGTCCGCGCCAACTCTATTCTGTAGTTCGGTAGCCGATCGCGAAGTTCGGCCACGTAGTCGCTCGCCGGCAGTCCGTGCGTCCCGCTTCGAAGGACGAGTACGTCGATGTCGGTCATTTCGTGTCTGTGGCTCCAGTAGACGGGTCCCGCCACGGCTACAAAAACGTTGTTGCCCTCCTGCGGTTCCGTCGCTTCCTCGTCCAATCGACATCACCATCGACGTCAACGTCGACTTCCGAGGAGCATTGCGTCCCCGATCGATGGTGATCGTTTCGATCAAATACGGTTACTCACAGTTATATGACATCTTATAATTGTGTTCAACACGTTGACCAATCGTGTTTACACCGATATCTTTGTAATGGTTTAGGACGAAGCCATCGCAATGACGACTTCCTCCCGACCGAATACGAAGGTCGCACGCGTGATCGGAAAGTACGATCTCGACGGGCTCGGCGACGATCTCGAGGACGAATGGACTGGCGCCTCGGGCGAACGAACGAGCCTTCGAGATCTTGCCGACGAGTTCAATCAGTCGGTTCTCCAGGCAGCACTCCGTTCGGCCGGCGAGACGGTCGCCGAGACGGACGTCGAAAGTGCCTATCGGACCCTCACCGACGACGACGTTTCGCGCGCGGACGAGATGCGCAAGCGTCGCGAACTCGAGCGGTCGGGATTAGACGTCGACGACGTGCTGAATGATTTCGTCACCCATCAGGCGATCCACACATACCTCACCGACTACAGAGGAGCCGAACTTCCCGACCGATCCGAAGGGCTCCTCGATCGAAAGATCCAGACGCTCGAACGGTTGCAGGGACGAACGACCGCAGTGACTGAATCGACGATCGAGACGCTCGTCTCCGGCGACTACTTGACCGATCGCGAGTATCAGGTGTTCCTCGACGTTCGGGTCGTCTGTAGTAACTGTGGCGACGATTACGTGGCAAGCGACCTTCTGCGAAACGGGGGTTGCGACTGCGAAGTGTGACTACCTCGACCGTTTGCTCCCGGCCGACGGCTGCCGTGGGAGACCAACAGTTATCAATATGGGGGTCATTACGCCACCAATGACCACGGAGGATCAGTCCGCGGATCGCGTGTCCGTCCACGCGAGCAACGTCGGGGGGATCGACGAGGACGAGCTGACGCTCTTGCCAGGAGTCACCGTCCTCGAGGGGCGCAACGCCACCAACCGGACCTCGTTTCTACAGGCGATCATGGCGGGGCTCGGAAGTCAACGCTCCTCACTAAAAGGCGACGCTGACGAGGGTCACGTCGAACTCACGATCGGCGATCGGACCTACACTCGAACTCTCTCTCGGGAGGATTCCGCAACCGTCTACAACGGCGATCCGTATCTCGACGATCCACAGGTCGCTGATCTCTTTGCATTTCTGCTCGAGAACAACGAGGCGCGCCGCGCCGTCGAACGGGGCGACGATCTCCGTGAGATCATCATGCGCCCGGTCGATACTGCCGACATCGAGGCCGAGATCACCGAGCTCGAACGCGAGAAACAGCGCATCGACACCCAAATCGACGAGTACGAACGCCTCGAAAGCGAGTTACCCTCCCTCGAAACTGATCGCAACGAACTCGAGAACGAACTCGAGGCCGCACGTGCCGAACGCGAACGCATCCAGGAGAAGATCGAGACCGCCGACGTCAGCCTCCAAGAGAGTCGCTCGCAAAAACGCGAGATCGAGGAGGCCTTCGATCGCCTGCGAGACGCCCGCTCGGAACTCGAGAATCTCGAGTTCGATCTCGAGGCCGAACGCGCCACCCTCGAGGACCTCCGCTCGGAGCGTGAGGAGCTCCGCACCGAACTCGAGGAGATGGACGACCACGAGACCGACCCGGAGCGATTGGCCGGTCGCATCGAGGAACTACGCGAGCGCCAGCGCGCACTCAATGAGACGCTCAGCCAACTCGGCAGCGTCATCAGCTTCAACGAGAAGATGCTTGAGGAAGAAGGCCTCGAGTTGTCCGATGCGGACCTCGTGGTCGACGGCGGCACCGAACAGGTAACCGAACAGCTCGTCGACACAAGCACGGAGACGGTCTGTTGGACCTGCGGCTCGACCGTCGACGCCGACCGGATCGAGGAGACGGTTGACCGACTTCGCGAGTTCCGCACGGAGAAGTTGAGCGAGCGAAGCGAGTTACAAGAACGGATCAACGATCTCACCGCACAGCGCTCCGAAATCGAGCGCGTCCAACGGGATCGCGAGCGGACGCAACGACGGCTCGACGATCTCGAGGGGGAAATAGAGACGACACAAGAACGGATCGCGAACCTCGAGGAATCGATCGCCGACCAGGAGACCACGGTGGCACAGTTGGAATCGGAGACCGAGACGGTGGGCGGCGAGTACGACGAGGTGTTGGATCTGCACCGGGAAGCCAACGAACTGAAACTGCGGATCGAGCGGCTGGAATCGGATCTCGAGGGTGTCAACGAAGGGATCAACGAGCGCGAGCAAGCGGCGGCCCAACACGAAGGACTCCTCGATCGCCGCGAGGAGATCGCCGAGGAGTTGACCGAGTTGCGGACGCGGGTCGACCGCATCGAGGCGGAGTCGGTCGAGTCATTCAACGATCACATGGCGTCGGTGTTGGAGACGCTCGAGTACGAGAACATCGATCGAGTGTGGATAGAACGGAAGACACGGGAGGTACGCGAGGGGCGCCGAAAGGTACAAAAGAGCACGTTCGATCTGCAGATCGTCCGAGTGGCCGATGACGGAAGCTCCTACCGGGACAGCATCGATCACCTTTCGGAAAGCGAGCGTGAGGTGATCGGGCTAGTGTTCGCCCTAGCGGGATACCTTGTCCACGAGGTGTACGAGCAGTTGCCGTTCATGCTGTTGGACTCACTCGAGGCTATCGACTCCGACCGAATCGCGCGGGTGATCGAGTATTTCGAGGAGTTCGCGGACTACCTCGTCGTCGCGTTGCTGCCGGAGGACGCCGATGCCGTGTCAGAGCGGGCAGCGACGATCCGTCGGTTCTAGGCACTCGACGACTATCCTCTATTCGAATAGATATTCGAACGATCATGTTTAAATATCTATCATATCCGGTAGAGAGCTGATCGTTCACGAGGACGAACCGGTCGATCGTGGGTGGTGATCGCCGTTTCGGACCGATCGCCGTTCCAGGTCGATCACGAGAACGTTCGAGCGCACGGCATCAGTTCAAAGGATGGCGACGGCACCGCTGAACAACCCGATCGTAACCAGCAGTCGCCCGAGGCTCCCCAGGAACGTCGCCGCGGCGAATTTCGGATAGTCCTCCTCGAGGACGGCGAAGGCATAAATGGAGATCGTATCGGGGAAAAAGGGAACGGACAACGCGATCGCGAGCCCGCCGTACCCGTACCTCCGGGCGAGTTGTACCGACCGCTTTTCGGACCACTCGAGGATCGAAAAGCGGGAGCGCCGCAGCCACCGGGTTATCGGCCCCGACTGTTTGACCTCCTGACCGATGTGGAACGCGAAGACGCTGCCTGCGGCCTTGCCGAGCGCGCTCACGAGCATGATGCTCCCGAGATGGGCCCACGGCGGCAAGCCGAGATCGAGGGGTGCAATCAACACGACCTCGCTTGGCCCCGGAAGCACGAACGCGATCAAAAACGAATAGAGAAAGATGATCCCCATTCCCGGCCACCCGGTTGCCGACTCGACGAGCGTCCGGAGGCCGCTGGCGAGCGCGACGCCGACGCTATCGAGGGGGAGTAGGACTCCCGAGATCGACCCGAGGACGGCGATCGGTTCGAGGATCATGATCGAATCATCCCCAGGTCCATCGAGCATCGAGCACGTATCTGTAGATCCCGCTTATGACGATCGCGACCGCGTTGGCCGCGAGATAGGGAACGCTTCGCCACTCAACGAGGGCGAACAGCACGCCCAGTTGGATCGGAATGGCGCTTCCCCGAACCACGTTCGTCTTGACGAGCCCGTAGAGGTACGCCATCGTGCCCGTGTGCTGTATCGCCTGGAACGTCCAGGCGTTATTGAGCACGTATTGAAAGATGATCGTGGTCTCGATGGCGATCGTCGCCCCAAGGAGGTAGTTCAAAGAGACGGCGTCGACGAGAAGCCACAAGATCAGCATCTGGACGCCTGCCGCGACCGTCCCCACCATCACGAATCGTCGCAATTGCAGGGCGACCGGACCTTCAATAAGGTTACGGAGGAACGACCGTATCATCGATATCCGAGCGCCTCAAGGCGGGTTTCCAGATCCTCATCGACCGTCCCCTCGTCGCTTTCGCCGCCATCCGGGTTACGGATCGACGTCGCGTGGGCCTCAAGGAGCGGATCGAGTCGTTCCATGACCTCGCGTTGATCGGCGGTCGGATCCCCAGTGAGATCCGTCTGCTGGGTCGGATCGCTCGGTCGGTGATACAGTTCGGTCGAGCCGTTCCCGGCGTTCAGAATGTAGGTCCAGGGTCCCTCTCGGGCGCTCACGAGGAGATCCCCGTCGACAGGTGCCCGCGGGATGGGCTGTGAAGTCACTTCCTCCCCACGAACCGTCACGGAGACGACGGGATCCGACGACGGAGGAGTACCGTCGCGAACGCTTCCCAGGAGGCTCTCCCCCGCCCACGTCTCGTCCGGGCGAACCCCGATCAGGTCCGTCACGGTCGGCGGGATCGCATCGAGTCCCACCCCACCCTCGATCCGACGGGAGTCGGTTCCGGGGACGTCGACGATGAGCGGAACGTGAATCAACTCGTCATATAGCTTTGGGTAGTGAGCGAGATGGCCGTGTTCCTGGAACTCCTCGCCATGATCGCCCGCGAGAACGACCGCGGTCTCGTCCGCGACTCCGTTTTCCGTGAGCGCGTCTATCAGCCGGCCGACGCTGGCGTCGACCTGACGGACGGCCGCCTGATAGAGGGTTCGAAGCTCGTTGAGCGTTCGTTCGTCGACGTCCCATCCAAGGCCGGTACGCGTGTGTGCGTGGATCATCCGATGGGTTCCAAGAAATCCGGACGAGACCTCACGGATGTACCGTGGTGCCGGGACGTACGGCGTGTGGGTGTCCATGTAGTGGATCCACAGGAAAAACGGCGAATCAGTTTCCTCAATAAACGACGTGGCGGCGTGTTCGACGTCGAACATCCGCGATGTGTCGAGAAACGGTCGGTCGTCGGCGGCCCCCGTAAGCCACGCGTGGGCTCGTCGGATCGGCGAGCTCGCGAGCTGGAGCCACGCCTCGACGGTCGGGTGCTTGGCGAGATATCGGCTGTAGATGCTGGATCCGACGCTCGTGATGAACGGTTCGAACTCGTCGAAGCCGTCGTCGTATCCCCAGTATTCGGTAAGAAAGCCGTTCGCAGCGTTGAATCCCCCGGTCGCGATTCCCTCCGCTGATAACACCTCGGGAAGGGTCCTGGCATCATCGACACCGATACGGCCCGTATCGACGAACACCGGGCGCGAGGCGAGGATCGACGGAAACGAGAAGGGCGTCCAGTTTCCGGTCGCGAACGCCCGATCGAAAACCGTTCCACGGTCGGCGAGGGCATCCATGACCGGCGTGTGTCGCGTCTCCTCGTAGGGACCGATCGCGTCCGCCCGAAGCGAGTCGACGGTGATCAACACGACGTTCGAGACGGGCCTCTCAGTGTCCATGATGGCGTGTGGGTACCTCCGTCGGTCCGTCCGGTGCGCGTTCGGTCCGTCCCCGGCGTTTTCGCCCCCGTTCGAACCGGAGATCGACGGACGGAGCGGGTACCGTTCGACTGCCCGTCGACGGCGTCAACCCCGAACCGACCGGAAGGACCATGATCATCCTAATGAATCGGTCAGTTATCGCTTTACACTTTCGATCCAAGCGCGATCGTCCGGCACGTTCTCGTCCCGTCGTCGGTCGATCGGCCGGGTGACTCCCTCCAAATCGACCGGGTCAATCCTCGTCGAGGAGCACCGCGGTCACGTACTCGTCGGCGACACGCCTAGCCGTCTCGAGGGTGTCCGGGTCGTCAAACATGACTGCCCGAGTTCTGGCCCCGTCGACGATCGTCATGAGGGCATGCGTCACGTGGTCGGTGTCGGCCTCGCGGAATACGCCCTCCGTTTGCCCCTGGTCGATCACTGTCCCGAGCATGTACCGGATGAACTCGTCATTCCGCTCGAAACGCCGGCGGAACGTCTCGTTGTAGGGCGCCTGTCCCCGCATCTCCAACATCGCGATCAGCAGGTCGTGGTGGTCCTCAGGGACGACGAGAAGTTGATCGAGGAGATGCTCCAGCCGGGTTTCGGGATCGGTCGTCTCGACCTCGTGGACCGCCGTCTTGAGGTGATCGAGAAGGAACTCGAGGAACGCCACGAGCAGATCGTCCTTCGTGTCGTAGTGGTAATGGATCGCAGCGGTGGATTTGCCGTATTCCTCGGCGATCCGCTGGATGGTGAGGTCCGCATACCCGTGTTCACAGAGGGCTCTATAGGTCGCACGCATGATCTCCTCTTTCGGCTCCGGGTGCGAGCGTTCCGGTCGGTCGGCCATCGTCTATCTGTCCGCCCTAGATCGGATAACTGTTTTGACTGAACGATACTACCGACCCGTTCGGATTATTACTCGATCAGCACGTATCGACGATTCTCAGCGGATAGAGGGCCTCAAACTGGGCGTCAAACTATTTCAATCACAGTAACTGACCGATCAGTAACTGTCCACATCGAGTCATATATACCACGACTAAGTCACGATCCGATCGACGCGATCGGCGGGTATTCGGAGATGGCCGAGTCGAATTGGCGGATTCGAACGGACCCTCCCGAGCAAACGACCGTCGATAGTATAATTCGACGATCGACGAATCGGCCATCTGATCAGCACGAAAACACCCCAATATCGAACCGATTTTTGCGTATTTCATATGCAATTATTGAATACGATTTCGACAGTCGACGGTCCCACATGGAAAGTAAATTAACCGATGAACGCCGACAACCGTCTAACTCCCAGTACATTCAACCATGACTGATGAATACGACGTAGCCATTATCGGTGGCGGCATCAGCGGGGCATCGTTGTTGTACACTATCGCGAAGTTCACCGACGTCGAAGACGTCGCGCTGATCGAAAAAGAAGACGAGCTCGCGGCGATCAACTCCCATCACACGAATAACTCCCAGACGCTACATTTCGGCGACATCGAGACGAACTACACCCTCGAGAAAGCCGAGGAGGTAAAGGAGGGTGCGGAGATGCTCGCCGGCTATCTCGAGAATCACGATTCCGACCGGGAGATGCACAGCAAGCGGAGTAAGATGGTCCTCGCAGTCGGGGATGAGGAAGTCGAAAAACTCGAATCCCGGTATCACGAGGAAGGATTCGGCGACCTCTACCCGAAACTGCAGGAGATCGGCCGCGATGAGATCGCCGACATCGAACCAAAGGTCGTCGAGGGGCGCGACCCGGACAAGGAGCTTCGAGCGCTCCAGACCTCAGACGGCTACGTCGTCGATTACGGCATGGTTTCGAAGTCATTCGTCGACGAGGCAAACGAGGAGGACGGCATCGACGTCTACACCGGCACGGAGGTGACACACGTCGAGGACTTCGGCGAGGAGTTCCGTATCGCGACCACGAACGGGCGGTTCAGCGCCGACACGGTCGTCGTCGCTGCAGGCTCCCACAGCCTCCAGATCGCAAAGGAAATGGGCTACGGTGAGAACATGTCGCTTCTCCCCGTCGCGGGCAGTTTCTTCCTCGCCGATGACCTCCTCAACGGCAAGGTCTACACGCTTCAGATGAAGAAACTCCCCTTCGCCGCGGTCCACGGTGACGCGGACGTCCACGATGGGAGCATTACCCGATTCGGCCCGACCGCGAAGGTCATCCCCGCGCTCGAACGGGGACGGATCTCGACAGTCCAGGATTTCATCGACGTGTTCGGCTTCAACGTCGATTCGTTCCTCAGCTATGCGAACATCCTCTCTGACCGGATCCTGTTCCCCTACGTCGTTCGAAACCTCGTATACGACGTTCCGGAGGTCGGAAAGCGCGCGTTCCTCCCGAACGTCCGCAAGGTCGTTCCCACGGTGGAACTCTCCGATATCGACCGGGCGAAGGGCTACGGCGGCGTCCGTCCCCAGATCGTCGATACGGAGGCGAAGGAACTCGACATGGGCGAGGCCAAGATCACCGGCGATGACATCCTCTTCAACATCACGCCCTCCCCGGGTGCGTCGACGTGTCTGAAGAACGCACTGGTGGACACGGAGCGGGTAATGGGGTTCCTCGGCGACGACTACGAGTTCGACGACGAGGCCTTCCGCGCGGAGACGATCGATCAGTTCCCGCGCGGCGAGTAAGTCACCGATTACGGGCGGGTCACGACGACCCCGTGCTCGGATTCGCGACCATCAAAGCGGCACGCGATCGCTTCCCTCGGCCGCCTTCTGGGCACGCTCGCGAAGCCAGTCCGGCTCGATGTCGGCCATCCGTTGGAGTCCCGCACACGTCTCCGGCCGGTCGGGGGCAAAGCGGTCGCACCCTGCCGTGATCTCGGCGGCTTCGTATGTCCCGATCCGTCGGGCCCGCTCCGTTATTTCGGGTTTATCGAGCGTGAGAAGCGGTCGGTGAATCGGAAAGTCGGTGACCGAATCGAGCACCGAGAGATTCTGAGTCGTCTGGCTCGATTTCTGTCCGATCACCTCGCCGGTCACCACGCCGGTAGCCCCTCGGTCCGCGGCGATGTCGGCGGCCACGCGGTACATGAACCGCCGGAAGGCGAGCATTCGCCCCTTCTCCAGGGAGTCCACCAGATCTCGACAGACGTCGCCGGCGTCGACAACGAGGATCGAATCGAGGTGATTGGGTGCGTACGTGGCGAGCGTTCGCGCGGATTCCTCGGCTCGGGCGCGGTGGTCCGGTCCCCCGAAATCGCCGAGATCGAGATATATCGGGGCGATCGGTGCCCCACGAGACATCGCCTCGAAGGTAGCGACGGGCGAGTCGATTCCGCCGGAGAGCAACGCCACGAGCGGGCGCTGACTACCGAGCGGTAAGCCGCCGGGTCCGGGATGTTTCTCGACGAAGACGAACGCCTCGTCATCGTGGATCTTCGCCCGAAACGTAACGTCCGGCGTCTCGAGATCGACGGTCGGATCCCGATCGGAAACCGCCTCGAAGACCGCGCTCCCCCCCTCGCGTTCGGCGTCCTCGCTCGTGAACGGATGAGTGCCGACCCGATCGACGCGGACGGCGAAGGATCCGCTCTCGAATCGGTCGTCGGCAACGACCGAAAGCGCATCAGTGACCGCCTCCATCGTCGGATCGACGGTAACCGCGGGACTGGCCGAAACCACACCGAACGTATCGGTAGCGGCGTCGACCGCGGCGGCCGCGACGGAGGCATCAGCAACCTCGATGATCGGGCGGTTACGTCGGTGGCGAACGCGACCATCGATCCCGCGATCCGCAAGCAACGCCTCGAGGTTTCGGCCGAGTTGGGACTGCATCTCGTATCGGACGTGTTCGCTTTTCGTGCCGATCGCACCGACGCGGACGAGCACCGCGTCGGTCCCCGGCGGTACGTCGTCGGCGCCGATCGCGGCTGCCGGTCCCCGTTTCATCGTCGATCGTACGGCGAGGGGCGATAAATGGGCGACGATCCGGCCGGGAACGCCCGGCGTGTTCCCGTGGATGTGCAGGATTCTTGGTCCGTGTCCCCGATCGGCACGTATGGATCCCGACCTCGATCGTTTCACTTCGCGCCGATCGACGGTGTACGGACGCCGAGGCGTCGTCGCCACGAGCCAACCGCTCGCCGCACAGGTGGGCATCGAAACGCTCCGTGATGGCGGAAACGCCTTCGATGCGGCCGTCGCGACCGCGGCGGCGCTGAACGTGGTCGAGCCGACCTCGACCGGGCTCGGGGGGGACGTGTTCGCGCTCTACCGGACCGCCGACGGGGATGTCGGCGCGATGCGAGCGTGTGGCGGCGCGCCCGAGAACGCGACGATCGACGCCGTCCGATCCGCGGTCGCCGCGGATCGGGACCGTTCCTCCGGTTCGGTAACGGGATCAGCCGACTCGGAGGAGCGATCGGCCGATCCGGACGACGTCGAAATGCCGCATCGGGGCCCATATGCGGTCACCGTTCCGGGAACCGCCCGCGGCTGGGAGGCGACTGTAGACGAGTTCGGTCGCAAGACGCTGGCCGAGTTGCTCCGGCCGGCGATCCGGTACGCCACCGAGGGGTATCCGGTCTCGGAGGTCGTCTCCGAACAGTGGCAACACGGCGAGGAGTTGTTCGAGACCGACCATGCCCGCGAGGCGTTTCTCTTCGAGGGCTCCGCGCCGGATCCGGGGCGGATGGTTACTCTGCCGAAGCTCGGAAACTCACTCCGACGGATCGCCGAGGAGGGCGCGGACGTCGTCTACGAGGGGGCGATCGCCGATGCGATCGCGGACGAGGTGCAGGCCCACGGCGGATTCCTGACCGTCTCGGATCTCCGTGCGTTCGAGGTCGAGTGGCCCGATCCCGTCTCGACGACGTACAACGGCGCCGAGATCTACGAGTTGCCGCCGAACAACCAGGGCCTCATCGCGCTCGAAGCGTTAAACGTCGCCGAAGTGCTTGACGTCGAGGAGTGTCCTCATGACTCGGTCGAGCGGGTTCACCGGCTCGCCGAGGCGATGAAGCTCGCGTTTCACGACGGTCATCGGTATATCACCGACCCCGACTACGAGGACCACCCGCCGATCGGCTCGAAGTCCTGGGCCCGCAGGCGGGCGGCGGAGGTCGGGACCGAGGCGAACCAGGGCGTGAGTTTTGGAGTTCCAAACACCGATGCCGAGGACGCCGACACCGTTTTGTTGACCGTCGCCGACGACGAGGGGAATCTCGTCTCCTACATCAACTCCCGGTTTGCCGGGTTCGGATCCGGGTTGGTCGCCGGCGACACCGGGATCGCCCTGCAAAACCGAGGATCGTCCTTCTCACTCGATCCGAACCATCCGAACGCCCTGGAACCCGGCAAGCGTCCGTTCCACACGCTCATTCCGGCGATTGCGCGATTCGATGCCGACGACTGGGCGGCCTTTGGCGTGATGGGCGGATACATGCAGCCACAGGGACATCTCCAGGTGATAACCAACGTCGTCGATCACGGAATGCCGATCCAGCGAGCGCTCGACGAACCGCGGTGGCGCTACCGGGAGTCGGGTGAACTCGCGATCGAGCCCCACTTCGAGGACGATCTGGCTGCCACACTCTCACGACGGGGGCACGACGTCCGGACGATGCACGCTGGGAACTTCGGCGGCGCGCAGCTCGTTCGGAACGCGAACGGTGTGCTCTCGGCAGCGACGGATCCTCGAAAGGACGGCAACGCGCAGGGCTATTGACGTCAGCGAGGCGACGCCCGTGCCCGTTCCCGACGAACACCTGATCACCGGAGCGCGATATGTTCCGAGGATGCAGCAAGGGGTCATTCACCGCCCCAGAACGGGGCCGCGATCGGCGTATCCCCCGTATCTTGCCGTATTCATGCGGTTTCCGGCTCACGAGGAAAGCGGTAGGCACTTTAGGATGGTCGAGGAATCCTTCACCGTTTATGAGCTACGACAAGGTTGCAGTTCCGGAAGACGGGGAGGCGATCACCCTCGCCGATGAGGAGACGGGTGAGATCGACGTTCCCTCGAACCCGATCGTTCCGATCATCCACGGTGACGGTATCGGCACCGACGTCGGCCCGGCCGCACAGAAGGTGCTCGACGCCGCCGCGGAGGCGACCGGCCGATCGATCGCGTGGATGCGCGTCTACGCCGGCAGCTCCGCCCGCGAGAAGTACGACGAGAATCTGCCCCAGGACACCGTCGACGCCATCCGCGAGCACCGAGTCGCGATCAAGGGCCCGCTCACGACGCCGGTCGGAGCCGGGTTCCGATCGCTCAATGTCGCCCTGCGCCAGACGCTTGATCTGTACGCGAACGTCCGCCCGACCTACCACATTCAGGGCGTTCCCTCGCCGGTGAAAAACCCCGAGGAGATGGACATGATCACCTTCCGGGAGAACACCGAGGACGTCTACGCCGGCATCGAGTGGGAGGCCGGCACCGACGACGCCGAGACGGTCCGGAGGTTCCTCGAGGACGACATGGGCGTCTCCGACGTCATCCACGACGGCCCCGTCGGGATCGGCGTCAAGCCGATCTCCGAGTTCGGCTCGAAGCGGCTCATCCGCGAGGCGATCGATTACGCGCTCGCGAATGACCGCGATTCGGTCACCCTGGTCCACAAGGGGAACATCATGAAGTTCACCGAGGGCGCCTTCCGCGACTGGGGCTACGAGGTGGCCGAGGATGAGTACGGCGAGGACGTTATCACCGAAGACGAACTCTGGGAGGAGTACGACGGCGAACAGCCGGACGGGACGGTCGTCGTGAACGACCGCATCGCCGACAACATGCTCCAGCAGTTGTTGACTCGGACGGACGAGTACTCGGTCATTGCGACGATGAATCTGAACGGCGACTACATGTCCGACGCCGCCGGCGCCCAGATCGGCGGACTCGGAATCGCGCCGGGCGTGAACTTCGGCCACGGTCGCTGTCTGGCCGAACCAGTCCACGGATCCGCACCGAAGTACGCGGGCCAGGACAAGGTGAACCCGACCGCGATGATCCTCTCGGGACGCGAGATGCTCGATTATCTCGGCTGGAGTGACGCCGCGGATCTCGTTCGCGACGCCGTCGAGGAGACGATTGCCTCAGGAACGGTCACCTATGACCTCCACCGCCAGATCGAGGGCGGCGAGAAGCTCGCGACGAGCGAGTTCGCCGAGGCCGTCGTCGAGAACATCGAGAAGCTCGCCTAACGCGGTTCTTCGACCGTCACCGTTTTTTCGCGCCGAGTGCGACCCAGTACGACTCGTGTGTGACTCACAGCGGAGCTCCCGATCGTCGATAGCGCCTCCCACGGATGGGGGCGACTTCCACCGTATCGATCGGCGGCTCCCGCAACCTCTTTCCGGTCGCTACGCGAACCCGTTCTCATGAGCGACGAGCCGTTCGATCCCGACGTACTCGACAGCTACCGAGAGGCCGGCCGCATCCTCGTCGAGACGATGAACGAGGCGCGCGAAATGATCGAGCCCGGTGTCACGCATCTCGAGGTCGCGGAGTGGGCCGAAGAGCACGTCCGCGATCAGGATGCAGGCCTCGCGTTTCCGGTGAACATAAGCGTCGACGAGGAGGCCTCCCATGCGACCCCGGGCAGGGACGACGACGAGGCATTCGAGGACGACGACATGGTCTGTCTCGACATCGGAGTCCACGTCGACGGCTACATCGCAGACGCCGCGGTCACCGTCGACTTCTCTGGGTCGGACGAACTCGTCGAGGCTTCCGAGATGGCACTGGAGGCGGCGATCGACGAGGCCGGCCCGGGCGTTCCGGTCGGCGAGGTCGGCCAGGCAATCGAGGACGTGATCCGCGGGTACGGCTACACACCGATCCTCAACCTCTCCGGTCACGGCGTCGAGCAGTACGACGCACACACTGGCCCGAACGTGCCGAACCGTGGTGTCGACCGATCCGTCACCCTCGAACCCGGACAGGCGGTAGCGATCGAGCCGTTCGCGACCGACGGCCGTGGAAAGGTCGGCGAGGGAACGACCGAGGAGATCTTCGAACTCGAACGCGATCGCAGCGTCCGTGACCGCCGCGCTCGGGAAGCGCTCTCGATGATCGAATCGTTCGACGGGCTTCCGTTCGCCGCGCGATGGCTTGATATGGACGGTGTCGAAATGGCATTGCGCCGGCTCAAACGCCAGGACGTGATCAAGGGCTACCCGGTGTTAAAAGAGGACGCCGACCGGCTCGTGAGCCAGGCCGAACACACACTGCTCGTTACCGAGGACGGGATCGAGGTGACGACCGCCGGGATCCACCGGTTCGACTGACGATCCGGCGATGGAGGGTCGCCCCGACGGACTGGCCGGTCACACGTCGTTCATTCGCGTCGCGGTCTCGGCCTTGCAGCGTTGACAGACGGCGATCCGGTAGGGTTCCCTCGAAAAACGCGCGTTTTCCGTCGTCTCACTTTCCGTTCGGATCTCCACGCGCACCCGATGTGGCGTCTCCTCGCCGCAGTCGACGCAAGGTTCACGAACCACGTCCGGATCGGAAGCGTGCGAGGCCATGTGCGGAATCTACTCGCGAAGATGCGATAAAGCCTCGCCTCCCAACAGTGATCGAGACTCCGAACCGCTTGGCTTCAAGACCCTTGCGCCGCCACCGACGATATGGATCGAATCTACGCACCCTGGCGAATCGAGTGGGTCGAACGGGAGGAGTCGATCGACGGCTGTCCCTTCTGCGTGCTGCCCGAACGCGACGACGATCGTGATGCGCGGGTCGTCGCTCGGGGAGCGTACAATTTCGTGTTGTTGAACAACGCACCCTACAACCCGGGCCACGCAATGGTCATCCCCTATGAACACGTCGGCGAGTGGGGAGCACTTGCCGACGATGTGATGCTCGAACACGGCCGCCTCAAGGCGGCAACGATGGATGCGATGGACGCGGCGATGAGCCCTGACGGGGTCAACACCGGAATGAATCTCGGCGGCTCGGCCGCCGGCGGATCGATCGACGATCACCTCCATACGCACATCGTTCCGCGATGGGACGGTGACACCAATTTCATGCCGGTGGTACACGGAACCAAAGTGTTAGTCGAGGCCGTAGACCGGAGCTACGAACATCTCCATGCAGCGTTTGCAGACCTCGAGATCGCCGTCGATGAGAATGAGGATGCCGCAGAGAACGGTCACGACGCGGTTCGACTCTCGGTTTAACGGCGGCAGTCGGTGGAGCGATGTGGGACGTGCAGAACGGAGCGGTCCGGCCGGATGGATACGCACCGTTCGGCCTCCAGATGGGATGTCAGGGGCGCTACGCCACTTGTTCGTTGTCCTGGAACGTGACCGTCGTCTCGTCGGAATCGACGGTGGTGAGAATGGTGATCCAGCCGTCGTTCCGATCGATCGTGCGTGCCTCCTGGAATGAGAGTTCGATCCGGTTCGTCGTCGTGTATGACTCACCCGCCTCGAGAGTGCCGACGTCCTCTTTCCCCTCCCAGAGGAGATCTTCAGTGTCCGTGTTGTTCTTGCCTGGGAAGATCCGCGTGAACACGGCCACGCCGGTTGCGGCGTGCTCCTGGTTGTTGTGCAGCGTCACGGTGACGTCCCGACAGGTCTGACCGCACTTTTCGGTACGTTCGATGGTGAACGTGAACGGTGGGGTCTCCGAGACCGGCGTCGTTTCCGCACCGCTCTCGTTCGTCTCCCCGGCTCCAGTATCCTCGTCAGATGGCGTAGCCGTGGGGAACTCCGTGATCGGCTCGCCCGATCCGTTTCCCCCCGGAGCCGGACCAACACCGGTATAGACGGCTACACCGAGGCCAACAACGAGAACGGCCACGATAAGGATCCCCCCGATGACGGCGTTTCGATTCATGATCGCACAGCCGTTACTGTCGGAGTTCGTCCCGGAAGTGACCTCGGTCCCCTCTCCCACTGGTCGGAGGAACTCCGAACAGACTGTCGATTGATGACACCCATTACACAGATATCGAGAGTTGAAGGGATAATTCCTTGGTACCATCTCGCAAGCACTCGTGAAAATACTCGATCGTCGGTCGTGAACTGCCTCGGGGTCACGCCGTTCGAGACGGGAGTCGGTGGGAGGTGCGAGGAGTTAGCCGGGAACAGAAGCGAGACGGGAGTCGGAACCCGGGTCAAAATGGAACCGGAGACAGGTGCCAGAAGTTATGCGGGTCACGATCCAACGATCCCTCGATGACGGCCCCCGAACTCTCCACGCCGGTGCTGGACGATCACCTTCACCTCGATCCGCGTCACGGCCGCGGGATGGCAGCCGTCGAGGACTTTCAAAACGTCGGTGGGACGCACCTACTCGTCGTCAACAAACCGTCCTGGCACCTTGGCGTCGAGCCCGACGAACCGGCCGACTTTCGGGCGGTCTTCGAGGAAACGATCGATATCGTGACGGAGGCGAGCGGGATCCTGCCGGGGCGAGCCTGGCCGGTCCTCGGCGTCCACCCCGGATTGATCAGCCGACTGGTCGACGAGCGCGACTTCTCGCCGGGGGCGGCCGGTGAGTTGATGACTGGCGGGCTATCGATCGCCGCCGAGTACGTGGACTCGGGCGAGGCGCTCGCGTTGAAGTCAGGGCGACCGCACTACGACGTTTCCGGGGCGGTGTGGGAGACTTCGAATGCCGTCACGAAGCATGCCTTCTCGCTCGGGGCTGAATACGACTGTGCCGTCCAGTTACATACCGAGGCGAGCGAGGACCTGCGCGAACTCGCCGAGTGGGCCGACGAACGCGGACTCGCGCCCCATCGCGTCGTCAAACATTACGCCGCCGGACGGCTTCGCGGACCAACCCCGAGCGTCATGAGCGAACGCGGCCGCCTCGAGGCGGCGGCCGAGCGTGGGGATCCCTTCCTGATGGAGACGGATTTCGTCGACGACCCCGAAAAACCGGGCGCAGTCCTCGGCCCGAAGACCGTGCCGCGGCGCGTCCGCTGGCTTGTGGAGCAGGGATACGAGGAGGCCGTTCGTCTCGCGCACGTCGAGACGCCGCGGCGGGTCTACGGGATCGACACCGAGGCGACCCTCGATCGGTAACGATCCGTCGATCCTCTCGGAATTAGGTGGCCTCACGCACCGCGTTCCGGAGTTTCGCCACCCGCGTCGCGAACAGCCAGCAGACGGGAGCGATCGTCAACACGACCGCCCCTGCCGCCGCGACCTGCAGCACGGTCGTCGTGAACCACGGTGTTGATCCGGCATACGGTAGCGAGGTGTGGGTGACGCGCCCGCCGAGGGGCACGAAGAAGTCGAACAGGAGATCGACGGTGTACCACGCCGCTGCGACCCCGATCGCCCGGGTGTGGAACGTCGATATCCGGTGGAGGACGAACGCCTGCACCACCATCGCGAGGTGGCTACAGAACAAAAATAGATACATCGGGATCGCGGTGAACTCCAGAAACCCGGGCGCGAAGACGACGAGCACGTAGGGCGTCCACAGTCCGAGTTTGACGTTTCCGACGAACGCCAACGAGGCGAGATAGTCGTTCGGTCGGCCGATCGCCCACGCGGCAAGCGCGAGTGCGATCAAAAGCGTCGCTCCGGGACTGTCGGGAACGAACGCCCACCACGCCGGATCGATCTGGCGAAACTGAAAGCGGTAGTAGAAGAACCCAAAGGCTGTCCCGGCCAGATTGATCGCGACGATGACCCACACGTATCGCAACGCGAATGCCTCCAGCCGGTCCGGAAGCGGGGCGATCCATCGCGAGATCGGCTCGCAATCGGGCGGGTCCGTCGGCGTTCCACGCGGGCGGTCCGGGTCCGGACGCTCCATACGTGCTCGTCCGCGGGCGACCACAAAGCCGTGACGGTCGTGCGGTCCCGGCGGCCGGAGGCCGCGGTGGGGTCACCTCGTCGAGCGTGTGCGCGTGAAGCATCGCAGGACCGACGTGTGACGAAAAGGGCTATGAGTGCCCGCTTTGAAACCGGAGGTATGCGCCTTCGCTATCTGCTCGCGCTTCTCCTCGTGGTTCCGCTCGCCGACGCGTTGTTTCTCGTCGTCGTGGCGGACCAGTTGGGATGGCAGATCACCGTCGCGCTGGTCGTTCTCACGGCACTTCTCGGGATGTTGCTCGTTCGCGCCGAGGGGCGACACACGCTCTTGCGGATCCAACGGAAAGCCGCCCGAGGCGAGCCACCGACCGACGAACTGCTCGACGGGGCATTCCTGATCGCCGCCGGCGCGTTCCTGCTCACCCCAGGACTCGTTACCGACGCGATCGGCTTTCTGCTCGCGTTGCCCCCGACCCGGGTACCGATCCGGGTGGGCGTCAAACGGTTCCTCGTCGTTCCCTACCTCGAGCGGCGCACCGGCGGATTCGCCAGCGGGAACGTCTACATCGGAGGGTTTCCGAACGGAATGGACGGCGACGATGGCGACGGATTTGGCGGTGTCGGCGGTGCCGGATTCGGCGGAACCGAGGGGCCCGCCGGATTCAACGGAACCGAACCGGGAACTGGAGCGGGCGGAGCGGCGGGGTCTTCGCGATCCGGTTCGGACTCGGACGACGACGTCGTGGACGTCGACTTCTCCGTGGCCGACGACGAGGACGAAACAAACGGAAACGGAAGCGAAACCGATGATGACCACGGATAGTCGGGCGATCGAGCTACTACGCCCCGATCAGTCGACGAACCGTTTCCGAGAAATCGACTGACTGCGATACGATCGGAAAGGGAAACCCTTAAAGTTCTACCCCCGCAAGCGTTGAACGCGCTCGCCTGGGCCAATAGCTCAGTCAGGTTGAGCGCTCGGCTGATAACCGGGAGGTCCACGGTTCAAATCCGTGTTGGCCCACCTCACAATCGGACGGTATCTGTCCGTTCCGATTCTGGGGCCTCAACTCCCCAGCCAACCAATTTCGTCCGATGCGCCAAATCGCGAGCGGCGTCTATTTGCGAATCCAAAGAAAGAACCACCGCGCGGCACTGGCAGAACGGTACGACGCCATTTCCCAACCACCGTCGGTCAATTCCGTCGTAGCCACCGTTACAGAGGCGATTACATCGGATGATGCACCAGAGAATGAGGGCTTGACCACTCAGGACTTCTCAGTCGAAACGGTGGCACTCCTTGAGAGCAAACCCGAAGCTGTTCCGACGTTCCGCGGTATCGCCGTCATTCGTGACGTCCCAGAGGGGGACCACCGGTTGACGGTGAACGGTCCCGGCATGGAACCCCATAGCGAGTCGGTCCCGGTGGGCAATGACGACGGGAGACTGACCATGGCTGGGGTCGAGGGTGAGATTCCTCTGGTCGCCCGCGAAGACGCACCGAAACTCGAAGTTGACAGCGAGGGCTCCGATGCCGATCTTACAGACCTCGCCATCGAGGACGATTTTGCCGGGCGAATCTACGACGCGCCGCTGGCGGAGCCGGACGCGGTCTACCTGCACCAGGGCGGAGCATACACGACCGAAGTTCGGGATACAGACGACGAAATCGGCGCGTACCGCGTTAATTTTGTCGAGGGAGACAGAGTCCGAATCGACGAACCACAAACCGGCAAGGCCCCCCTCTCGGAGTGTCCCGCGGACGTGGCCGAAGAGACGAGCACGGCGGTTGAGGTAGTCTCGGACAGTGATGAGGTGGACGATTCGGAGAGTAGGACCGACGACGGCGACTCCGAGAGTCCCGTTCATCGTGTTTGCGTGTGTGAGTGTGCTGAACCGGGGAACTACTTTTGTCACTCCGAACGCTATTCTGTGCTAATGGGTGTCACGGGCCAGACGATCGAGCGCGCTGGGTTGACACCATTCTGGATTACTATCGTATTTGTCATATTTGGCAGCGTATGGATACTCGTTACCGACTGGATGGTAACAGCGATATTTGGGATCTCTTCGGTAACCGCTCAGACACAACTCATGAAGGGGTTGTTATTCGTCTCAGGATCGGGTATATTCATCTTCGTGTTACTGTCTCGCCGGGACGACTCTATCCAAGCACGGACGGAAACGATACGCAACGAGCGAGAGGAGATTCAGGAACTGGAAGCAGAAGTCCGTGAATCCGAGCAGCGACTCTCACTGATTTTGAGTCATGTTACGGAAACCGTCTTGCTGACCGACGATACTGGAAACTTCACATACGTCTGCCCGAACGTCCACTATATTTTCGGATATACGGTCGAGGACGTCCGTGAAATGGGGACCATTGACGAACTCCTTGGAGCGGATCCGACGCCACCGGACTTTTCTGCTGGAGATTTGATCGAGAACATCGAACTCGAAGTCACTGATGCGGACGATCGCAACCATACGGTCCTCGTTACCATTAATTCCGTTTCGATTCAGGACGGGTCGAAACTATTCACCGTCCGAGATGTTACTGACCGCGTCGAATCGGAACGCAAACTCGCCGTCGAACGAGAACGTCTCAAAGCGGTCGTTTCCAACGCACCGCTCATCCTCACGGCGCTCGATAACGACGGGACGATTACGGTCAGCGAAGGAAGGCAGCTAGAACCGGTCGGGTTGGACTCCGGTGAGATGGTTGGGAAGTCTGTTTTCGACGTCTTCGATGAGTATCCCGTGGTACGAGAGAATGCGAAGAGAGTCCTCGGAGGCGAGTCGTTCACTACAACGACTCACATCGAGGGACACATCTTCGACGTTTGGCACGAGCCCGTATTCGAGAACGGCGCTGTCGACCACGCGATCGTGGTTGCCCAAGACATTACTGAGCGCGTGCGTCAGGAGGAACAGTTCCAAGCGTTCGTTGAGGGTTCCTCCGACATTATCACCGTACTCGATAGTGACGGAAACCTGGAGTATGTGAGTCCCTCCGTCGAACGCATCCTTGGGTACGAACCAGAAGAGCTGATGAATGAGAATGCGTTCGATATCGTCCATCCCGATGATCGAGATCAACTCAGAGAGACGTTCGCCAAACTCCTCGAGGGCCAGACTGAAACGACGTTCAGCACCGAACATCGAATCCGACACGCCGATGGATCGTGGCGCTGGGCAGAATCCCGCGTGACCAGCGGTGAAAGTCGGGCCCTGGACGGGTACGTCGTCAACACTCGTGATATTACCGACCGTGTGCAGGCCGAGCGTAAACTCCGCAGGATCGACGAGAGTCGTTCGCTCGCGTTAACCGCTGCACAGGCTGGCGTCTGGGAGTGGGACATCGAGACTGACCACGTAACCTGCCACGAGTCCTGTGAGCGGTTGTTCGGTCTCGAACCGGGGACGTTCGAAGGAACGTTCGAAGCGTTTGCTGATCGTATCCACCCGGATGACCTCGCCGACGTCGAAGCCGCACTCGAACGGGCTGTCGAACGCACCGAACCGTTCGATATGACCTTTCGGATCATCCGGGATGACGGTGCCGAGCGCTGGATAGACAGTCGAAGCACAATTTTGACAGACCACGCCGGGGAACCGGAACGGCTACTGGGTGTCAACGTTGATGTTACCGAACTTAGAAATTGGCTTCAACAGTTACAGGTGATGGAACGTGTCCTCCGTCATAACCTTCGTAATGATCTGGGTATCGTTCGGGGATACGCCGAAACGATTCAGCAAGAAGCGCCGGACCCGCTGGCGACCCAGGCCAAACAGATCGTCGACCACAGCAACCATCTCCTGTCGTTGGCGGAGAAACAACGCAAGATCACTCAGATTCTCTCCGCCGAACCGCAACTCAACTCGGTTAACGCCGTTCAGATAATTCGAGATCAGGCCGAGATGCTTTCCTCAGAGTATCCAGAGGCACGGATCAACTTGCACCTCCCGGACGAGGCTACCGTACTGGCAACTGAGGGGCTTGCCACTGCAATCGAGGAGCTCGTTAGGAATTCGATCATCCATACCGATCAGGACGTTCCCACCGTTGATGTCACCGTGACGGAGACTGACTCACGAGTCGACATCCACGTTTCGGATACCGGGCCTGGGATCCCAGAGATGGAGCAACAGGTTGTTGCCGGTGAGGAAGAGATTGAGCCATTATATCATGGGAGCGGATTGGGTCTGTGGCTCGTCTCGTGGATCGTCCGCCGATCCAGCGGAACACTCTCGTTTGGAGAGAATGAACCACGCGGCAGCATCGTCACGATTTCGCTTCAGAAAGAACCGGTAAATGGGTAGCGCTCGGCCGCACGTTCGACGGTGATGGTCCGGTCACCAGACTCCTCGCTGGCTTCGAATTCGACTGCAAACGCGTCCGATTCGTAGGCCGCATATAGGCACGGTGGCGTTCGATCGAGCCGGCTGATCGTGACTCCCTGCTCTCTCGGAGGCCGAACCATTGGACCTCCCAATGTATTATGTGCTATGACTGGAAGTGCTGTATATGTCCCCCAATATTTCTGAGCACCACCTGATGGACCGCATCTTCGAGACGAGTCCGACCGGCATCGTAGTACTCACTCCGGACGGAGACGTGGTCCGCTGTAATCAGCGAGCACAGCAACTCCTCGAACTGGAGAAGTCCGAAATCGAAGGGAAGACCTACGTCGAGCCTGAGTGGGCCTTCATCGATGCCGCCGGCGAGCGAATCCCCCAAGAGGAACACCCCTATGTCCAGGTCTATGAAAACCGCGGTCCGATATTCAACCAGGAGTTCCGAATGGAGCGCCCGCACGCCGGTCCGATCGATCTCTCCATCTCCGGCGCGCCGATCATCAACGAGAACGGGACGGTCGAGCGTATCGTGTTCGCGTTCGAAGATATCACCGACCGGCGCGAGCGCGAGCGCGAACTCCGGGTCAAGAACGAACAACTTGAGATCCTCAATCGGGTCGTTCGCCACGACATTCGCAACGACATGGCGGTTGTCCTCGGCTGGCTCGAGACCGTCGAAGACGAGATCGACAGCGATCGCGGCGAACAGGCCGTGTCCCGAATGAGGAACGCGAGCAACCACGTCGTCGAACTTACTGAGACGGTCCACGACCTCGTCGAGGTCGTGACCGGGGAGGGCGCTCTCGAAACCGAACCGATCCAACTGACACCAGTTTTGCAGACCAGTGTCGACATCGCCCGAGAATCGTATCCCCGGGCTGAGATCGAGGTCGAGGAGCCGGTCCCGGACGTCGCCGTTTCGGCGACGGACCTCCTCGTGTCCATCTTCCAGAACCTGCTCAACAACGCCGTCCAGCACAACGATGCGAGCGAACCTCGCGTGACGATTGCTGCCGAGGCGAATGACGAACGAGTCCGGATCTCAATTGCGGACAACGGTCCTGGCATTCCCTCAGAACAGAAACGGAGCATCTTCGGCAAGCGGCAGACGGGTCACGAAAGCGAGAGTACCGGTATCGGATTGTACCTCGTTGAGACGCTCGTCGCTAACTTCGGCGGTGAGGTCCGGGTCGAGGACAACGAGCCCCGTGGGTCGATATTCATCGTCGAGTTGCAGATCGCGGAGCAAGTTCAGTAGCGGACGCGGCAAAGTCCCGCTGGATATCCCCTCGATCAGCAAGTGAGTCCTCTCGAGAGAGTCCCCTCAAGAGGGCAGTCTGTCTCTCGGGTGGAAACAGTGTCGAAGCGAAGCGAGAGTGCCACCGGCATCAGTCCGCTTTCGGAAGCGTCACAGTGAAAACCGCACCCTCTGGGTCGTTGTCTTCGACCCAGATATCACCGCCGTACTGGTCGACGAGCGTCTGAACCAGATAGAGCCCGATACCTGTTCCATTGCTCTCGAGACTCTTCTCGCCTTTCCCGAATATCGTCTCGCGCTGCGCTTCAGGGACTCCCGGCCCATTATCCGCGACCGTCACGCGCACGTCGTCGTCTCGCTCTTCGACAGCGACCTCGACGATCGGCGTGTCCTTATCGTTGTGCTGGACGGCGTTGTTCAGTAGGTTCCGGAACACCGAGGGGAGCATCTCATTCGCCCGAACGTCGAGGTCTGGAATCGGCTCATCAATGCTGATCTCGGCGTCCGGGTACGCCTCACGACGGAGCGCTATTTCGTTCGTTAGTATCTGTCGTAATTGTGTCGGCTTGACGTCAACCTCCTCGTCGCTCGTCAGCGTCTCGACGTAGTCACGGGCGATCTCTGTGAGTTCGACGATATGTTCGCCGCTCGTGAGAATCTTCTCGAGGTGGTCCGCCCCCGCGTCGTCGACGTGGTCTTCGAGTTGTTCGCCCCACCCGAGCATGATCGCCATGTCGTTGCGAATGTCGTGGCGCACGACCCGATTCAGCACCTCCAGTTCCTCGTTGAGTCGTTCCAACTCGTCTTCGTGACGCTGTCGTTCGGTCACGTCTCGGACCGACGCGAGACCGGCCGGCGCACCCTCGTACTGGATATCGGCGGCACTGATTTCAGCGACCCGCTTGCGGCCATCCGGGGTCTCAAAGGTCACGGTATACCGAGAGGGTGGCGAGTCGGCGTCTGGATCGAGTCGTCGTTCGTACCGCTCCCGGACGAGTTGTTGATCTTCCGGAGCGATCACGTCAGTGAACGGCATCCCGAGGAGTTCATCCTCTTCGTAGCCGGTAATATCCGCCAGCCGGGAGTTGGCGAAGACGAATTCTCGGTTCTGGACGATCCCGATGCCGTCGTGGCTCTGTTCGACCAGCGTCGCGTACTTCTCGCGCTCTTCGGCGAGTTCCTGTTCACGTCGCTTGCGCTCGGTGATATCGACGAACGACGACATCAGCGCGATCGGTTCGCCCTCGTCATCGGTCACATAGCTCGCTGAACTGTAGGCATCAAAGGTGGTTCCGTCTTCGCGAACTGCTCGGAGTTCACCTTCCCAACGACCTGTCTCTTGAATCGCGTTTATCACGCTCGCAGCAGCCTCGGGCTCCGCCCAGAAGTCAGGGACCGATTGCCCGACGACATCCGTTTTGTCTTCGTATCCCCACATCTCACAGAAGGCAGGGTTCACCGAACGTAACGTACCATCCAAACTCGCGATAGCGATGCCGCTCAGGGCGGACTCGTAGGCGTATTCGTAGATCTGGAGTTGCTCTTCGCGTTCCTTGCGCTCGGTGACGTCACGAGCGACCGCGACGAACCCCTCGACTGTCCCGCCGTCGGTTTCGATCGGGGCAATCGTCTGATCGAGGATGACCTCTTTGCCGTCTTTGCGTTCGTCGACTATCTCGCTTTTCCAGTGCTGGCCCGCCAGAATCGTGTCCCAGATATCCTCGTAGAAGTCGGTGCTATGCTCACCGGAGCCGAGAATCTCCGGCGCCCCACCGATCGCTTCCTCAGCCGTGTACCCTGTCACCTCCTCGAATGCTGGATTCACGTACTCGATCGTGCCGTCGGCATCAGTGATGTAGATCGCGTGACCGGCGTGCTCGACTGCTGCCTTGAACTTCTGGAGTTCCCGCTCGCGTTCCTTGCGTTCGGTGATGTCTTGAAACACCCCCCGAACGAGTTCCGTCTCCCCCTGCTCGTCCGTGCTGACTTCCCCCCGTGCACGAACGTCTCGGACCTCCCCGTCGGGGCGGACGATACGCAATTCGAGATCGAACGCTTCTCCATCTTCGATTGCACGGGTGACTGCGTTGGCGATCTCGTCGCGGTCGTCGGGGTGATACAACTCAATTGTCTCCTCTAAGATCGGTTCGTAATCATCATCGACCCCGTGAATACGGTAAATGCCGTCGGATCCGGCGAGGTCGTCCGCCTGGGGATCGTACTCCCAGACGCCCACGTCGGCGATCTCTTGTACCCGACTGAACAGAAACTCTTGCCGTTCGAGTTCGCGCTCGCGCTCTTTGCGCTCAGTGATATCGCGGAACACCCACAGTCGGCCGTAGTTGGTGCCGTCGTCGCCGATGACCGGGGCCGAATAGCGGTCGAAGACCCGGCCGTCCGTGAGCCGGACTTCATCGCGACTCGTTTCGTCAGGATGTTCGTAGAGGTCTTCAACCAAATCCAAGAACGCCTCCGGATCCGCGAGCTTGTGATCGGCGATCCAGTCCAATAGCGTTTCGTCCGAGTTCGTCTCGACCACCTCGTCAGGGATCTCCCACATCTCGACGAAGCGGTGGTTGTAGGAGGCAACGGTGCGGTCTTCGTCGACGACGAGTAGCCCGTCGATCGTGGTCTCCATCTGCGCTTCCAGCAACGAGGACTGGTACTCAAGTTTCTCCTCGAACTCCTTTCTCTCTGTCACATCCGTAATAAATCCTTCAAGAGCGACGACCTCTCCGTCTTCGAACACGCCCTGGCCCTGCTCCCAAACCCACTTCTCTTCGCCGTCAGCAGTCCGGATACGATATTCGACGCGGAACGGCTCTCGCGACTCCAGCGCGTCCTGGACGGATTCCCAGACCCGGTCGCGATCGTCTGGATGCACGACGTCTCGGCCATACCTGATGTCGCCGTCGACGAGTTCCGACCGCTCGTATCCCGTGAGTTCGACACAGTCGTCGCTGACGAACAGCATCGGATAGCCACGTTCGTTTCGACAGCGATAGGCCATCCCCGGAACGTTGCTGAGCAGCGTCCGGAAGCGTCGTTGACTCTCTTCGAGGCGGTGTTCCGCCCGGGTCTGGTGGACCGCGTTTTCGATGCGGTTGGCCAGGACGGTAAACTGGTCGGAGCCAGGCTTTTTTTGAATGTAATCGGTAACCCCCGCCGAGATGGCATCGCTTGCGACCTCCTCGCTTCCTTTGCCAGTAAACAGGATGAACGGCAGGTCGGGATGCTCTTCGCGTACAGCTTCTAGAAATTCCAGCCCGTCCATGCCGGGCATCTGGTAATCACTGACGATGCAATCAATCTCTGCTTCGGAGAGTCGCTCAAGCCCCTCATTGGCACTTGTTGCAGTTTCGACGGCGAACCGCTCGCATTCACCTTCGAGAAACTGAGCGGTCATCTCGACGAAGTCGACTTGATCATCAACGTGAAGAATGGAAATTGCCTCCGTGTTGTGTGGCGGGGTTACAGATGTGTTTCCGCTGTGAGAGGCCACCATACTCCTTCATTACTAATGATGTGGATTTAAGCCTGGGGGGAAGTGTTTAGTCCTTCTCCTCTGTAGCCGGCGTCTGTCCATCCAATGCTTGATTCGGACGATTTTGGTTGTAATACTGTCTGAATTGTAGGACTCACCGTCTTGCACTCGGCTGACTGCCCCGCCAGAAGGAGGGGAAGCAGCCGATTCGCAACGGACTAAGAGACAGGACATCACTTCGATTCTGAAAGTCGACCGATTGGTGGGTATTGGGAAACGCTCTAGTCGTCTCGATGCCGCGGGATGACGGTCTCTCGCATCAGTATTCCGTTGAATCCCTCGGAGTCATGGGGAACATGGGAATCCGGCCGAACCCATCACAGCTCATCCTCCGAACTTACCAATTGTGTGGGAGGGGTTTCACCGAGATAACACGGTCTCTCGGAGTGGTTTGATCACGGGAAGTGGCCAAATGCTGGTCCCGGTCGTTGCAGCCGCAAGCTCTTGTCGAAGCTCCTGATACGCCTGATCCTTCTCTGCAATGATGTGCTCGTATTTGTCTATCACCTGCTGGCGTTGCTGTTCTTTGTACTCAATGGTTCGTTCAAGGGAGGCCACCTCGTTCTCAAGCTCCTCAAGATCGGATTCGAGCGCTGTCACCAGATCCACGAGCGTCTCACGTTCGGCCTCCAGCAGCTCTACTTCTGCCTCAAGCGTGACGACGCGAACCCGTGTTCGAGAGATCTGGTGAGAGTTGCCAGTCTCTTCGCACCGTGAACGCTCGTGGGCAGAGACAGCAGTTCGATCCGGTGCTGAATCGCGCGATTCCGCTGTACCGATACGCCTGGACATCTCGGAGTGATCGTATTTGGAGGGCATCTGTCTGTGGAATGTGTGTGTACGCATACCACACAGAAAAAGGTCAGTCAGCCAGGAGTCGGACGGCTCGTCAGGTGAATTGGTGCTAGAGTCCTTCTCGAGATATCTGACGCCGAGCGCCGGCGCATCCTCCGGATGCTCCAGGGGAGCTACCAGCTGATCGAGAGTGAAGGATCCACCAGATGGCGGACCTCCCGGCCGGTCGCTAATGTGGGAGTAGAACAGTTTACCGAGGACGCATCGTCTCCATCCCCGTGACGCTCGATACGGCCTGATGATGGTGCATCTACCCCAAGTTTGAGTCGTTCACCAGTCGTGGCGAGCCGTTCTCGCAAATCAGCTAGGTCGGCTCTATTGCAATCCTGTTCAAAGACTCAGCGTAGCCCATTTCTCGTAGTTGGCGTCCGTGAACCGTCTCAGCGGCTACTCTCACTTTTCTATTCAGCTATTTACTCACCCGTCAGAGTGGGTTTTTAGTGGATCGTTGTGAGAGCGCTCATATGCAGAAGATAAACGATACAGACCTTTGCTGGGAGGAGTACGATCACGGCGAGCAGTTCTTCCGGCGCAAGCAACTCTCAGAGGCCGTTGATGCCGACGACGTCGGCTGTAGTCTCTATGAACTCCCACCGGGCAAGCGTTCGTGGCCGTATCACTACCACACTGCTAATGAGGAGGCACTCTACGTGTTGGCGGGGACGGGACAGCTCCGTGGCGAAGACCAGACGGTACAGTTGGAGCGCGGGGATTATGTGACGCTGCCAGCCGATACGAGCGGCGGCCACCAAGTGGTCAACGACAGAGATGCTCCGCTCCGGTATCTGATGGTCTCGACGATGAACGAGCCTGACGTGACTGTCTACCCCGAACTAGAGAAGTTTGGGGTGTTCGTTGATGCACCACCGGGAGACAGCGGCGACCGGTCGTTCCACGGATTCTACAACATTGACGACGACGTAGATTACTGGGAGAACGAGGGGGAGTAATACGCGGAGCCGTTCCATCACTCGACTTTTCCGGTCCGGTAGTTTCACCGACGAACCACCGTTCAGCAGCAAGGGACCCCCTTCCATCCGAGAGTATGCAAGCACGTGGACCTCGCCGTTGTTCTGGTCGCTGAACCTCCGTCCCGTTCTCAAGCCGCATGAGCTATCGACAGCATCTGCAGGTGTTGTTCTCACTGTGGTGCCTGTTTGAAGTATTCACGTGTCTCCGCCCGTCGACAGGGGGCCGCGAACACACGTTATGCCTAGAGGCCGGGAAAGCAATGTCTGGGGATGGGCAGCGAACTTTCTGTAGTTCGTCGAGACGTCGATGACCGACGCCGAACAAGAGGTTCGACAGAAGGCGCGCTCGAAGTTGAACGGCCACCAGCGGGTCGTATGAGGTGGTTCGGGATCACGGACCGTTGATCCAGAACGAATTGTACGAGGCGTATGAACGACGACACGATTCACCCGTGTCGTTGCGGTCCCTTCGGGGGAAGCACCTTCCGAAGCTCGAACACTACAACCTGATCGACAGCGAGCGCACCGGCGACGGAAAGCAGTACGAGTTGATCGAAGCCGGGTAATGAAGGTGGGAAGTTGAACCGACCGTCGCGGGTTGTCACAACGCTTATGTGGACGATGTTCCTTCGGTGCACATGCAAATCGGCGTTCTCGGAACCGCCGCAATCGCCCGGAATCACGTGATTCCGGCCGTCCAGAAAACCGATCACACCGTTCGGGCAGTTGCATCCCGAGACGCCGACCGGGCATCGACGTTCGCCGACGCGTTGGATATCGCGCGGGCGTATGGGTCCTACGAGACGCTGGTGGCGGACGACGAACTGGATGCCGTCTACATTCCCCTTCCGAACTCCCTCCATGAGGAATGGGCGATTCGCTCGGCCGAGGCTGGCCATCACGTTCTCTGTGAGAAGCCCCTCGCTACCGATGTCGACGGCGCTCGCCGAATTCGGGACGCCTGCGAGTCTGCCGGCGTCGTCCTGATGGAGGGGTACATGCACCGGTATCATCCCCGAACTAAACGAGCCCTCGCCGTTGCGGAGAAATTCGACGAAATCCGCGAATTTGCCGGCGTTTTTCAGGCGCCGCGGAGTGGTGAGGCGGACGACCTCGTCAGTCTAACCCCCGAGTGTGCCGGCGGGAGCCTGATGCATCTCGGCTGCTACCCGATCACGGTTGCCCGGTGGATGATGGGGCAGCCGGACCGGGCCACGGGAACGGCGTTCGACACGCGCGACTGTGGCGTAGACACGGGATTTTCGGGCGTTCTCGGATACGATGACGGTGGGACTGCGACCCTAACTTGTGGATTCGATACCGACCGATTTCTCCACCGCTACCGTATCGAGGCAACCAACGGGTGGCTCGAAGCCGAACGCGCGTTCAATCCTCGGGACGACGAAGCCGAGACAGTCCTCGAATACGCTCTCGACGGCCGCAAGTGCGTCGAGCGCTTCGACCCATTCGATCATTACCGCCTCGAAATCGAACACTTCGCCGACTGTATCGAGAACGGGCGGGAGCCGCTGACGGGAGCCACGAACGGAATCCAAACGTTAGCCGTCATTGATGCACTTTTCGAGAGTGAAGCGTCGGGCAACACTGTCTCGATAGCGTCTGAGTGACCTGTCCGAGTCCCTGTCCGGCCTGTTGTTGGGTTCCCTGCTGTCCTCCACCCCCGTTTCCATTTCCGCCACCGCCGTCGCTTCGGTTCCGAGTACCACCACAGCCAGCAAGACCGGTCACTGCAGTCGTTCCCGCGAGTTGGAGAAACCGACGTCTGGTATCGTTCCGTCGCCGAACCATAGTTGGATGAGGACTTCCCGTTGCGGTAAACGATCCGAGCGTTTCCATCACATGAGAACGGCAGGATTCATACACGTGTCTCCTCGGAGCCATCTTCGGACCACTCACAGCCCTGCTCGTGGGACTTCTGTGGACAGTCCGATTTGTAACGAAATGTGTCGCAGCCGGGATCGGCGGACGTGGTGACTGTTCAGTGCTCGACTGAGAAGGAACGAATCCCGGTTACGACCTCGGCCGATCAGGCGTCGTTCGAGGCGTCGCCACTCGAAGCGTCTCCGGTGCCGCCCTCTCCGTTCGCGTCCGCCTGTCCGTCGGTGCCGTCCTCCCCGTTCCCGTCCGGTTCCTCGGCTTCCCGAATGTGTGCGTCCGTGCTTACGGCCTCGAGGTCGACGCCGACCTCCTCGGCGACCGCATCGAGAACGGCGCGCTGTTCCGCCATCTCGGTTTCGAGGTGTCCCACCCGTTCTGCGGTATCGGTCACCGTCGTCTGAGTCTTTTCGACCTCATCGCGCAGGTCGTTGAGCCGCTGGTACGTCTGTTCGGCCTTCTCTGCCACCGTCTGGATCTTTTTGGCCGTGCCGCCGAGTCCCATACCTCCCGATACGGTCGAGGCCTTGAGTGCGTTTCCGTTCGTCCTCGTGTCCTGACGGACATCGACGAACGATCCCGGACGTGAGGGGGATTCTGGAGTGATCAGGCATCCTTCTCGATCCGATCGTACCGCTTCTTGAATCGTGACAGACAGGTCCCACAGCAGAAGTGGTACAGCGTCTCGTCGATCCGAGCCGACTCGCCCTCGCTCGTGACCGTGTTTCCACACTCGACGCAGTCGATCGCGAGTTCGACGTCCGTTCCGATCGTCGAGTCCCACTCCCGCGAGGCGAGCAGTTGTACGTGGAGACTCCCGATCACGTCGGGATCCGCCAGAGCTTCCGCAAACAGGCGATCGACTGCTCCCGGATCGATCGTGGCGGTGCAGACGACCTCGCCGTCCGCGGTCTCGAAGACGTGTTCGACGCGGTCGTGATCCGCGAGCCCGCGATAGGCTTGCTCGACGCTCGAAAGCGGAAGTTCGAGACGAACGAGAACCGCGACCCCGCTCGAGAGCGTTTCGTGATCGATGCGGAGCGTGAATCCCTCGATGACGCCCATCTCCTCGAGTCTGTCAACGCGATCGGAGACGGCCGGAGCCGACAGGTCGACGCGGTCGGCGATGTCGCTGAACGGCCGCCGGGCATCCTCGCTCAACGATTCGAGGATCTCGCGGTCCGTCTCATCGAGTGTGCGCATATGACGGCTTAGATACCGAGACGTATAGTCCGATCGGCGCCAAGAATCGGGGTTCGGTCCGGATCAAATTTTCGAATCGAAAGGGAAACCAACATGAACCAAACGGACCTACAAACGTCCATGACGGAACTGAACGTCGACGGAATGGCGTGTGATGGGTGTGAAACGGCGGTCGTTGAGGCGCTTTCGGACGTCCCGGGCGTCGAGGACGCGACCGCGGATCACGAGCGGGGGATCGCAACAGTCACCGGGGACGCCGAGACCGAGGCGCTCGTGGCCGCGATCGACGAGGCGGGCTACGAAGTCGTCGACGGCTGAATCGTCCGCCGTCGGTTACGACTCCGATCGAACGTCCTCGGCGACATCTCGAACCGTCTCGACCTCGCGTTCGCCAGAGGCGATGAACCCGACGTCAGCAAGCGATTTCGGGCGGACGGCATCGATCTCCGAACAGATGATACGTGCGCCGCGTCGGAGCGAGCCGGAACGCCCGAACCCATTCGAAGACTGGTTCCGGCCGCGTTCACGGGCACGTCGACCGACCGGTCGACCATGTCGCCTTGAATGACGGAGAACTGCATGGTGAATGTCAGGGATGGGAAAATAAGAAGGGGAAGGTATACGACCGGGGCACCGCATCGACCGGTATGGAACGCGTCGCGATCATCGCCGCCTCGATGACGCAGTTCGGCAACCGCGATGGCTGGGTGCTCGACCTCCTGGCGGAAGCCGGCGAGGACTGTCTCGCTGATGCGGGCGTCGAGGCAAGCGAACTCGACCACCTCTACGTATCGAACATGGCAAGCGGCGAGTTCGAGGGCCAGACGGGGATCTCGAACGCGCTCGCACACGACCTGGCAGCGATGCCGGCCTACACCGCCCGGATCGACCAGACCTCGTCCTCGGGTGGGGCGGGCGTCTACGCTGCCTGGCAGTCGATCGCCTCCGGCGCTTCCGAGTTGACGATGCTCGTCGGCGGCGAGAAAATGACCCACCGAAGCACGACCGAGGCGACGGACGTGATCGCCTCGCTCACCCATCCCGTCGAGTACAAACACGGCGTCACGCTCCCCTCCTTTGCGGGGCTCACCGCGCGACTGTATCTCGACACCTACGACGCGCCACGGGAGTCGCTGGGGAAGGTCGCCGTCAAGAACCACCGTAATGGCATCGACAATCCCCACGCCCAGTTCCGCAAGGAGGTCGATCTGGAGACGGTACTCGAGTCGCCGATCGTCGCCGACCCCCTGCGACTGTACGACTTCTGTCCGATCACGGACGGATCGGCCGCCCTGCTGTTTTGTCCCGAGTCGGTCGCCGAGGAGTACGTCCCCGCCGACGAGTACGTCACCATCGCGGGGATCGGCGGCGCGACGGATACCCACGTCGTCCATGAACGTGCGGATCCGACGACGATGGGCGGCGTCGTCAAGTCCGGCGAAATCGCCTACGAGATGGCCGACCTCGGTCCCGATGACGTCGACGTTGCGGAGCTACACGACATGTTCACGATCCTGGAGTTCCTCCAGTCGGAAGACCTCGGCTTCTTCGAGAAAGGCGACGGATGGAAAGCCGTCGAGGAAGGCGTCACGGATCGGGATGGCGAGTTGCCCATCAACACGTCCGGTGGATTGAAATCGAAGGGACATCCCCTCGGCGCTTCGGGCGTCGCACAGATCCACGAGGTGTTCGCCCAGTTGACTCAGCAGGCCGGTCCGAGACAGGTGGAGGCCGACGTCGGACTCGCCTGTAACGTCGGCGGGTTCGGGAACTGCGTGACGACCACGATCATGGAGGCAGGACGATGAGCCGACCGAACGGGGACGAACATGAGGACGGCAACGAACATGGCGATGGCGACGATGAACGTGGTGACGGGGGGGAACGTGACGACGACGGCGCGACCTCCACGTCCGATCCGAACGTGGAAGAACCCGTCTTCGAAGCCGCGCGCTACGCCGACGGAACGGTCACCTATCCGCCCCATCCGGTCGGCCCGAACGGAGCGGAGCGCGTCGGAACCGTCGATCTCCGCGAGCAGGAGGCGAGGGTTATCACCTGGACACGCTCGACGGCGACGCCACCGGGGGTCCGCGCGCCGAACGCACTCGCCATCGTCGAGTTCGATCTCGGCCCCGATGACGGCCCGCCGGTGCGGGCGATCGGCCAGATCGTCGAGGAAGCTGACGTCGAGATCGGTGACCTGGTCATCCCTGTCTACCACGAGGAACTTCGTGAGCCGGGTGCCGGGATCCGCGAACCCGACAGCCAGGACTGGGACGGCTTCCGCTTCGAGCCGATCGAGTAACCCAAACGTCCTCCGAGTCAGTCGACCGGCTCATCGGAATCGTCAGCGTCGTTCGGATCGGCGATATCGTCGGACCCGGCGATGTCGTCAGAATCGGTTGAATCGGCGGATTCTCCGATGCCGTCGTCCGCGTCATTCGGATCGTTCGATTCAGCTCTCCCATCCGAGTCGTCCGAGGCGGCGTCGTCATCCCTCGCTCGCTCGTCGTCGTTCTCAGTCCCGTTTTCGTCGTCCTCATCGAGTTCCTGCTTGATCGAGGCGAGTTCCGCGTCAACGTCGATCTCCGGAGCCGAGTCCTCCCCTTCGTCCGTCTCCTCTTCAGCGTCGAGAGTGGAACTCCGATCGCCGCTGGCATCGGGAGCGTCCGGATCATGGACATCGATCGAGATCCCTTCGTTCCGTCCTGCCCTCCCAGCATCCGTCGACTTGAAGCCATCCTCGCCGTCGCCGTCGCCGTCGTTCGTTCGATCCGATCCATGGGAGCCACCTGTGGGGGTCGATTCGCGATCCCCGGCGAGGAGGTCGTCGATCTCGGCGGAGAGTTCCCGAGCGTCCTCGAGTAGCTCCCTCGAGGTCGCCTCCTGCGGGAGATCGGTCTCCGACAGTGCCGTTCGAAGCTCCGACAGCGTTCGCCGAACGCCTGCCGTGGTTCCGTCTCGGACGTCCGCCAGTCGGCCGTGCGATCCGTCCCCGACGGCGTCGAGACGGCGGTCGGGGTCCGCAACCCGAAGCGTGGCTCGCAGGAGTTCCAGTGACCGGATCGTCGCCTCGAGAAGCGCGATCAGCGCCGGGAGGGTGTACCGTTCGGTGAATCGAAGGAGTTCGGTAGGGCTGGGTGGTCGAGGAACGCGATTTCGAGTCCGCGATTCCTCCGAGAGGTCCGATCGAAGTCGCGAGAGGACGGTCTCGAGTTCCGCGAGGTGCTCGCGCAGAGCCTCCTCGTCGCTGCGATCAGCGGATCGATCGCCGGGAGTCATTACCGATCGTTCGACCTCCGCACGCAAAAACGTACGTACGACTACTCGAAACGCCCACGGCGGTACTGAACCGGCCACTCGATATCGACGCCGAGTTCGTGGGCTGCCTCGAGCGTCCAATAGGGGTGTCGAAGCAGTTCCCGGCCGAGCGCCGCGACGTCGGCCCGGCCGTTTCGGACGATCGCGTCGGCGTGAGTCGGGTCGGTTATCTTCCCGACGGCGGCCACCGAAACGTCCGTTTCCTCGCGGATCGACTCCGCGAACGGCACCTGATATCCCGGTCCCGGTTGCTCGAGTTGCTGATCGGGATGACTCCCACCGCTGCTGACGTCGATCAGGTCCGCTCCGGCCTCGGCGAGAAGGGGTGCAAGCCGAATCGATTCCTCGAGATCCCACGACTCACGGTCGGGCAACCAGTCGGTCGCGGAGATGCGCACGAACACTGGCGCGTCGTCGGGCCAGACGTCTCGGACCGCCGCCGTCACCTCGCGGACGAGCCGCGAGCGGTTCTCGAAGCTGCCGCCGTACTCGTCCTCGCGATCGTTCGAGACCGGCGAGAGGAACTCGTGAAGCAGATACCCGTGTGCGGCGTGAACCTCCGCGATCTCGAAGCCGGCGTCCCGGGCGCGCCGTGCGGACTCGCGGAAGGCGTCGATCACGGTGTCGATGTCCTCGTGGTCCATCTCGCGCGTGCGGGGCGGCTCGTCGTCAGGATAGGGATACGGACCGCTCGGGGCGATCGTCTCCCAGCCGTCGCCGTCCGGCTGAAGCGGTTCGTGGCCCTCCCAGGGTCTCGACGTCGAGGCCTTTCGACCGGCGTGTGCGAGCTGGATCGCCGGAGTCGCCCCCTGTGAACGGAGGAACTCCGCGATCGGCGCGAGCGCGTCGGCGTGTTCGTCCGACCAGATACCCAGATCCCCGGGAGAGATCCGTCCTCGTGGTTCGACCGCAGTCGCCTCGACCATCACGACTCCGGCGCCGCCGACGGCACGCGATCCGAGGTGGACGCGATGCCAGTCGTCCGCGAACCCGTCCTCGGCGGAGTATTGACACATCGGCGACATCATCACACGATTTCGGATCTCCGTCTCCCGGATCGTCAGTGGAGAAAACAGCGTGGCCATGGTCGAGGGAATGCTCCGGTCACGGTAATCGGCTACGGTCGGCGAACCCGGGTTCCCCGACCGTGTTTTAGGCCGGCCAAAACCGTTATGTGTCTGTCTCCCCCATCGCCGAGTAATGGAACCAACTGACGGATCGGCGGCCGACGAATCAAGGGACGGTGGATCGGAATGCGTTCGTGACCATTCGGCCGGTCGACGGGAGGACGACGGGGTCTCGAGACCGGCGATCGCCGCCGCGGAGACGTCGCCGAACCGAACCGTGTTCACCGAGCAGGGCAATCCGGACGGCTGGATCGCGACCGATCTGACGGTCGAAACCGTCCGATAGTTTGGAGGCCGATACGAGGGCGGGCGAGGTAGCGTTGCCGGGACCCCGGTTCGTTATTCCATCGATTCCTCGATGACGAGGGTATCGTCCTCGAGGTAGTGTTCGAGGTGGTGTGCGTGTTCCTCGACGTCCATCAGAACCTCTCGAAGCTGTTCTTCGGTGGTGTAATCGCCGAGATTGTTGGCGAGCCGAACGTGCTCTCGAAGCGATTCGATGATGTCGCCGAATATTTCCATGTCGTGTGTGAGCGACGTCCGGATGTCGTAGGCGTCCGCGTTCTCCCCGGAGACCGGTGCGTGCTCCTCGTAGTTCGCGCCGCCCGAAAGCGGGACGCCACCGAGCGCCTGTGCCCGTTCGGCGATGACGTCCGCGCCCTCCTCCAGGTCGGCGGCGACCTCGCCGAGGTAGACGTGGATGTCGCGGAACTCCGCGCCCTCGACGAGCCAGTGGTGCTTCTTGATCTGATGGTACAGCACGTACGTCGACGCGAGATCGGTGTTCAACGCGTCGACGAGTTGTTCGGCCTTCTCCTCGGGAATCCGAAGCGCTTCGCTCTCGTGAACCTCGCCGTACTGCTGTCGAACGTGCTTTTGGGTACTCATCTCGTTCACTAGATCGTCCGCATTGCACTTAAATATTCACATGTGAAAATATTATTTTCTATTTCAAAAAGAAATATTCTAATATGGATTTAGTATATTCGATGGACGGATCGGCTTCTCCTCGACCACTCTCAGAAAGCGATCGACCGGGCGCGCACGAAGGGAAACGACTTAATGGACCACACGCGCACGTTCACAGTATGAGCAACGGCGAGGACGAGCCGGAGGATGCGCCCGAGGAGACGACCTCCTCGGAGCAGAACGGGGAGTCCCCGGTTCTTCCGGGAGAGGTGACAGAAGAGTCCCTGAGCGAGTACCTCGACGACGTGGCCGAGCGTCTGGAGGCGGCCGAGACGGAGGCCGACCTCGACGACGTCGAGGCTCTGTTGGACGATGCCGAGTCGTCGCTTTCGGAGGCTGATCTGCCGGAATCCGACGAGGAGGATGCCGAGGATCCGCGTGAGGCCCTCGAATCTCGGATCGAGGAGCTCCGATCGTCGCTTGCGGAGGCACGGGGTCCCTACGCTGCGGACGTGATCGCCGATATCGAGGAAGCCATCGACGATGTCGAAAGCACCGAGTGGACGGAGACCGGTCTCGAGGAGATCAGGGAGGCGATCGAGGCCTTCACGACTCCGGTTGCCGAGACGCTCGGGATCGACTTCGAACCGGAGACGGAGGACATCGACGCCCTCGCTTTCACCCTCGAATCGATCGGGGATGCCATCGAGGATGCGGACCTCGACCCCGATGTGGACGCGGAGACGATCGAATCCCTCGTCGACGGCGCCGAGACGCTGAGCGAGGACCTCGAGGACGCAGAGCAGTGGGAGGATCTCAAGACGAACGAACAGCTCTACGCGGAGGGCTTTTACGACGTGCTCGGCCACTACAAGGACTATCCGGTCGAGTGGGCCGCGCTGAAGGCCCACGAGGAAGCGGGCAACGTCGACATGATCCTCCTGGCGCTCGATTCGCTCCAGTCGGAGTTCATGGAGCGCCACTGTCTGGAGGCGTTCGAACGAATGGGCAAGCGCGCGGCGACCGACGCGGCGATCGACGAGTTGCTCGGCCGGGCTGAAAAACGCGAGGAGGACGCCATCAGGATCCTCGGGAAGATGGCCGCAGAGGACGTTACGGAGACGCTTCTGGAGTACGTCGACGAGGATTCGAACCCGCAGCTCCAGAAGACGACGTTCAAGGCGCTTGGCGAGATCGGCGCGAGCGAGGCAGTCCAGCCGCTCGCGAACAAACTCGAGATGGAAAACGAGAACGTGCGACCCTACGCGGCCCGAGCGCTCGGACTCATCGGCGACGCACGGGCCATCGATCCCCTCACGGAGACCCTCGAGACCGACGCGTCGCCGGACGTCCGTGCGGCCGCCGCATGGGCGCTCCGGCAGATCGGGACCCGAGAGGCGCTCGAGGCGGCGGCCGACTACGACGACGAGCGGGTCTTTATCGTTCAAACCGAGGCCGAGAAGGCTCAAGAGACGTTGAACGCGGACACACCGGCGGCCTGATCGGCGGTCGAACACGTTCGGTTTCGATCCGTTCCGATCGAGGGATCCGCTCCGTTCCGATCGAGGGCCACCCCGTCCCGATCGATGGATCCAACCCGGAGGTTTTTCCCTGAAACCGAACCAGACGGCCCGTGCGTCGAAGCGTTTCCCACGGGCTTTCCTCCGACGATCCGATCGCCCACCCGGATCGTCTCTCACCCGATCCGGACGACTCTACATTCCATCCGACCATCCCGAGATGGGTCGTCGATCGGCCGTTTAGACGTTGGTTCCCCGCGCCGACAACCGTTTCGCTGGTCGCAATTTCGTTGCTTGCCGTCTGGCTTCTCGCCGCCCCGTCAGTCGTAGCGAGCACGACGCTCGCGTCTCCCGCCGCTACTGCCCGGGATCCGGCCGCGATCGGAATGGACGGAGCAAACGCCACCGGCACCGGAGCGAAGGCCCGAACCGAGAACGAGACCACTGCATCACGAACCGAATCCACCCCACCGAACGGGACGATCGTCGAGTTGTACCCCAATCCCGTCGCCGACGGGGACGTGGGCGAATATCTGATCGTCGATCTCCCGGTCTCCGGAAACTGGTCGCTTTCGGACGGCCACCACGAGACGCCGCTCCCCAGGAACGTCTCCGGTCGGGTGGCGCTAAGTGAGGATCCGGCGGCCGCGTCCGTCCACGTTCGCGGATCGGTCTCCCGTCTTCCGAACTATCTCCCGCTTTCGGACGAAGGCGACCGGATCGTACTGGTCCACGAGGGAGTTCCGGTCGATGAGGTGGCCTACGATCGAGCCCCGGAGACGGAAGTGTGGAATCGGCACTGGGAAGGGGGCGAGTACGGAACACACGCCGGAGGCTGGCGACCGTACGGCTATGAGCCCCACGACCTCCCGGCGTCAATCGGGTCCGCCGATGTCGACGTCTTCGTCCTCCCGGACGCAAGCGGGGTTCCCCACTCCGCCCTCACGGGAGCCGACGACCGGATCCTGCTCGCCGGATACACCTTCGAGTCCGACCGCATCGCCGAGGAGTTGATCGAGGCCCATCAGCGTGGAGTCACGGTTCGAGTGCTGATCGAGGGTCGGCCGGTCGGCGGACTTTCGGAGGGGACCGCCCGAACGCTTGACAGACTCGTCGAAGCGGGGATCGAACCGCGCGTGCTCGCCGGGGATCGACGGCGATTCTCGTTTCATCATCCCAAATACGCAGTCGTCGACGACCGGGCACTGGTCCTCACCGAAAATTGGAAGCCCTCCGGAACGGGTGGGGCCGGAAATCGAGGGTGGGGTGCCGTCGTGTACAATGGGCGGTTCGCGAACGAACTGGCAGGCGTGTTCATCAGGGATGCCACCGCTCTCGACGCACTCGCCTGGCGGCGTGTCCGCTCCAATCTGACGGCTCACGAGTCCACACGGTCGACGGAGTCGTTTCCGACCCGGTTCGAACCACGTCGGACGACTGCGAGCGAGGTGGAACTCCTGTTGGCTCCGGAGAACGCGGTCGATCGGCTCGTGGATCGGATCGACGCCGCGGACGAGCGGATACTCGTACTGGTTCCCCGGACCGCGGGACCGGAATGGCGACTGCTTGAGGCGGTCGTTCGCGCGGCGGATCGGGGCGTCGACAGCCGGGTGTTGCTCTCGAACGCGTGGTACGACCGGGAGGAGAACGCGGCGCTTGCTGACCGGTTGAACCGCCGGGCCACACGGGACGACCTTCCGCTTTCGGTCGCGGTGACGGAGCCTCGGGGGCGATACGGGAAGATTCACGCGAAGGGGATGGTGATCGACGATACGGTCGTGATAGGGAGTCTCAACTGGAACGAGGCGGCGGCAACGACCAATCGCGAAGTGCTCGTCGTTCTTGAGAGTCCGCAAGCGGCCGAGTACTTTCGGACGATCTACGCTGCGGACTGGCGCGGCGGTGGTGTTCAGCTTCCGGTCGGGATGGCGGGCGGGGTCGCAGTGGCAGTGATCGCAGCCGTGATCGTCGCTCGGCGGGAAGTGTCGTTTGGTTAATCCTCAAGCACGGTCGCCGACGAGAGCGCCTCGTCGATCTCCGCGTCCGCCATCTTTCCGACGAGCGTCTCGATGACTTCCTGTCGGCGTCCCTTCACGAACTTGATCGAGCCAACGACCAGGTGTCCGCCGCCGGAGACGCCGGCTCCCGGAAGCTCCTCGTTCAACTCGGTCACCATGGTCGGGATGTCGAGACGGACGCCGTCCGACCGGAGTACGGCGAAGTCCGGCCCGTAGCCGATCGTGATGACCGGATCGCCCGTCTGCTTGACTTTCACGTCGTGGAGCTTTCCGGTCGTCTTGCCAGGTGCCGGATAGGTGAATCGGTGTGCGTATTCGTCGAGGTCGATCCGGTAGAGTCGAACGCCGGAGGCGAGCCGTTCGTGTTCGACGTGTTCCTCGAGGGCGTCGATCTGTCGATCGACGTCCCGTTCGGCCCGCTCGGAGAGGAACTCCACGAGCTTCTCGTGACGAGTGGCGTCCGGACAGTCGATATCGAGGACGTCGTTGACGAGCGTTTTCCCTTCCGAGTATCGCAGCCAGTGAGCGGCGTAATCGAGCGCCTCGCCGATGTCGAGGACGTCCGAACGGTCGTATCCCTCGCTCTCGGCCAACGAGAGGTATTTCGACATCGCCTCCGCCTTCGATCGGTCCGAGAGCCCCGCAACGGCGGGGATGTGATCGAGTTCGTCGTCGATCGTCGGATCGATGAGACGAGCAAGTTCGACGCACATCATCCCGGTCGTGATCCGGTAGTCCTCGCCGTAGAGATACGGATTAACGTGGGCGTCCAAAAGCGGGTCGACGGCCTCCGGGTCGGGGTGATGATGATCGACGGTGATGATCGGGATGTCGTAGTGGGCGAGGTTCTTGTATGCGGGAACGTCCTCCTCGGTCGAGCCGTTGTCGAGCATCAACAAAAGCGGGAGCTTCTGTCCGTGTCGGGCGCGGCCGCCAAGCGCGAAGTTGAGGTCGCGAGTGACGTCCTCCATCTCGTAGTATGGCGCCTTGCTTGGCAGCCGTTTGAAGTGATGTTGTGGTGCATCCGCGCCCTCGTGTATCTCCCGGATGAAGTTCTCGAGTGCGTATTGAACGGGAATCGCCGCACACATTCCGTCGCCGTCGGCGTGGTGTCTGGCCCGAATCGGCCGTCCCTCAAGGACCGTTCGTCGGAGTCGTCTCGCGACCGCAATGAGGTCATCGCGGATCGGCTCGAAGGCTTCCCACTCGATGAGCGGATCGATATCGGCCGGTTCGGACCGTTCCGCGAGCACGTCGTCGATCCGGTCACGGGTAGTCCGTGCGCGCTCCCCCTCGAGTTCGGCCATCGAGTCGACCTCGATCTGGAGCGCATCCTGGCGCGTTTCGACGTCGCCTTCGACACGAACCAGATCGCCGACCTCGAGGTCGGGATAGGCTCGAACGCCGGCCTCCTCGAAGGCCGCACACGAGACGATCCCCGTTCCATCGGAGACCGCGAATATCGTCGGACCGCCGGTCTGTTTGGCCTGGACGATCTCGCCTTCGAGGATAACGTTCTCGGCCGGCTTGAGCGCGCGAATCCGCGCGATATCCGGCTCGTGTTCGACGATGTTAGTCTGATATTCTCGGAGTTCGACGTCGTCGAATGCTATATCGCCGTTCTCGCGGACCTCTTCGAGCCTGACGACGAGGCGGTCGCCGACCTCGTAGGTCCCCGTGAGGTTCGATTCGTGGACGAGCCCGGAGACGGAATCGGAGACGTCGACGAAGATCCCGTAGTCGACGACTCCGTTGACCTCCGCGTGATAGTTTGCGCCGACCTCGATATCCGCGCGCGTACAATCCGGCGCGAGATCGTAGACGACCGGGCGATCGTCGTCCTCCCGATCATCGTCGGCCTGCTCGTCTTCGGGTTGGTCTCCGTCCGGTCGCTCGTCTTCGAGTTGGTCGTCGGCCGATCCGTCGGTTTCATCGGACCGATCCGTGGTCTCGGACTCGTCGACCTGCTCGAAGTTGTCGGCCTCCGTCGAATCGTTGGCGTCGGATTCGGGACTCGAATCGTCCCGCGTGCCGGAATCCCCGGCGACATGGTCGCTCATGGCAAGCGATTCGCGGCCGGTGCGTGTTAAGCTTATTATCTCGGCTTCTCGTTTCGGACGCTCGACGTTCCACTGCCCGAGCGAGGGAGGTCGGCGACGGCGTCCGGAATCCCTTTGAGTCGACGGTGCCCAGGATCGACCATGCGCCTGTTTCGGTCGAAGGATCTCCTCGGGATCGCCCGGGAGACGATGGACTTCATCCTCGAAGCGTGCGAGGACACCCACCCGAACGAGTACATGGGATTCCTCCGCACCGAGGACGCCCGGAAGCTCGATCTCGACCGGAGTGGACAGGTGATAACCGACGTGCTCGTGATTCCGGGAACGGAATCGAATCCGGTGAGCGCGACCGTTCGATCGACGATGAAGCCGAACGACTTGCGGTCCGTGGGTTCGGTCCACTCGCACCCGAACGGCGTGCTCCACCCGAGTGACGCCGATCTCGCGACCTTTGGACAGGGAGAGGTGCATATCATCGTGGGGGCGCCCTACGGCTGGAGCGACTGGAAGGCGTTCGACAACGACGGACGCCCGACGACGCTCGACGTGCTCGACGTGGATCTGCCCGAGTCACACTTCTTCGATTTTACCCAGGCGGACATCGATCGCGAACTGCGGGAGGAGGGCAGCGAGATCGACGACGGAGGCGCTCCCCGAGACGGAGGACGCGATATCGGAGGAATTGACGACGGAGGAAGCAACGAGGAGGATGGCGGTAGTCGATCGATCTTGAGGTGGCTCCGATGACCCGTGTGCTCGCGCAGGGAACGTTCGATCTGCTCCACCCGGGGCATCTCCATTATCTCCGGGACGCGGCCAGTTACGGCGACGAACTCCACGTGATCGTCGCGCGTACGACGAACATCACTCACAAGCGACGGCCGATCCTCCCGGAGGAGCAACGACGTGAGATGGTCGCCGCACTCGATCCGGTCGATGAGGCCCATCTGGGCCACGAATCGGACATCTTCGTGCCCGTTCGCCGCCTCGATCCCGACGTCATCGTTCTCGGGTACGACCAACATCACGACGACGCCGCCATCGCCGCCGACCTGGCGGATCGAGGGATCGACTGCCGGGTCGAGCGGGCGAGCCCCCGTGAGAAGCGCTACGACGGAGAGCTACTCTCGACCGGACGCATCGTCGATCGGGTCCTTCGTGAACGCGGCTGCGATGCGGATGGAACTCCTGAGGCGGTCGACGGAACAAGTGCGGCCCCCGGGACGGACGGATCTCGCAGGGACGGGGACGCCTCCGACGATCCGCGTCCGTAAGCTGAAGCGCCGAAGCTATATGTAGCCGTTCCCAACCCGTGTCTGGTGACTCGCCAGGACCGATTTCCGGCGTTGCTCGCGGCGACGACGATGGGCGTGTATCTGCTTCTCGTCGTCGGCGCGACGACGACGCTTTCAAACGCGGCAACGGCGTGTGCCGCCTGGCCGGCCTGCGGCAACGGATATACGCTCCCCGCGGAGACGGTCGGATGGATCGCGATCGGCCACCGATTGTTGGCACTCGGCGTGGGCGCGCTCGTCGTGGCCACGGTCGTCTCCGCGTTCCGTCGCTCGACGTCCCGCCGGGTTCGTGTCTCGCTTTCCATCGTGACTCTCGCGTATCCCCTTCAGGCGGGCCTCGGCGCGTACGTCGCGATCGCCGATGCGTCGACGACGTCCGTGCTCCATCTCGCCGTCGGAATCGTGATCTTCGCCGCCTCGATGGCCGCGTTGACCTGGTGGTTAGAAGAGGAAACCGGTGATTCGAACGAATCCCCGTCTCCTTCCCCGACTCGTCCGACCGACGCCGAGGCGTCATCGTTCGAAAACGATCCGACCGGGACCGTACCCGAGACCGGCTGGCCGCGGATAAAGGCGACGGCCGCGGCGTACGTCCGCCTGATGAAGCCTCGGTTGATGTGGCTACTATGTCTCGTCGCCGCCGCGGCAATGGCGCTTGCCGGCGGATCGGGATTCACGCCGCGGACGGTCGCATTGACGCTTGCGGGTGGATCGATCGCGATTGGAGCGTCCGGAACGTTCAACCACGTCCTCGAACGCGACGTCGATCGTCGGATGCAACGGACCGCGGACCGACCGCTGGCAGTCGATCTCGTCTCGGTTCGGCGTGCGATCACGTTCGGCCTCCTTCTGACCCTCCTCTCGGTCGGGTTGTTCTGGCTCGTCAATCCTCTCGCGGCGGCTCTGGGGCTGCTGGCGATCGTGTTTTACAGCGTGGTCTACACCCTCGTTCTCAAGCCGAACACGGTACAGAACACGGTACTTGGCGGCGCCGCGGGATCGCTGCCGGCGCTCATCGGCTGGGCGGCCGTGACTGGTGAGATCGGCGGCGGCGGGCTGTTGTTGGCGGCGCTCATCTTCCTGTGGACGCCCGCACATTTCTACAACCTCGCACTCGCGTATCAGGACGACTACGAGCGTGGAGGATTCCCGATGATGCCGGTTGTCCGTGGCGAGACGGCGACACACCGACACATTCTGTGGTATCTCGGCGCCACGCTCGTTGCGGCCGCGGTGCTTGCGGCGACGGCGGACGCGCTCGGTGCGCTCTACGTCGGCGTCGGCGTCACGCTCGGAGCGGTCTTCCTGTGGGCCGTCGTCAGGCTCCACTACGAACGCACCGAGTCAGCGGCCTTTCGGGCGTTCCACGCCTCCAACGCATACCTCGGACTCCTGCTTTTGGCGGTCGTACTCGACTCGATTGTAGTGTGAGTCGACCGGCATTCGGTCGCGTTCTCCCCTCGCATTCGATCGGATCTCGATCCGCCATCGATTTGATCTCGATCCACCATCGATCAGCCGCAAAGAGGAATCCTTAGGCGCGTTCGAGACGGAGCGACAGTCATGATCCAGGACCTCCGTTCGGACCGCACCGACGGCGCTCCGGCGTCGGCGGATGTCGTTCCCGATGGCGGGTCGAACGTGGACGGGACCGCACCAGCCGACGACACCGATCGCGGCGATGGAGATGATCCAGCCCTCTTGGCGGCCGACGTTCGAAAGGAATACGGCGACGTCCGCGCGCTCGAGGGGGTGGATCTCACGGTCGCTTCGGGCGAGGTGTTCGGGCTCATCGGGCCCAACGGCGCCGGCAAAACGACGCTCGTTCGGGCGCTTACCGGGACCACGGTCGTCGACGGGACGGTTCGAGTGCTCGGGGACGTTCCGACTGCGGTCGATCCCGAGCGGATCGGACTGCTTCCCCAGTCGTTCGATCCGCCCGCCCGGCTCACGGCACGTGAACTCCTCGAGTACTACGCCGGGTTGTACGCGGATTCGCGGTCGGTCGAGTCGGCGCTTTCCGACGTCGGACTCGCGGACGATGCCGACGCCTGGTACGAGACGCTCTCCGGGGGACAGAAACGCCGAGTCTGCGTCGGGACGGCCCTCATCAATGATCCCGAGATGCTGTTTCTCGACGAGCCGACGACGGGGATCGACCCGGCGGGCCGGCAGGACGTCCACCGACTGATCCGGGAACTGGCCGCGGACGGCACGACGGTGCTTGTGACGAGCCACGCCATGGGCGAGATCGAGCGACTGGCGGATCGAGTCGGGTTGATCCGTGATGGGCGGATCGTCGCGATCGGATCGCCATCGGAGTTGGTCGAGGAACACGGCGGCGAGGCCACCCTCTCGGTACGGCTGTCGGTGGAACGCGAAGAAACGATCGAGACGGCCCTGCAGGCCGTCGAGACGGACACACGGTTCGAAGCCGCCCGGAACGGGGAGGCGGAGGCAGCGGCCGGCATCGACGTCACCGGGGTCTCACCCAGGGCGATCGACACGGTCGTCGAGGCGTTGACCGACGCGGATGTCGACGTCGAGTCGCTTTCCTGGAGTGAGCCGACCTTAGAGGACGTCTACCTCGAACTCACCGGTGAAGCCTATCAGGCGACTGCCCACGCCGTGAACGCTGGCGGAGGGAATCAATGAGCCGGCTGGGACGCGTGCGATCGGAATCCCTTGCGGCCACGCGATCGTTTTTGCGTCGGCGAACGGCCGTCTTCTTCACGTTCTTTTTCCCCGTCATCCTCGTCGTGATCTTCGGCGCGCTCGTCCGGACGCAGCCGACCGGCGGCGGCCTGTTCGCCAAGCCAGCGGGATATTATCTCCCCGGATACATCGGCGTCGTCGTCCTGTTCACTCCGCTTTCGCGCGTCGGATCGGAGATCGCACGCCATCGTGACGGGAATCGCTTCGAGAAGTTGTCGACGACGCCGCTTTCACGCGGCGAGTGGCTGTTCGCACACGCGCTCGTGAACGTCGGGATCATCGGCGTAGCGAGCCTGCTCGTGTTCGGTCTCGTCGTCGCCATCACCGACGCGACTGTCCGCGTAACACCGTCCCTGCTGGCGGTGCCGGCGTTCGTGATTGCGGGGGTCGCGACGTTCTGTGGAGTCGGTGCGCTTCTCGGCTCGTTCGCGGACTCCCAGGACGGCGTCATCGCCGCGAGCAACACGATCGCACTCCCGATCCTCTTTCTATCGGAGACGTTCATCCCGCCGGCGTTGCTTCCCGGATGGTTCCTCCCGGTCGTCGAGATCTCGCCACTCACCTACTTCGCGCGTGGGGTTCGCGCGATCACGTACTATGACGGCGCCACGTGGGGAACGGAGCTCGCGGTGCTCTCCGTACTGGCGGTAGTCGCGCTCGCGGTCGGTGCTCGATCGCTGCCCCGCACGGACTGATCGACTGACGGCGATCCCGGAACTGAACGGATCAGTTGGTTAGCGATCACGATCGGCCTCGTTTCTGGAACCCGAGTCCACGCCCGCGTCGACGTTCGCGTTCGTATCCGAGTCCGTGCTGACGTTCGCGTTCGCGTCCGAATCCGCGTTCGCGTCCGAATCGATGCCATCCGCATCATCCACGTCCCGATCGGAGACTGCTTCCGGGCCGGAAACCGGATCAGCCCACTCGAAGACGGCCTCTCCGTCGGATCCGTCCTCACTTCGACGGGCCGAAAGCGATCGCTGAAGTCGTTGCTCAAGTTCGGATCGAAGTCGTGCGGCGTCGCTTGAATCCACGTCGAGAGCGGCCGCCTCGTGCTGCATCAACCCGCCGGTTCCGGCGGTGTCTGCGACCACGGTTGCCACGTTCCACCGGCGCTGGAAGACGGTTCGCGTGTCGACGACCGTCTGGATCCGGTAGTACGGAATGATCTTCATCCCGCGTCGCCAGAACCCCGATCGCGTGAGCAGGTGGTCCTCGCCGAGCCAGTAGCCCCGGTGGACCCACTTATAATGGGCCGCGATCGGCACGAGGATCGAGAGGCCGGCGACGCCGTACCACGGTAGCGACGCCGAGACATACCGATCGACGCCGAACGCGAACGCCGTAAGAACGGCGACGATGGCCAGATATCGAATCGCATATCGGATCCGGACCCGCGAGGGTGGTCGTTTGAACTCGGGATCACCGAACGCCTCGACCTCCCGTGCCAGATCGAGGACGCGGTCGAGACGGGCGATCGGCACGGCGGCCTGGCTGCCGTACTCGCCGCCCCCACCTCCGCCGGGCGCGTATCCTGCGGTCTCGATCGTCAACGTGGCGTAATTGGCGAGTCGTTTCGCCGGGTTATCGGTGACGTGCAGACTCTGTATCTTTTCGATCGGGATCGACCCTGAATACCGCCGGAACAGCCCCCGATCGTATCGTAGTTCATCGCCGGCCCTGCTGAGAGTAAATCCGTAGTAGTTTGAGACCGCAAGCGCCGCACCGAGGAGCCAGGATCCGACGATCACAGCTCCGAACAGACCGATACCTGCCATCGTGATCGTGATCGCGGTGAGATCCGGCAAAGCCCCAGAGAGGACGGGGACCGACCCCGACGCGAGAAACGCGAGCAGGCCGATCAGTCGTGGATCAAACGAGAGCGCGCCGACCAGTCCAAGCTCGACCGGTGAGAGGGCGAAAAGCGTCATTTCGGTCCCAGCTCCGGTCACATCGGTGCTCCTCGTTTCACCAATTCCGGAGTCCGTCGCCGCGGTTTTTTCAGTCTCGGCGCGTCCCTTTCGCCGTTGGATCTCGGATCTGAGCCAGTCGGCGTGCTCGGCGGTGACGTACCGGATCGCCCCTTCAGTCGAGGAGCCTCCCGCCGTCTCGAGGTCGACGGCCGCGATCCCGAGAAGACGCTGGACGACGCTTCTGGAGATGTCGACGTTCTGGATCCGACGATACGGTATCTCCCGGTCGCGACGCGAGATCACTCCCGAGCGAATGTCGAAGGTGTCCGGGGTCAGCTCGTATTCGAAGCGACGGTAACGGGCCACTTCGTAGGCAAGCGTGCCGACCAAAGCGAGGCTGCCGGCGGCGATCGCGAGCACCGACTCGAAGGTTCCAGCCGTCCCGATGAAGAATATCGCGACGAGCAGACTCGAGACCGTTCTTACAGCCCGATATGGGATCGAGACGGGCGCCAGTTTCACACCGCGTCCTCCCCCTCCGCGCGAATCGCCAGCGTCTTCAGCCGCTCACGGAGGTCGTCTGCATCCCCCGGTGTGAGTCCGGGGATTCGGACGTCGGCGCCGCGCGATCCGGCCGTGTAGACGACACAAGAGGCGAGTCCGACGAGTCGCTCGGTCGGTCCGCGACGGGAGTCGACGTGTTGGATCCGAACGAGAGGGACCACCGTTCTGACCTGCGTAAAAACGCCGCGTTCGAGATACAGCGCGTCCTCGCGGATCTCGTAGCTCCATCGGCGATATCGCAAGAGTGCGTGGGTGACGGTGAGGAAGAGAACGACCCCCCCGACTGCAAGCGGGAACCACTCCGGCACGTCGAAGACGACCGTTGCTCCGAACGCGATCGACGCAAGGATCGTCGCGAGCAGAACCGCTCGAAACGCCCACACGACGCGAATGCGCGGGTGCAACGTTCGTTTCGTCACCGTCGCTCCTCCCGAGGGACTGCGAACATATCCCCCGATTATGCGTCGTCCCGTATAAGTCTCCGCGACGAGCCCCAGTGACAGACCAGACCGGAACGTTCCCCGCACCACGATATACCCGATGGATGAGTCAGGCCGTCGAGACGAGGTAGATCCCGCCGATCGCCAGGAGAATACCGATCGTCTTGCGCGCGGAAAACGATTCACCGAGCGCGAGGATGCCGATGATCGAACTGAACACGAGGAAGGTCGCAAAGATGGGCGTGACGACGCTCACCGGTCCAAGCGCCAACGCGCGGTAATACGCGAGTATCCCGACCGCCAGACAGCAGCCGGCAGCGAGCACGTAGCCGATCTTGGAACTCGTGAGGTGGGCCGAAATATCCTGTCCACCCGCCACTGCGATCGTGATCGCGGCTACCACGAGGATCACGTTGGAGATGGCCGCGGCGATGTCGCTCGGGATCGCGTCCGTCCCGGAGGTCGCGATCCGCATGAGCGGGGCGACGAGCGCATAGGCCGCGACGGCAAGAAGTGAATAGGGCAGGTAGGATGCCATACACGTCGGTTCGTGAGGGGAGTGTAAAACTGCCCCGCCGATCCCGAGTTCCGAAGTTTTTTTGAGACGTGATTCGAGAGAGTAACGATCGGCCTATCGGTTCGTCGCGATCGTCCAGTTTTAACCGTCACGGCGGCGACCGATCGGCATGGAACGCCGTCAGGTCGCATCCCGGATGGGCGCGCTCGCGTGTCTGATCACGGCGATCGTCGCCGCCGCTCCCTTCGTGCTGGTCGATGGATACACCCAACTGGTTGGTGCCTACTACGCCGCCGGGCCGGTCGGGCTCACCGCCGTGGTCGCCTTCACGCTCGTCGGGGCGGTCGGATTCGCCTCGGCCGAGCGCGGTAACGTCGATCCGGAGACCATGGCCGGCGCTCTCGTCGTTCTCGGCGTTGTCGTTGTCGGGCTCGTCGGACTCTGGTGGGCGTCGATCGACCAGACGGTACTGTACAGCTTTCCCCGGGAGTACCGCTGGATCGAGTGGCACCCGATTGTGGTCGCCGTAGCGTCGATCACGGTCCTCGTAACCGCTGGCGCGTATGCACGCTCGGTGCTGGCGTGACCGCTTGTTCACTCTCCGGGCTCGTCGTCCCTGCGACAACGAAAGGCCCTTATGTCGGTGTGGACTATCAGTTAATGGACTAGGTCGGGCGGTTAGGCCCCGCTCGAAACCCGCGAGGTAGTCTTCAGCGGGGACCGAACGCCGGGGGAGTCCGGGCCGGACCGGCTCGGGCCCCGGAAGCCAACGTGGAAACCTCGTCCGACGGGGACAGCGGTCCACGTCGCCCGCTCGCAGGAGCGGTCCGTCGTGGTTTGTCGATGATATCGGGTCAGGCGCGGAAGCGAGCAGCCCATCATCGAACGTGCGTCGCTCGTCGGGTCGCGGGGTGGAGGAGGCAACCGGGATTCCCCGCGCCGGAACGCCGGGCGATCCCGGTTGTCCACCATTCATATCATCCGTTACGTTCACTAGTCGGCGGTCTCTCACTCGGTGCCGCTTTCCCGCTCGATCACATCCCCGAGGAGTTCGCGGAGCCGCCTCGCCTCCTCGACCGTGATCTCCGCACTGGCGAGCCCCGTTCCGTGGTCGCCTGCGGTTGCCTCGATACTGATGGTGACCCCACCGTTTCCGGCCGTTTCGATGTCGATCGCTGCGTAGTCGGGAAACTCCTGGGGTGGCCCCACCGAGAGGTCGCTCTCGCCGACGCTGACGTCGACCGATGCTTGGTCGGCTCGTTCCAGATCGATCGTCGTCCAGGGATCGTCCTCGCTCATACGCCGAGGTACGAGGTCGACCACCTTAGGGATATGGCACGAGAGCCCACGCCGACGAACGCCACCGCGAAGATCGCTTCTCCCACCACAGGCCGAACGTCGTCAAAAGCTTATGACTCGTGCCCCCGTGGATTCCGATCGTGTCCGAAGGACGACCCGTCCAGTGTACGACATGCGATCGGACGATCGACGAGGACGCACGCGTCTGTCCCCACTGCGGCGAACTGCAACCATCGCCGATCCTGGCGGCCGGACTCGGCGGACTCGGCGTAACGTCACTGCTTTTTGGGGTTCCGCTTGGCGTGTTCACCGTCGGCCTCTCCCGCTGGGTCGGGTTCGCACTCGCCGTCATGGGCCTCGGGCTTGCGTTCGGCGGCTACACCGCCTATCTCGACGCAAAGGCGCGACGGCGAGGTCGGCCCCGATGAGTGAGCGGATCGACAGGTACGAGGATCCGCCGGCCGAACCGATCCCATGACCGATTTCGAGACCGGTGATCGGAGCACGGAGAAGACGCCGGCGACCGCCTCGAACGGGGCCATCACGGCACGATACGTCCACACTGACGACGAGCGAGTGCTCACGTTCGATCGGGACGGGCGAACCGCGGTGCTGGCCCAGAATGCCGAGGGCTATGCGATGGTGTCCGTTCGTGAGGGCCCTGACGGCACGGAGTTGGAGCGCTACTACGGCTTCGATATGGCGCTCGATCACGCGGCGGAACTGCTCGACGTTTCCGTCGAGGAACTTCCCATCCCCGATCCGGCCGCCGACATGGGTATGTGAGGTCCCGATCGGTCGCCCGATTCGAAACCCTTACTCCCCGGCCGTAACACCCTTCGGTATGAGCGATTCGTCCGAAAACCGGTCCGATCACGACGGGGACGACGCCGGCGGCGACGGCGAGGGCGATCCCGTCGTCGACGTCGAGGAGGTCGAACACGTCGCCGAACTGGCTCGCGTCGACCTCGATCCCGACGAGCGGGAGGCGTTCGCCGAGCAGTTCGCGGACATTCTCGAATACTTCGATGCACTCGATGAGGTCCCCGAACACGACCGCGAGGAGGAGCTCGTCAACGTGATGCGTCCCGACGAAGTCGCGGAGGGACTCACCCAGGAGGAAGCGCTGGAGAACGCGCCGGAGACCGAGGATGGCTACTTCATCGGGCCGCGGGTGTCCTAGATGACCGAGACCGACCTCAACGCATTCATCACCGAGGAATCGATCGATCCCACCGGGGAGGGGCCGCTCGATGGCGCCACCGTCGCGGTCAAGGACAACATTTCGACGGCCGGCGTCGAGACGACCTGTGGATCACGGATGCTCTCGGGGTACGTCCCGCCGTATTCGGCGACCGTCGTGGAGCGGCTTACCGACGCTGGAGCGACGATCGTCGGCAAGAGTAACATGGACGAGTTCGGGATGGGAACGACCACGGAGACATCGCATTTCGGGCCGACCCGAAACCCGGTCGACCCGGATCGCGTTCCCGGTGGATCCTCGGGCGGCTCCGCGGCGGCCGTCGCGGCCGGCGAGGCCGACCTCGCACTCGGCTCCGACACCGGCGGCTCCGTTCGCTGTCCGGCCGCGTTCTGTGGCGTCGTGGGGATCAAGCCGACCTACGGGCTCGTCTCCCGGTACGGCCTCGTCGCGTACGCCAACTCCCTCGAGCAGATCGGCCCGCTCGCACCCACGGTCGAGGAGGCGGCCGCGCTCCTCGACGTGATCGCCGGTCCCGATCCGAACGACGCCACGACCCGCGAGGTCGGCGCCGACTCGAACTACGCGGCTGCCGCCGATGGTGACGTCGACGGGATGACGATCGGTATTCCGGAGGAACTGTTCGAGGGCGCGGACACTGGCGTCGTCGAGACGATCGAGGCCGCGATCGACGATCTCGAAGCGCAGGGGGCACGGACGACGACCGTCTCCCTGCCCTCCGTCGAACACGCCGTCCAGGCGTACTACGTCATCGCGACCTCGGAGGCCTCCTCGAACCTGGCGCGCTTCGACGGCGTCAGGTACGGTCACTCGGCGGACGGCGACGGCGACTGGAACGAGTCGTTCGCCCGGACGCGCGAGGAGGGCTTCGGAGCCGAAGTGAAACGGCGGATCCTTCTCGGGACGTACGCGCTCTCGGCAGGCTACCACGACAAGTACTACAGCAAGGCACAGGACGCCCGCGCGTGGGTCCGCTCGGACTTCGAGGCGGCCTTCGAGGAGGTCGACGTGATCGCCTCGCCGACGATGCCCATTCCCCCCTTCGAGCTCGGCGAGGGACTCGAGGACCCCCTCACGATGTATCTCGCCGACGCGAACACGACGCCGGTCAACCTCGCGAACCTGCCCGCGATCTCCGTGCCCGCCGGTCGATCGGAGGGGCTTCCCGTCGGCCTTCAGCTGATCGGACCGAAGTACGACGAGGAAACGATCGTTCGCGCCGCAAGCGCCGTCGAGAGCCAATAGGCGGCGGATATCGGATACGCGACGATCTAGAGACGAGAGCCCCTTTTGAACGGGCGACCGAGAAATACTGCGTCGTCGACCAGATGTTCGTGGATCCGCTGACGATCGAGACCGACTGGACCGGCGAGTGTCCACGGTCGAGAACGGGAGCGAGAACCACCGACACGGATGGCAGGCCTCGACCCGGACTACTGCTACTCGTCTAACAGCACCTGCGAGGAGTTCGCGACGACGAGCAGGCTGCTCGTTCCCATCGCGATCGCCGCGAAAAGCGGGTTCAACAGCCCAGCGAGCGCGAGGGGAATCGCGATCGCGTTGTAACCGAACGCCCAACCGATGTTGCGTTTCACGCGCGTCCCGGCGGCCGTCGCCAGATCGAAAACGGTCCCGACCGACCGGAGATCGTCGTCGACGATCGCGACGTCGGCAGCATCGGCCGCCATCGCCGTGCCGCCGCCGAGGGCGATCCCGAGATCGGCCCGCGCAAGCGCCGGCGCGTCGTTGGTTCCGTCGCCGACCATCACCGTCGTTCCCCTGGTCGAGAGTCGTCCGACCGTTTCCGCCTTCCCCTCCGGAGGCACGCCAGCGAAGACCCGGGAGACGGCCTCGTGGTCGGCGAAGACGGACGTCGCCCGCTCGTCGTCACCGGTGAGGACGACGACGTCGATGTCGCGATCGCCGAGCGCGTCGAAGGTCGCTTCCCACTCCTCGCGCAGGTCGTCCCCGACCACGATCGTCCCGTGAGCCTCGCCGTCACGACCGACCGCGACCGGAACGCGTCCCACGGCGCGCGCCTCCTCGATCGTCTCCGCGACGTCCTCCGGGAGCGTCCATCCCTGCTCGACGAAGAGGGCGGGATGGCCAACGAGGACCTGAACGTCGTCAACGACGCCGGAGACGCCGGTTCGATGGCTCTCGAAGGATTCGACGGACTCGACAGCCGATCCGGTTTCCTCGTCGCGGGCGACAGTCGCAACCGCGGATTCTCCGCCGTCGGTGGTGGCGACCGGTCCGTCCTCGCCGAGTTGCTCGGGCGGCGTCGCCACCGACGCCGCCTCACCCGTAGTCGCCTCCGCGATCGCTTTCCCGACCGGGTGTGCGGAACGCCCCTCAAGGGCGGCCGCGAGATCCAGGAGGTCGGGTTCCAGATCGTGGTCGAGAACGCGCATCTCGCCGGTCGTCAGGGTCCCCGTTTTGTCGAAGACGACGGTCTCCGCCTCCCGGACGCGCTCGAAGACGGTCTCGTCGAAGACGACGATCGAGCGCTCGAGCGCGTCGCGGATCCCCGAGGCCACGGCGAGTGGCGTCGCGAGCCCGAGCGCGCACGGACACGAGACGATGAGAACCGTCAATCCGACGAGCATGGCGTCCGTGGGACCGGCGCCGGCGAGGAGATAACCGACCGTGGCGACGGCCGCGAGCGTGAGCACGACCGGGACGAACACGGTTGCGAGCCGGTCGGCAAGCGCCTGGATCCCGTGGTTCGAACTCTGAAGGTCCCAGACGAGCTCGGCGATGCGATCGAGGCTGCTCGTGGCGTCCTCGCCGACCCGGACGACGAGCGCGCCGTCGGCGAGGACGGACCCGCCCACGACCGGGTCGCCCGGCCGTTTGTCCACCGGAAGCGACTCGCCGGTCACGACCGCCTCGTCGACGGCGGCCTCGCCGTCCACGATCTCGCCGTCGACCGGGACGCGCTCGCCCGCCCGGACGAGGACTCGATCACCGGCCGAGAGGTCGTCGAGTGGGACCGTTTCGGTGCCGTCGGGGTCCGTTTCAGTTTCCGCTCTCGCACTCCCCTCCGTTCCCGTTTCCGCTCTCGCACCTCCTTCCGTTTCCACACCTGCATCCAAACCGTCGACGAGTCGGCACGCCTCGTCGACCTGCACGGTCGTGAGATCCGAAAGAAGCTCCGTGGCGCGGCGTTTGATCGACGTCTCGTAGTGGTTCCCGATCGTGACGATGACGAGGATCGCCACGGTCACGTCGAAGTAGACGTGCTCGGCACCGACGGCGATGGCGAGCACCGAGTAGGCGTACGCGCTCACCGCCGCAAGCGCGACGAGAAGGTCCATGTTCGGCGATCGGGTTCGAAGGCTTACGTAGGCACCCCTGAGGATCGGCTTCCCGGTCACCACGAGAACGATCGTCGTCAAGATTCCGACGAAGCCGTAGAAGTAGGTGCTCGATCCGTGGCTCAACGCGTCCGCGAGAAACTGGGCGGTCCGTTCGGTGTAGAACAGTCCGTCGAAGTAGGTCGGATAGATAATGGCGATGTACTGCAACATCACCATCATCCCGACGAGCACGCCGACCGCGAGCCGAACGGTCGCGATAGCGTCGGCTCGTCGTCGTCTGAAGGCGTCATCGCGCGAATAAGCGTTATAACCGAGTCCCGAGACGGCCTCCCGAAGATCCGCGTCGGAGGCGGCTTCCGGGTCGTGATCGATACGAACCGTCTCCGTGACGTAACTCGCGCTGGCAGCGCTCACGCCAGCCTCGGCTTTGGCTGCGGATTCGATGAACGCCTCGCAGGTCGCACAGTGCATTCCTTCCACCTCGAGGAACGTCGACTCATGATCCTCAGGGACTGGATCCGGATCGGATTCCGTGGCGTCGTTCGCCTCGCTCGCTCGCTCGCGAACGTCGTCGGCGTCGATCGCCGCCACCGAGTCGAGCGCCTCGTGGACGTCCCGACAGCCCGGACAGCAAAAGCGGTTGCCGGCCTCGTCGGTGACGTCCGTCGCCGGGAGGTCACAAAGCGTACACGTCGGGGAATCGGTCTGTGTCATCGTTGCGAATCGATCGTCGGGGTACGCGGGTCAGTGCGGGCCGTCGAGGGACGCCCATCGTCCGGCACGCCGGCCGATACGGGACGATGGGGTGTCGAAATTGGTTGCCCTCGGAGGACGACGGGTTCCATTGGTGCTGCTCTCTGCGGGGGTTGGGACCGGACGTGGATGACTGTTGTGTATCGGAGCCGATCGGCACGATCGGCGTCGGTCTCGATCGGATATAAAGATCGTCCCGATCGGGTACGACATCCGCCCCGATCGGATGTGATGACCGTCCCGATCAGGGGTGATGTCCCCCACGATCAGGCGGCACCGCCGGCGCCGCTCAGGGGATCGTAGAACGGGAACATCGGATGGGGTATGGAGATGCCCAGGCTCATCAGGCCATGGGCGAACAGGACGTATCCCAACACGACGAAGACGACCCCGAGCAGACGGTGGAGTCGGCGGCGATGAACCGCATCGACCGCCTCGATCACGGTCCCGTAGGCGAAGACGGCCGGGATCGTCCCGATCCCGAGCGCCGCGAGCGCGATCGCACCCGATCGGGGTGATCCCGTCGCGAACGCGTAGAGATAGGCCGGATAAAGGATCGGACAGGGCAACAGCCCGTGGAGTCCGCCGAGAACGACGATCCCGGGACCGTTCGCCAGCCGATCGACGTACGTCAGGAGCCAGCCGGTCACTCGTTCGATGCCCGGCACGTGGATCCCGGTGGACGCCCGAGCGAACAAGTACCGCAAACCGATGGCGACCACGAACACCCCGACGACGACGCCGACGACGCCGCGAACGAGGCCGGCAGCCGACGCGAGCGAGTCGGCAGTCACGAGAAGCGCCCCGCCGAGGGCTCCGAAAAGCGCACCGATGAGCGTGTAGCTCGTCGCCCGCCCGACGTTGAAAAGCGCGTGTTGGCGGACCTCGTACGGTGTGAGATGTGATTCTCGTCCCCGGTTCCGCCCTCGATCCGACCCCGTCGCTCCGGTCGTCGTTTCCCGAGTGGTTGTGGAACTGCCCTCTCCGACCGTTCCGCCGTCCGATCCCGTTCCCATCCGGTCGGCATAGACCGTGACGAGCGGACCACACATCCCGATGCAATGGGCACCACCGAGCAGCCCGACGAGCAGGAAGAGTGCGACGTCAACCCCGAACAGATCGGCGGCCGAGATCTGAAGGGCAGTGGCGATGCTCCCGTCCGCGAGGCCGCCCGCAGTTCCGGCGATCGCGTCGGGAGCGACGAACCCGTCCGGCGATCGTTCCATCGATCACTCCTCGACGATGACGGCGCCGATCATCCCGCCCTGTTCGTGGGGGATACAGACGTAATCGTATCGGCCGGGGATCTCGAAGGTGTGGGTGAATTCGTCGGCGTTCTCGAGAGCGCCGCCGCGGTTGCTCCACCACTCGTCGCGTGCGGTCTCCTCGTCGTCGTAGCCCCCGGTCGCGAAGTATTCGGCATCCTCGGGGATCGCGTCCTCGTAGGCCGTGACGGTGTGGGTTCGCGCGCTCGTGTTGCGCCAGGTGACCGTCTCGCCGACCGCGATCGTGACCTCCTGGGGACGAAAGGTCGTGGCGGTCATGCCGACGTCGTAGGGGTAATCGCCGTCTCCGGCTCCTCCGTTTCCGGTCCCCAAACTCCCGAGACAGCCCGAAAGCGGGATCGTCGACGCCACGGTCGCCGCGCTGCCAGCACGAGCGAGGAACCGTCTGCGCTGCATACACGACGGTGGGAGTCGCCGCGGTTTATGTATCGCGGTCCGCTCTCGAATCGTGAGAACGCACTCGTTTGGCGCCGACCGCGGACGGGACCGAACCGATCCACGAGGGGGCCCAGGGATAACAAAACGTAAAGCCCTGCTGGCCGACTCGCTGGATATGAAGCCGCGGTTCGCCGGGCGATTCGGGCTCGCGGACGCCGTCACCGTCACGAACGCAGCGGTGGGGTTCGTCGCCGTGATCGCCGCGACGATCGACGTCGAACTCGCCGCACGATTGGTGTTATTCGGAGCCATCGCCGACGCGCTGGACGGGATCATCGCACGTGCTCGCGGGTCCTCGGAAGCCGGAGAGCACCTCGACTCGCTGGCGGACGTTGCCTCCTTTGGCGTCGCACCGGCGACGCTCGTCGCGATAACCACCATCGACGCGGGTGCCGCGTTTCCGGACCCGATGTTTCTCCTCGGAATCGCGGTGCCCGCCGTCTACGTGGCCATGGGGGTCACTCGCCTCGGACTGTACTCCGCCTACGACGTCGAAAGCGAGGAGACGAAGGGAGTGCAAACGACACTGGCCGCGACGATGATCGCTGCCGCCGTCCTCGCAGGCTACAGCGACCCGATCGTGCTCGTCGGCCTGACCACCGTGCTCGCGGCACTCATGGTCTCGCGGGTGACCTACCCGGACCTCCACGCCCAGGACGCCGCCATAATGGGCGTCGTTCAGGCCGTCGCGATCGTTCACACCGGGTACTGGGGACGGGTCTTCGCGTTCGCCCTGCTGTTTCTGGCCGGCAGCTATCTCGTCTTCGGGCCCTGGTTCTACTGGCGCGATTGCCTCGATATCGGCGCCGTCGGGAGCGGAAACGGCCCGGACGACGTTTGATCCGGAGATGAGCCGTGACGGGAGATCGGGGATGGCACGGTCAGAAACACCGAATCCGTGCCGTTGCACGACGTTTATGTCCTCCCCGACCGCTCACCCGGTATGAACGACGAGGCCGATCCGGCCACGCCACGAGAGGGAGTTCGGATCCGCGACCGTGATGTGCACGTTCGATCACCGACACATGCGCTCGCGCTGGACTGTCTGACCGCCGGGATTGACGCCGCGCACCCGCGACGGGTGGTCCACGAGTCGATCGAGTTCGAGGGGAATGTCCTTCGGATCGACGAGACCGAGTACGATCTCTCCGACTACGAGGAGCTCGTGGTCCTTGGCGGCGGGAAGGCGACCGCCACCGTGACCGTCGAACTGGAGACGATCCTCGGCGATCGGATCACCGACGGCGTCATCGTGACGAACGATCCACGAGAGACCGATCACGTACAAGTCGAGACGGCGAGTCATCCGGTCCCCGACGAGGCGGGCGTCGCCGGGGGCCGCGCGGTGCTCGATCGAGCCACGACCTGTGGCGCGAGAACGCTCGTGCTCGGAGTCATCACCGGGGGTGCGAGCGCGCTCCTGCCGGCTCCCGCCGGGAATATTGGCCTCCCGGAACTTCAGGAGACGACATCCGCGTTGCTGGAGGCGGGCGCGACGATCGACGAGATCAACGCCGTCCGCAAACATCTCTCCGCCATCAAGGGCGGTCGTCTCGCCGCCGCACTCGGGACCGAGGCGGAGGGGTCACCCGACGTCGCCTGTCTGCTCTGTTCGGACGTCGTCGGTGACGATCCGGGTACGATCGGCAGCGGACCGCTCGTTCCCGACGAGACGACTTTCGAGGACGCCCTCGACGTCGTCGATCGATACGATCTCGACGTTCCGAGCATGGTCCGTGATCGACTTGACCGCGGCGTCGCCGGCGAGATCCCCGAGACACCAAAGCCCGGGGATCCGATATTCGATCGCGTGTCGATCCACCTTCTCGCCTCCTCACTGTCGGCCTGTCTGGCCGCTCGAGACGCGGCTTCCGGGATCTCGGGAGCCGATTCCAATACCCCGACTCGAACCGACGGGGAGGCGATAGTCCTCTCCTCGCGGATCCGTGGTGAGGCGGCGGAAGCGGCGATCTCCGCCGCCGGCATCGCAGAGGAGATCGTCGCTTCCGGAAACCCCATTGAACCGCCGGCAGTCGTCGTTTCCGGCGGCGAAACGACCGTCTCCGTCACGGAGTCGGGCGAGGGCGGACCCAACCAGGAGTTCGCGCTCTCGGCCGCGCTCGAACTCGACGTTTCCGGGGTCGTCGTGGCCGCGGTCGACACGGACGGCATCGACGGGCCCACGGAGTACGCGGGCGCGATCGTGAGCGCTGAGACCGTCTCGGCGGACGGACCGATCACGCCGGCCGAGGCCGCTCACGCGCTCGCAACCAACGACGTGACGCCCCCCCTTGAGCGTGCGTCGGCGACGATCGAGACGGGCAAGACCGGAACGAACGTGAACGACCTGCGGGTGATCGTCGTCCCCGAGGATGCGGGCGAATAACCGGAGTCGAGGATCGATCCACGGCTCGATCCTCGAGAACTACCCTTCGATCGCTGATCCCCTGTTCGATCCGTTGATATGCACGTGAGGAATTACTCACGGGCAAACTCTTTCCGCAAGTTATACCGTATCGCATGTGATACCGATCGGTAATGAGCCGGAATATCCAGGTCAGTCGTCTCGACCGCCGTCCCGTCGAGGACCAGGAGGTCGAGATCGTCGAGCGGAAGGGGGTCGGCCATCCCGACTCGATAAGCGACGGGATCGCAGAATCCGTCTCGAGAGCACTCTCACGTCTGTATCTCGACCGCGTCGGGAAAGTGCTTCACTACAACACCGACGAGACGCAGTTGGTTGCAGGCACCGCGGCTCCGGAGTTCGGCGGCGGCGAGGTCATCGAACCGATCTACATACTCATCGTCGGTCGCGCGACCAAGGAGTACGAGGGGACGCATCTGCCGGTCGATTCGACCGCACTTGCGGCCGCACGCGAGTACCTCTCGGAGACCGTCCCCGAACTGGAGTACGGAACCGACGTCATCGTCGATATCAGGCTCGGTGAGGGATCCGGCGACCTTCAGGACGTCTTCGGCGAGGAGGAAAAGCAGGTTCCGATGGCCAACGATACGTCCTTCGGGGTCGGCCACGCACCCCCCACGGAGACCGAACGGATCGTCTACGACACAGAACGCGAACTCAATACGAGCTATCACGCGGATCATCCCGAACTCGGCCCCGACGTGAAGGTCATGGGCAAACGTGAGGGCGACCGGATCGACATCACGGTCGCGGCGGCGATGGTCGACCGGTACATCGATGACCTGGAGGCATACGATGACGCCGTCCAGTCGGTGGCCGAGTTCGTGACCGAACTCGCCCGCGACCGAACCGACCGGGAGATCAACGTCGAGGTCAACACCGCCGACGACTACGAGGAGGGCTCCGTCTACCTCACCGTCACCGGCACCTCGGCGGAGATGGGCGACGACGGGTCGGTTGGCCGCGGCAACCGTGCCAACGGGCTCATCACCCCCAACCGACCGATGTCGATGGAGGCGACCTCCGGAAAGAATCCGGTCAACCACATCGGAAAGATCTACAACCTGCTCTCGACGGAGATCGCCGAGTCGGTCACGGACCAGATCGACGGCATCCGCGATCTGCAGGTTCGACTTCTCTCACAAATCGGGCGACCGATCGACGAACCGCACGTGGCCGACGTCCAACTGGTCACGGTCGATGGAATCGAACTCTCGGATATCGAGGACGACGTGGCGGCGATCGTCGATGCCGAACTCGCCGACGTCACGGGCGTGACGAAGCGGGTCATCGACGGCGACGTCTCGACGTTTTAATTCGGCGATCGGCGCTCCGTCCACGTCAGCGATCGACACCGCCGTTCAGGACGGAACGGTCATATCTGGTACGAAAGGGAAAACGGGACCACAACCGATTTGGCCATACGGCGGCTTCTCTTCGGCATGACGACGGTGTGTCTCGTCGGGGATCCGACGGTGACTCTCGCCTACGAGCTGCTCTCCCGTGAGACTGCCCGGGAGGCACTTTCGACCTACGAGATCGAGGAACCCTTCGAGAACGCCCTCGCCGTCGAGACCGTGAGTCTCGGTGCCGCCGTCTCGCTTTGTAACGATCTGAAGTGGTACCGCGACCGATTCGTCGCGGAGTCGCTCGTCCGTGATCCCTCGATCGATGCCGACGAATGGCTCTCAGCCGACCTCGCCGGTCTGGTTCGTGACGGGGACGTTCCGCCCGAGGAGACCGACCGCCGGCTCAAGATCTTCGGCGTTCGCGACGGCGAACTCGTCGATCCAGAATACGTCCTTCGCGAGCAGGGAACCGTTCCCGAACGCGATCGCGACGACCTCGAGGGGACGGTCGTCGTCCGCGTCACCGAGGCCGAGTTCTCGACGTGAGCGACCCCCATCCGACGGGTGGGATCACCGATCGACTCCCGGCCGGTCGAACGCCTCAATCGAACATCCCGGTCGACATGTATCGCTCGCCACTATCCCAAAAGACCGTGATCACGAGCGGCTCCTCGCCGGCATAGGTGCCGGCGTCCCGAAGCTCGCGGGCGACCGTCTTCGCGGCGAGGTTCGAGGCGCCGGAGGACTGGCCGACGAAGATCCCCTCCTCGCGAGCGAGCCGACGACACTCCGCCTCCGCGTCGGACAGCTCGATCGGGTGTATCTCGTCGAGCAGTTCGACGTCGAGGTTCGGGGAAACGAATCCCGGACCCATCCCCTGAAACGAGTCACCAGTCGGGTCCTCGCCGGAGAGGACGGCGCTTTCGGCCGGCTCAACGGCATCGATCCGGAGGTCCGGAAACTCCTCCCGAAGCCGCCTGCCGATCCCCGTGATCGTTCCGCCGGTCCCGACGCCGGCGACGAGGGCATCTATCGGTCGCTCTTCGCGCTGTTCGAGGATCTCCGCTGCGGTCGTTTCGTAGTGGGAACGCGGGTTCGCCGGATTCTCGAATTGCCGAAGCTGGATGAGTCCCTCCTCAGCCTCGAGTTCGTCGGCCCGATCGTTGGCCGCGGCGATGCTCCCCTCGACGAGTTCGATCTCGGCGCCGTAGGCGCGCATTATCTCGCGACGTTCGGGTGATTTCGATTCGGGCATCACGATCGTGACGTCATAGCCCTTTACGGCGCCGATCGTCGCGACCCCGATCCCGGTGTTCCCGGAAGTCGCCTCCACGATCCCGTCGCCGGGTGAGAGTTCGCCGCGTTCTTCCGCGGCCTCGATCATGTAGAGCGCGGGACGGTCCTTTGCGGATCCGCCGGGATTCTTCGATTCGACCTTTGCGGCCACCGTGGTCCCCTCGGGAGACGAGACGCGGACCAGCGGCGATCCGATGCTCTCGAGGATGCCGTCGTCCATCGGTGGTGACTACGTCGAGGGGGCCTAAACCCTCTCCGGTCGCGCGACGGGGGACGACCGAGCGCCACGAGCGGTTCGATGCCGTCGAAACCGGCCGCCGACACGCGGCTTATAAGCGAGGCGTCCATATCCCTCGCCATGACGCTACGGACGATGCAGCCGAACACGGCGTGGAGCCCGGCCGGGTACGAGGACGTGATCGAGACTCTTGGGAGCGATGAATACGTCTTCAAAGTCTGGGGCGGCGACTGGTGTGGTGACTGTCGAAGCCAGCTTCCGGACTTCGCGGCCGCCCTCGATGCGGCCGGCGTGCCCGATGACCGGATCGAACATCATCCGGTCGAGAAGGACGACGACGGGTCGAAGCACGGGCCCGGCGTCGAGGAGTACGGGATCGAGTTGATCCCGACGGTCGTCGTCGAGCGCAACGGCGAGGAAGTCGCTCGATTCGTCGAGTCGGCCGACGTGCCTATCGCCGCCCACCTGGCCGAGCAGCTCGAGTCGGCCGACGCGACGGCATAAACGGACCGATCAGGGCCAGTTACCGGCCTGCTCGTAGGCGTCGACGACGCGTTTCAACGCGACGACGTAGGCCGCGGTTCGAAGGTTCGGCAGGTCGTGCTCCTCGTAGGCATCGATGAGCGCGTCGAAGGCGTCGGACATGACCTGCTCGAGTTCCTCGTTCACCTTGCGTTCGCTCCAGCTGAACCGCTGTCTGTTCTGAACCCACTCGAAGTAGGAAACGGTGACGCCCCCGGCGTTCGCGAGGATGTCCGGGACCACCCAGACGTCGCGGTCGGCCAGGACCTCGTCGGCACCGGGCGTGAGCGGCCCGTTTGCGGCCTCGGAAATGACGTCGGCCTGCACGTCCTCCGCGAGTTCGGCGTCGATCGCGTTCTCAAGGGCGGCCGGGACGAGTAGGTCGACGTCGAGGGTGAGCAGATCCTCGTTCGTGATCTCCGTCGTCTCCCCGTATCCGACGACGCTTCCGGTGTCGTTTTTGTGCTCTTTGACGTCCTTGGCATCCAACCCACGTGGATCGTGGATCCCACCCGAGGAGTCGGAGACTGCCACGACCGTGGCGCCGAGGTCTTCGAGAAGGTCTGCGGTGATCCACCCGGCGTTTCCGTATCCTTGAACCGCCACCGATGCGCCGACCATTTCCTTGCCGATCCAGTCGAAAATGTCGCGTGCGGCAAGCATCGTCGAGCGGCCAGTTGCCTCGACGCGACCCTCGGAGCCGCCGGAGTCGATCGCCTTCCCGGTGATGACGCCGGGCGCGGTCGTGTTCTCAAGGGTCTCGTAGGTGTCCTTGATCCAGTTCATCTCCCGCTGGCCCGTGTTGACGTCGGGTGCCGGGATGTCGCGGTCCTCGCCGATGATCGGGCGAAGTTCAGTCGCGAACGCACGAGTGATCCGCTCGAGTTCGGTTTCGGAGTACTGTGCAGGATCGATGCTGATCCCGCCCTTTCCGCCGCCGTAGGGGATGTCGACTATGGCGCATTTATACGCCATCCATCCTGAAAGCGCCTTCACCTCATCACGCGTGACGCCCGGATGATACCGAATTCCACCCTTGTAGGGACCACGGTCGCCGTTGAACTGCGATCGGTAGGCCCGAACCGTCTCGAGGGATCCGTCGTCGAGTTCGACGGTCAGGTTCGTCTCGAGTATTCGCTCGGGATTCTGGAGCCGCTCGATGACGCCCTCGTCGACATCGAGGTGCGCGGCTGCATCGCCGATTTGTTCTTGGAGACTTTCGAACGGGTTGGCATCGTTCGACATACGCGATAAAGATATATGCGCGTGGTTAACTGTACCGTCTCGGAGTCGCCATCGTGGTACCCATTGCCAACTCATACACGCGGTGAACGGAAGAACCGAAACGAGTCATCGAACACCGGAATTTCGCACTAAACACGGCTATTCGGTCACTAAATGCGGGTATTCGGTTACCAAACACGGTCATTCCGTCACCAATCGGTGACCCGTGTCGATCACATCGGCGTCGGTTGTGGCCGCCTTCCGAAGCATCGCCGGGCGATCGCTGGGCGAGAAGAAGACGCTCCGTCGAGCCCTGGTTCGGCTTGGTCGTGAGGATTAATACGGAGTCGCCGGAGTGGACACGTGTGACCGGGCGCCACTACGAGGAGTTCGAACGCGGCGAAACGATCGATCACGCCACACGGCGCACCATAAGCGAATCGGACAACCAGCGGTTCTGTGATCTGACGATGAACGGACAGCCGCTCCACCTTGACGCGGCCTTCGCCGCCGAGACGACCTTCGGCGAGCGGATCGTCAACGGCCTGTACACCCTCTCGCTCGCCGTCGCGCTCACCATTCCCGAGACGACGGACGGAACCATCGTTGCGAACCTCGGATACGACGCGGTCGAACACCCGAACCCCGTCTTTCACGGCGACACGATACGTGCTCGATCGACGGTGACCGACAAACGCGAGACGAGCGACGGCGATCGAGGGGTCGTCACGATGCACGTCGAAGCCTTCGCGATCGAGGGCGACGACCCGGCAGACGACAGGCTCGTCTGCGAGTTCGACCGCACGGTTCTTTCGAAAAAGCGCGCCACGAGCAAGTAGCGCCCTGCGATCGGTCGAACAAGACGTCCTGAGCGTGGTGACCGACGTTCCGACCGCGATCGGCCGACCACGCTCGACCGATCGCCATCCGACCGATCGCCATCCGACCGATCGCCATCCCATTCATGACCGCCTCGTGGGTTTTATCGCAAGCGTCACCGATGGGGTGCATATGGACATCGATCCGCTGATCGAGCGAGCTCGAGACGCGCTCACGAACGCTCATGTCCCGTATTCGGAGTACTCGGTCGGTGCCGCGCTCCGGACCGCGGACGGGACCATCCATACCGGCTGCAACCTCGAGAACGCGAACTACTCGAACAGCCTTCACGCCGAGGAAGTCGCGATCGCGAAGGCGGTCACAAACGGGCACGAGGAGTTCGATCGGCTGGCAGTTTCCTCGGGCGTTCGCGACGGGGTGACGCCGTGTGGGATGTGTCGCCAGACGCTCGTGGAATTCTGTGACCCGGATCTGGTGATCGTCTGTGACGAGGGGGACGGGGAATCGACGACCTACGTCCTCGGTGAGTTGCTTCCGGCGGCGATCTCCGCGAAGATGCTTTCTGAGGCGGCCGACGAAGGGGCGACGAATGAGGGCGAGGGCGCGGACGACTAAACCCCAACCGAGTTTCTGCCGGGTGAGCACCGTAATCGTGGCGACTGTGAGCATCGGTGCACGTCACCCGGATTGGCACAGGCTCGCTTAGCCGTTGTGCCCAGTGGTGAGGCGGGATTCGAATCCGGCTGGCGTGATGACCTGCCGAACTGTTAAGAACGGACCTTCCGAACACGCGAGCGTGTCAGACCCCCACATCGTGTCCGTCGGGCTCTCGCCGATCGGCAGTACGGACCTCACCGGTAGGGATCTCTTCACCGCGGCCATGACCGAGGCGTTCGACGGGGTACCCGATCCGGCCGAGATCGTCGACGCCGTCTACGTCGGCAACCAGTCCGAGCGATACGAACACCAGATACTGTACGGGACGATCCTCGCGGAGTGGTGTGGACTCCGGTTTACGCCGGCCGAACGCGTCGAAGCCTGCGCCGCGGCGGGGGCATTGGCGTTGCGTCACGCCGTCAGGGACGTCCGAACGGGAACTCACGACGCCGTTCTCGCGTGCGGGATCGAGAAGATGACGGCCGGCGGTTCCGCGCTGGCGACGGAATCGCTTTCGGCGGCATTCGACCGACCGCTCGAACAGCGTTCGGGCGTCACCGCGCCCAGCCAGTACGCGCTCCTCGCACAGCGATATCTCCACGAGACCGACGCGACCGAGGCGGATCTCGCGCGGATCGCCGTCAAGAACCACGAGAATGCGGCGGCGAATCCGCGCGCCCACTTCGGCGAGGAGATCGACGTGGAGACCGTGCTTGGGTCGGAGTACGTCGCACGACCGCTCAAACTGTTCGACTGCGCGCCTATCAGCGACGGCGCGGCGGCCGTCCTGGTCGCCAGCGAGGAGGTCGCCTCCGCGGTCGGTTCACGAGCGACGTCGGTTCGCGTCGCGGGATCCGGAGCCGCAACGAACAACATCGGCGTCGCCGACCGGAATCTGACGGTCATCGAGGGAGCACACGTTGCTACCGAGCGCGCCTACGATGGAGCCGGAATCGATCCCGAGGACGTTGACGTCGCCGAGGTCCACGATGCCTTCACGATCTCCGAGGCGTTGCTGGCCGAGGCCGCCGGCTTCGCTCCCCGTGGTCGCGGGTTCGAGAGTTCACGCCCGCCCGCCGAGCGGTCCGACGGGTGGACGAACGTCCGTCTCAGCACGAGCGGGGGACTCAAGGCCAGAGGACACCCGATCGGAGCGACCGGACTCGCCCAGGCCGTCGAGGCCTACGAACAACTGACCGGACGGGCAGGTGACCGTCAGGTTCCTGGTGCCGACACCGCACTCCTGATCAACGAGGGCGGCGTTGCGGACGCCGCTACCGTCGCACACGTCCTCACAGTAGGAGGCACCTGACGATGGACGATGACGCCCCCGACTGGACGGCCACGAACGGGCCTCCCCGGACCCCGGACGACGTGACTGCGGAAAACCCCTACACGCTCCCGGGATTTTTCGACGCGTTAGCCGACGGAGTGCTACTCGGCGTTCGATGCTCGGCGTGTGACACGCGGCTGATCCCTCCTCGGCCGGCCTGTTACGCCTGCGGCAGCCGTGATCTCGAGATCGAGCGACAGCCCGACACCGGGACGGTGATCTCCTACACCGAAGTTGCACGACCCCCACCGAGGTTTGTCGATCTCGCACCGTTTACCGTCGCCATCGTCGAACTCGGAACGGGAGCGCGCCTGACGGGGCGCCTTGAGGCGGCCTACGAGGAGACCGAGATCGGAATGGGCGTTCGAGTGACGGTTCGCGGCCCCGACGAACTCCCGGACGCGGCGCTCTCTCACGAGGAAGATTGGCCGCTACACGTCTTCGAACCGGTTTGAGATCCGTCGCCAGTTCGCCTCGCGTCACTCGACGACGGCGTCGTAGGCCGCCCCCATTACCGAGAGTGCCTCCTCCAGTTCCGCCTCGTCGGTCGCATACGAGATCCGTGCGTATCCCTCGCCGTGGTCGCCGAACGCCTCGCCCGGGACGATCACCACCCCGCGATCGAGACACTCCTCGATGAAGCCGTCCGGGACCTTCGGCATCGCGTAGAAGGCGCCGCTCGGGGTCGCACACTCGAGACCGATCTCCGCAAAGCCATCGAGCAGGAGGTCGCGGCGCCGTTCGAACGACGCGGTCATCTCCTCGACGATGGACTGATCACCAGTGAGCGCGGCTTCGGCGGCGAACTGTGCGGGCGCGGATGCACACGCCTGAACGTACTGGTGGATACGCAGCATGCGGTCGATGCGCTCCGATTCCGCCGTGACCCATCCCAGTCGCCAACCGGTCATCGAGTAGAGCTTCGAGACGGAGTGGACGACCACGACGTTGCCACCGGCGTCGAACTCCATCGGCGATCGGTGTTCGCCCTCGAAAACCGTGTACTCGTAGACTTCATCGGAGATGCACAGGACGTCGTGTTCCCGGGCGATCCGTGCGAACTCCTCGACGTCCTCCGGGGAGGCGACGGCGCCCGTCGGGTTCGCTGGCGAGTTGACGATGAACGCTCGCGTGTCCTCGGTGATGGCGTCCTCGATCGCCGCGGGATCGATGGTCAGGTCCTCACGGAGCGGGACCGAGACCGGCTCGGCACCAGTGAGCGTCGTGAGCGCGGCGTAGGAGACGAAGCCCGGGTCCGGGACGAGCACCTCGTCACCATCGCCGACGTGCGCCTCCAACGCGAGATGTAATGCCTCGCTGCCACCCGCGGTCGCGATCACGTCATCGGTGTCGATCTCGACGCCCTGATCGCGTTCGTGTTTGGCGACGATCGCCTCCCGAAGGGGTTTGATCCCCCGATTCGGGGTATACCCGTCCGCCCTGCCGGCACGGATGGCCTCGACGGCAGCCTCCCGAGCGTGGTTGGGTGCGGGAAAGTCCGGCTGGCCGAGTCCGAGGTTGATCGCGTCCTCGCCCGCCGCGTCGAACACCTCGCGGATCCCGCTTGCCGGTATCCGCTCGATCCGGTCCGAAAAGGTCGGTGATGCCATACCTAACGCAGGGATCCGCCCCCGAATAATTCTTCTCACACGCTCCGGGGGCGATCGTTTTCACACGCCCCAGAAGTACACGATCCCGAGGGTCGTCACGACGGTCAAGATCGCCTGCAGCGGAGCACCGACCCGGATGAAATCGGTGAATCGGTAGCCGCCGGGGCTGTAGACCATCAGGTTCGTCTGATAGCCGATCGGGGTCATGAGCGCCGTCGAGGCCGCGAAGGTGACTGCCAGGACGAACGAGAACGGCTCGGCACCGATCGCCTCGGCCGTGTCGACGGCAACGGGGATCATCAACACGACGCTGGCGTTGTTGCTCACCACGTTCGTGATGAGCGAGGTGAACAGATAGAAGACGCCCAACACGACGATCGGCGTCAGTCCGACGGTCCCGACGACGGCGACGCTTGCAAGCCACTCGGCACCGCCCGTTCGTTCCATGGCGACTCCGAGGGGAATGAGCCCGGCGAGCAGGAAGATGACGCTCCAGTCGACTGACGAATAGACCTCCGTCGGCTTGACACAACCGGTCGCGACCATCGCGACCATGCCCGCGAGCGCGCTGATGAGGATGGGAAGTACTTCCAGCGCTGCGAGCGCGACGACCGTAAGAACGATTCCGACTGCAACAGGGATCCGCTTTCGTCTGAAGTCCGGTCGGGCTACCTCGCGGGCCAGCACGAAGTTTCGATCGCTTCCGAATCGCCGGATCGTGTCGTCGGACGCCTGAATCAGGAGGGTGTCCCCACCACGAAGAGGACGTTCGTCCATCCGGGCGTGGATGACCTGTTCCCCGCGGCGGATCGCCAGCACGGTCGCATCATAGCGGGACTGGAAGTTCACCGTCTCGAGCGTCTCGCCGATGATGGAGGCCTCCGGCGAGATGACGACCTCGACCAGGCTCTGTTCGTCCTCGGGATCGCGCTTTTCGCCCTCGACGTCCAGGGTTCCCTCCGTGACCTCGGCGTCCGGAGCGAGATCGAGGCCCTCGGTGTCCAGAAGATCGAGCAGGCTCCGTCGGTCGGTTCGAATCACGAAGACGTCGTCCGGTCGTATCTCCTTGCGCGCGAGCGGCTCCGTGAACACCTGTTCGTCCCGGACCAACTGGACGACGTCGACGTCGAGATCGGTCCCCTGGAGGACCCGGTTCACGGTCCGACCGACAAGCGGCGAGTCCGCACGGACGACCACCTCGGTGAGGTATTCCGCCATCCCGAACTCCTCGATCAGCTCCTCGTCGACGGTGATCCGCTCGGGAAGGAGATATCGTCCGATCGTGGCGATGTAGACCGTTCCGGTGAGGAGCACGAGAACGCCCAATTGTGTAAACTCGAACATCGAGAACGGATGATCGATGAGCCGGGCGGAGACGTCCGAGGCGAGGATGTTCGTGGACGTCCCGATGAGCGTGAGGGTGCCGCCCAACATCGCCACGAACGACACCGGCATCAACAGCTTGGACGGGGAGATTCCGGTCTGTTTCGAGATCGTGTTGACCATGGGGATCATGATCGCGACGACCGGCGTGTTGTTGATGATCCCGGCGGTCCCTCCCGAGATCCCCAACACCGCAAGCAACTGTTTGAACTGACTGTCGCCGAACCGCTCGGCGACCGCGGCGCCGACGATGTTGATGAGCCCCGATCGACGAATCCCCTCACTGAGGACGAACATTGCGAGGACCGTGATCGTGGCTGGACTCGAAAACCCGCTGACTCCGGTGGCCGGATCGATTTCGGTCCACGGCTCGAGGATGACGAGCGTGACCAGGATCGCCACCGCGACGATGTCGATGGGCAGTGGCTCGATGACGAACAACACGAGCGCGATCCCGATGATCGCGAACACGAGGAGTATCTCGGGCGTCACCGGCGGGATCGACGTGCTCGTCCGCCCCAGAAACGAGAGCCACATCGTAGGGCGATCCACGGCGGAGGCGGGTAAAACCTTCCGCACGAACGTGACAGCCACCCGACTCGCGAAGACGGCGAATCGGCTCGAATCGGTTTTGATGCCGGTGAAAGGACGGAATACGGGATAAAGAGTTTTGCCGCCGCGCCGGCGACGGGTAGCATATGACCACCTACGAGTACGATGTCGTCGTCGCGGGGGCAGGAACCGCCGGATGTTATGCGGCGACGACGATCGCAATGGAGGGCCTCGACGTCGCCATCGTGGAGCGGAAGAACGAACGCGATGCCGGCCACATCGCCTGCGGCGACGCGTTGAAGGGTGCCGACGCGTTCCCGGAGGCGATCCCCAAATCACGGATCGAATCGGCGTTCACGAACACCGGCATCGACCACGGTCGCTTCGAGATCCCTCAGGAGGACACCGTTCTCGAGATCCCCGTGCCGGGCGAACTCGCCGTCATCGATCGCTGGGAGTACGGCCGGAAGATCATCGACGCCGCGGATGACGCCGGCGTCGAGTTCCACTACGAGACGGTCATCGGGGACGTACTCCAGGACGACGACGGCCGGGTGACCGGTCTGCGCGGAAAGCGTCGCGGTGAGGCGATCGACTTCGAGGCCGACGTGGTGATAGACGGCGCCGGATCGCTGTCGCTATTGCAGGACAAAGCCGACTTCTCGGGAGCGACCTTCGATACGAACGTGCGGTATTCACAGTTCTGTTCGGCCTATCGAGAGATCGTCGAAGTTCCCGAGCCGGTCGAGTGGGACGACGCGCTCGTGTTCAAGCCGACCGAGCGTGCGGCGGGGTACCTCTGGTACTTCCCGCGAACGAGCACCGAGATCAACGCCGGTCTCGGCTTCCAGATGAACGAGGAGCCGATGGCGCTTGTCGAGGCACTCAAACGGGATCTGCGGCGGCGACCGGAGTTCGATGGTGCGACGGTGACCGACAAACTCGGCGCCGCATTGCCGACGCGGCGGCCATATGATTCCGCGGTCGCGCCGGGATACATGGCGGTCGGCGACGCTGCCGGCCACGTGAATCCGACCACCGGCGGCGGGATCGCCGGCGCAGCCTACGCCGGCAAGTACGCCGGCGAACAGGCCGTTCAGGCCATCAGCGAGGGCAACGTGGGTGAGGACGCACTCTGGCGATACAACGAGCGCGTGATGGACCACTTCGGCGGCCGATACGCGGGCCTCGACGTCTATAACGTCCTCTCGACCGCGGTCGACGTCGACGACCTCATGGGACTACTGGCGGCGCTGCCCGGCGAGAAACTCGCCGAGGCGCTCTATGAGGGATCGACGTCGATGTCCTTCGGGCTCAAACTGAAGTGTGCGATCAAAAGCTTCGGCTACTGGGGAACGATCTGGAACTTCTATGAGACCAAACAGCTCGCCGACGAGCTGCTCGAACACTACGATCGATATCCGACCTCGCCCGGCCGAATGACCGAGTGGACGGATACCCGAGACGGTATCATGGACCGGATCTACGAGACGACCGGCGCCGAGTCGAAATACTGATCGGTGCATCCGGGAACGGCCACCCTGGAACGACCACCCGAGAACGGTCACGGGGGACGTCCCCACTGGAGACGGTCCGAGAGGGCGGATCAGACTCCGGAGGGGGAGACCCCGTCGCGACCGACCTGTTCGATCGCGCCGGAGAGCACCTCGATCCCGATCCGAAGATCGTCTTCGACGAGGTCGAACGTGGCGGAGTGGTGACCGCCGGGGTGGTCGGTCCCGACACAGGCGTAACAGGCCAGCCCGCCGCGGTCCTGGACGTGTTGCATGAGGAACGTCGCGTCCTCGCTTCCTCCGAGTTCGTCGAAGTCGCGTATCGTGTCCACGCCGTCGACGGTGCGTGCCACCTCGCCGACGATCGCGGCGAGTTCCTCGTCGCTCGTCGCGCTCGGGGCATCGCCCGTCGACTCGATCGAGACGTCACAGCTGTGCATATCCGCCGCGTTCGTGATGACGTGTTCGGCCTTCTCGAACATGTAGTCGGCGAGCGCGGTCGTGCTCCCGCGGACCTCCCCCTCCAGGAATGCCTCCTTCGGTATCACGTTCGTTGCCGTTCCCCCGCCGACGACTCCGGCGTTGACCCGAGTCTTCCCGTCCGCGTGCCTCGGGATCGCATATAGATTCTGGACGGCAGTCGCCATCGCCTGTACGGCGTTGTGGCCCTGTTGGGGGCTCGCCCCGGCGTGTGCGGGCTCGCCCTCGAAGTCCGCCTGCAGGCGTCTGATCGCGAGGAACTCGTCGATCCCGGAGACGATCTCGCCGGAGGGATGATCGAGCCCGAGATGAAGTGCGAAGAGGTATTCGACGTCGTCGAGGTGGCCGGATTCGGCCATCGGCTCACCACCCGCGATCTTCTCCTCGCTCGGTTGGAAACAGGCCACGAGGGTGCCGTCGAATTCCCCCTCGAGGATCGCGTCGATCACGCCGATCCCGATCGTCATGTGGCCGTCGTGACCGCACGCGTGCATGTACCCCTCATTCCTCGACCGGAATCCCTCGGCCGCGGGTTCGTGATCCTCGCTCTCGCTTTCGGTCACCGGGAGCCCGTCGATGTCGACTCGAAGCCCGACGACCGGCCCGTCCCCACATTCGAAGACGGCAATACAGCCCGTGTGTCCCCCCTCGGTTCGTTCGAGAACCGACTCGTCGGCCCCTGCTTCACGCGCGCGGTCGGCCCACTCATCGAGTGTGGTCTCCTCTGGGACGCCCGTTCGCCGATCGCTTACAAGTACCTCACGCCCCACGTGCAGCGCGTCCGGGTCGCGTTCCTCGAGCACCTCGACGATCCGGGCGGTCGTGTAGAACTCACACCATGCGGGCTCGGGGTAGCGGTGCAGTTCGCGTCGAAGCTGACGATAGCGGTCGAGGTCACTCACGTGCATACCCCAGCCACTACTCGCGAGCGCTTAAAGGTGTATTCGGAGGGAACCGATCTCGATCGCCGATCCGGGATCGCGAGTCGGAGGGAGGAGCCGTCCTTGGAGCCGCACCCTTATACGTTCACCCGACCTTCCGTCGATATGACCACGATCCTCTCAATCGAGGACGACGGCGTCGACGTCGTCTACGAGGGCACGGAGTTTCGACTCGACCGCGACCTGATCGAGGAGGCAACCGAAAAACAGTACCCCGACGTGACCGATCACGAGATACTCCAGATCGTCGAGTCCGACCCGGATCTCTCGGGCGAACCGCGTCGAGTCGGCGACGTGCTCGCCGGTGCGTAGATCGGATCCGTGATTGAGACGACCGGATCCGTGACCGCAATGACTGGCTCCGTGATTGAGACGACCGGATCGCGACGATGATCGCCTTCCAGGCCGGACCGAAAGGCGCTTTCGACCCCACGAGGAACCAGGTATCATGATCACGGTCGCGCTCGCGGGGAAGCCGAACGCGGGGAAGTCGACGTTCTATACGGCGGCGACGATGGCCGACGTCGACGTCGCCAACTATCCGTTCACGACGATCGACGCCAATCGTGGCGTGACACACGTTCGAACACGGTGTCCGTGTCTCGACCGGACGGAACGCTGTGGCAACGAGAACTGCCGGGACGGCAAACGCTACGTCCCCATCGAACTCCTGGACGTCGCCGGGCTCGTTCCCGGCGCTCACGAGGGACGGGGGCTGGGCAACCAGTTTCTCGACGAGTTGACGAACGCGGACGTGATACTCAACGTCGTCGACGCCTCCGGTGGAACGAACGCGGAGGGCGAACCGGTACCGATCGGGACACGAGACCCGCTTGAGGACGTCGCCTTCATCGAGCGAGAGATGGATCTCTGGCTCGCCGGGATCGTCGACCGAAACTGGGAGAGCGTCGAACGGAAATCACGATCGCCGGAGTTCGACGTCGACGAGGCGATCACGGAGCTGCTCACCGGCTTTGGCGCCACGGAGGCGGACGTCGCCGCCGTCCTCCGAAACATGGAGTATCCCGAGGATCCGATCGGATGGAGTGATGACGACCGCGAGCGACTCGCGCGACGACTCCGTCAGCGCACCAAGCCGATCGTCGTCATCGCGAACAAGGCTGACGTCGCCCCGCCGGAAAATCTCGAGCGACTCCGGACGCAGGCGGACGGATCGGTGGTGTTTGCGACCGCGGACGGCGAACTCGCCTTGCGACGCGCGGCGGAGTCGGGCGCGATCGACTACGATCCGGGCGACGAGGACTTCGAGATCCGCGCAGATCTCACGGACGCACAGCGGGAGGGACTCGAAACCGTTCGAGAGGTGATGGCGGAGTTCGACGGCACTGGCATCCAGTCGGCACTCGACAGAGCGGTCTACGATCGACTCGATCGGTTCACGGCCTATCCCGTCCAAGATGCCTCGAAATGGACCGACGCACGGGGGAACGTCCTCCCGGACGCCGTCCTGCTTTCGCAGGGATCGACGCCGCGCGATCTCGCGTACGCCGTTCACACCGACATCGGCGAGGGATACCTCCATGCGATCGACGCACGGTCGAACCGTCGGATCGGCGAGGATCACACGCTCTCGGAGGGGGACGTGGTGAAGATCGTCTCGACCGCGGGCCAGTGACGTCCTGATTTCGCCATCTCCCGAACCGAACCTGTCTTTCGAATCGGTGAAACATCACTTTTGGACCGGTGACTTCCTCCCCACCCTACTGCGCTCCTTGTCCGCTTCGCGGACTACGGTGCTCCTTGAGGGTGGGGCCTTAGCGCCTGTATTCAGGTAATCGCCGCGATGGCTGCCTCGTAGTGGTCGGCCGTCACTTCGACAGCCTCCGGATGGTCGGCCGCGTCCTCGCCGTGTGTCTCCGCTACGTCTTCGATCGCAGCGAGCGCGGCTTCACGACAGACGGCGGCGAGTTCGGCTCCCGAAAGTCCCTCCGTGGCCTCGGCGACTGCGTCGAGGTCGACGTCGTCGCTTCGGGGCTGTTCCCGCGTATGGACACGGAGGATCTCCTCGCGAGCGCCGCGGTCGGGGAGGGGGACCTCGATGTGGGTCTCGATCCGACCGGGACGAAGCAGCGCCGGATCGAGCGCATTCTTGCGGTTGGTCGCCGCGATCACCGCGAGGTTCGGGTCTTCGGCGGCCCGATCGAGTTCGGTGAGCAGTTGTGAGACGACCCGCTCGCCGACGCCCGAACTGTCCCCGCCCGAGGCGCCCTCGCCGCGGGCGGTCGCCACGGCATCGATCTCATCGAGGAAGACGATGGTGGGTGAGGCTTGCCGAGCGCGCTCGAACACCTCCCGGACGGCCTTCTCGGACTCGCCGACGTAGCGATCCAGAAGCTCCGGCCCGGCCACCTGTATGAAGTTGACACCGCTCTCGCCGGCGATCGCCCGGGCGAGAAGCGTCTTGCCGGTTCCCGGCGGTCCATACAACAGGATCCCCGTCGGCGGGTCGGCGTTCGCCGCCTCGAAAAGCGGCGCGTGGCTGAGCGGCCAGGTGACCGCGCGTTCGAGCCGCCGTTTCGCCTCTTCGTGTCCCCCGACGTCCGCGAAGGTCGTCTCAGGCGTCTCCGCGATATACTCGCGCATCGCGCTCGGCTCGACCGCCGAGAGCGCCCGATCGAAGTCTGCTCGCGTGACCTCGACGCCCTCAAGCGATTCTCCCGCGTCTCGGGTGCGACGTAGGGCCGTCATCGCCGCCTCCTGGGTGAGACTCTCGATATCCGCGCCGACGAAGCCGTAGGTCCGCCCGGCGATCCGGCCGAGATCGACGTCGGCAGCGAGAGGCATCCGGCGCGTGTGTACCTCCAGGATCTGCCGGCGTCCGGCCTCCCCGGGGACGCCGATCTCGATCTCCCGATCGAAACGACCGCCGCGACGTAAGGCCGGATCGAGGACGTCGACGCGGTTCGTTGCGCCGATGACGATCACTTCGCCGCGCGCATCGAGCCCGTCCATGAGTGAGAGGAGCTGTCCGACGACTCGATTCTCCAGATCGCCGCCGTCGTCACGTTTGCCCGCGATCGAGTCGATCTCGTCGAAGAATATGATCGCGGGTGCCTCCTCGTTTGCACGCTCGAAGACCTCCCGGAGCCGCTTTTCGCTTTCCCCTTTGTACTTTGAGGTGATCTCGGGGCCGTCGATCGTGATGAACTCGGCGTCGACTTCGTTGGCCACCGCCCGCGCGATGAGCGTTTTCCCGGTCCCGGGCGGGCCGTACAACAGGACCCCTTTCGGTGGATCGACGCCGAGACGGCTGAATATGTCGGGTTCCGAAAGCGGCAGCTCGATCAGCTCTCGGACCAGATCGAGTTCCTCGTCGAGGCCGCCGATGTCCTCGTAGGTCGCACCAGTTCGCCGCGTCGCTGGTGTCGTCGTTTCGCCGGCCTCGCCAGCCTCGCTTGCGGCACTGCGTTCGGCACCTTGCTCGTCCGTTCGAGAGCCGTCGGACTCCCCGCCTGCTGGCGCTGAGCGACGCCCAGTACTGTCCGCAACCACATCGCTGGATTCTCCGGTCCGTATCGAGAGCTCCGTCCGGTCAGTCACCCGAACGGTTCCGTCCGGATCGGTCGCGACGATCTCGAAGCGGAGCCCTCCGAGGCGTTCGACGTGGACGGTCTCGCCGGCGGTGAGCGGCCGATCACGAAGCGCGCGCGAGAGCGATCGTTCGAAGGAGGCCTCGTCGATATCGAGTTCCGACTTGGATACGGGTGCACGCAGCGTCACCGATCGGGCGTCCTCGACGGCGACCGGTGCGACGCTAACCGTATCGCCGACCTTGACGCCGGCGTTCGCGCGAGTGTCGGCGTCGATCCGGACGGATCCGGCCGTGGCGTCGGGACCCCCCGGCCACACCTTCGCCACGGTCGACCCCTCGCCCTCGATACGGATCGTATCGCCACTGAGGACGCCGAGATCGCGTCTCGCGTCCTCCGGCAGTCGGGCGATCCCCCGCCCCGCGTCCCGCTTTGCGGCCGCACGGACGGTGAGATCGATGCCCGCGAGCTCGTTCATGCCGGGACGTTTCACGCCGCCGGTCTTGAGGCTTGCCCGGCGGATGGTTCCCCGTTCGGATCCGGGATATCACTTGCCCTGGAACAGCACCACGTACTCGATACGGCTTGGATCCTCGGACTCCTTGTCGACGAACCCGACGATCCGGAACGCGTGCGTTCTCCTCGAAGGAGGGGCACCCGACGCCTGCGAACGGAGCGGTGCCGTCGCCGTTTTCATCACCGTCGCCGTTTATCCCATCACCGGCCCCACCGCCGCGATTGCCGGTTCCGTCTCCCGCCGGCGTTTCCCCGGTGGGCACGAGGCAGCCGGCGGCAGCGACCGATCCCGCGGCTATCGACGATCCGATCGCGAGGAGAGCACTTCGGGGTTTCATATCCGTCAGCGGGCTCCCCAGAAGAAACTGCGTTTCGTAGACTGAAGTGGTCGCTTTCGTCTTCGGATCGGGACGAGAGGACGCTCGATCACGGCCTGCAAGCGATCCGACCTCGGGTTTTCGTTCGACCTCCGGCGAGGCTTACATCTTGCCTTCGGCGTCCTCGGCAAGCTCCTGCATCCGCTTGCCGACGCGGCCGGCCGCCGAGAACTCGTCCTCGCTCATCGCCGAGGCGAGTGCGTTTCCGAGCACGAAGACCGCGTGTTTGTGCTCGCTTTTGGATTTGTGCACATGGGAGGGGTCGATGTCGAGCTGTTCGTACGGCTCGAACAGCTCCGGATCGACGTCCTCGCGCTCGCGGAAGTGTTCCATGATCGTCACCATCTGCTCGTGAAGCTCTAAAAGCTCTTCTTTGTGCATACATCCATTAGGGCGGAGATCGGTTTAAGGGTTTTTGGCGATCCCTCTCATGGACGGTGCGATATCGGCCTCCAGACGGGACGATAGCGGTACAAACAGGAGCGTCGAGTCGTGAACCGCACGAGATCGAACGCCGGTCGCGGTCAAAAGACGTACTCGTCCTCGTGGCCCATCATCCCCTCGTCCTCGAATCCGGGGCCCTCCTCCTCATCGGTCGGTCCGCTCGTCTTGTAGGCCTTGATCCCGGTCGAAAGCAGTTCCTCTATCGCCTCTTCGCGGTTGAGGAACTCGCCCTGTTCTACCATCTGGGCGATCTGCATCTCCAGATGCTCCGGGATCGTTATCTCGACTTTCGGCATTCTCTACTCGCTCGTTATTGGAGGGGATATATAAATCTACTGTCGCACTCTCCGAATCTGAAAAATCGAATGAGCGATCGTTTAAATTTCTGTTTTTGATATCGAAGAAGGGTTATGTTTCTGAGAAAATACCTCGGTGAGTCGGTAACCCTAGGTGAATCGAACTCGAACGGTCGCCATGACCGACGACGTAACGGATCTCTACCGGGAGTACGGAGACGAGCGCCTCCCCCCGGGACAGCGGTGCACCGATCGGTTTCCGGTGCTTTCGAAGGGCGAGACGCCGTCCTGTGACCCTTCCGAGTGGCGATTCGAAGTGTACGGCGCCGTCGACCGCCGGCTGACCTACGATCTCGATGAGTTTCGCGATCTTCCCTCGGTCACTCAGAAACAGGACTTCCATTGTGTGACCGGCTGGAGCCGGTTCGACTGTATGTTCACCGGAATCCCGTTTCCCGATATCGTGGAGCGTGCGGGCGTGGATGATGACGCCGTCCACGTCCTGTTTCACGCGCTCGATGGCTACACGACGGACCTCCCGCTTGCCGACTGTTCGCGCGAGGAGGTGCTTTTCGCCCACGCGCTCGACGGCGACGATCTGCCCGCCGACCACGGCGGGCCGGTCCGCGTCGTCACCCCACACAAGTACGCCTACAAGGGGACAAAGTGGGTGACTGGCGTTGAATTTCTCACCGAACCCGAGCGCGGCTACTGGGAGAAGCGCGGCTACTCGGGGACCGCGAACCCCTGGTGTGAGGAGCGGTATAGTTAGGATAAAGGCCCTCGCTCCCCGAGGACGTGTCGATGGATCCCTCACCCGCCGCCGACGCCGTGCGGCTCGTGAGCCGCACCCGCCGGATCCGGGAGCCGGGATTTCGGGCGGCCTTCGAGGCAGTTCCTCGCCCACGAACCGTCTGGGGAGCGCCGGCGGAGGCGACCGTCGTCGCCGGCGGGAGCGCGGCCACGCTCACCGCCTCGGGTCCCGATCGATTCGAGTCGATCCGCGAGACGGCGGAGGCGGTATTCGCCTCGGGTGACGTTCACGCCGGGACCGAGGCCGCCTGCCCGCGGCTGTTCGGCGGGTTCGCCTTTCACGAGAACGCGACCGATGGGGCGCCCTGGGAGTCGTTTCCGGAGGCCCGCTTCGTTCTGCCGCGGGTGCAGGTCACCTATGCGGACAACGGGACGTGGCTCACCGTCAACGCTCTCGAGCCGGATGCGGACGCCGCGGACGTCGAGGAGCGACTCGATCGGGCCACGGAGACGTTCGACGGGCTCGATGACGGTCCCCGATCGAACCGTCCCGAACGCCCCGGAATCGCCGAACTCGGTCGGACCACAACACGCGAGCAGTGGCGCGTCGGCGTCGAGGCAGCGATCGACCGCATCCGCGAGGGCGAACTCGATAAGGTCGTGTTGGCACAGGCCCTGGCGGCCACGCTTCGGGGGGAACTCTCCCGGGGCGCAACGATCGAACGGCTCCGTGAGAGCCATCCGAACTGCTACCCGTTCCTCGTCGAGGCCAGCACGGACGGGGCCGCGTTTCTCGGGGCGACCCCGGAGCGGCTCGTCTCGATGCGCGGTCGAACCGTCAAAACCGATGCGCTTGCAGGCACCACCGGTCGCGGCGAGACCCCGGAGGAGGACGAATGGCTCGCCGCCGAGTTATCCGCCGACGAGAAGAACGTCCACGAACATGAACTCGTCGTCGACGCCATTCGCGATCAGCTGTCGCCGTTTGCGGCCTCGATTGCCGCCGGCGATCGACGGGTCAAACGTCTTGCGACGGTCCAACATCTCCACACGCCGATCACGGCGGAACTTGAAGGAAACACCCACGTGCTGGCGCTCGTCGAGGCGTTACACCCAACGCCGGCGGTCGGCGGGCTTCCGCCCGAAGCGGCATTGTCGACGATCCGGGAGACGGAGCCGTTCGATCGCGGGTGGTATGCGGCGCCGATCGGGTGGTTCGACGCCGCGGGGAACGGCACGTTCGCCGTCGGCATTCGCTCGGCAGTGGCCGACGACTCACAAGCTACCCTCTTTGCCGGCGTCGGGATCGTCGTCGACTCCGACGCGGAGACGGAGTGGGACGAGATCCAACTCAAGTATCAGCCGATCCTGAACGAGTTGGAGGCGACTGAAGGAAACGAAGCGGGCGGACGGGATTGATGGTGCGTGTGGCCGTCGACACCTACTGATACATCCGGAGCGGATGCGCCTCGGTGCTTTCCTCCTCGAGATCCTGCATGCGGAGGGCGAGTTGTTCTTTCGCACGCTGGATCTCGTCGGCCCGGTCGACGAGTTCGTCCGTCGGTACCTCGACGTCCGCCAGCGGTCCGATGCCGTGGGTGAGAAGCGCGCGGGCACTCTCGGGATCGGGAAACTGCGGATCCGATTCGACGACGAACCCGACCGCGGTGACGCCATGTTCGACCGCGTGTGAAAGTAGCGCGCCGGTCGGTCCGCTGACGAGTCCTCTTTCGGTGGGCGCATCCATTCCCACGCGTTCCAGGTGCGCTCCGCCCTCGCCGGCGGCAATCCCGTATACCGACGGCGGCGCAGGCCCCTTGTTGTCGGGACGTCCCGAGAGGTACACCGGCGTGACGCCGCGGTCGTCGAACCATCCCGACAGACAGTCGGCAAACTCGATGGCGGCCGACGGGGCGATCGGAACGTCGCTCTGGAGGACGAGCAAATCCCGGCCCGGATCGGCGTAGATACGAACGGGGGTTGAAAGCTGCGGGTCGTCTTCGATATACCTCACCACCGGCGGAATGCCCTCACAGTGGACGTTCGCGTAGTGCACCATTTCGAACGTCTCGACGAGGTGATCGGCCGCGATCTTGCCGACGAGACCGATTCCCGGTAGCCCTTCGACGAGGAACGGGGAATCCAGTTCGAGATCGTCCTCAAGAACGCTGATCCGTGCCATGGACGATCGTTTCGGGCGGATCCCCTTATACGCAACCGCGCGTTCGAGGCGATGAGCGTCCCCACCGTGAGTCGAAATGGACAAATCCGACGTCCCCGAATGGGCAGTATGAATCCACTCGAGCGGTATGTACCGCTCGTCGACGACGAGGAAGCGTTCCTCGCGGCGTGCGATCGCTCCCTTCCGTCCGTCGTTCGTGTGAACACGATCAAGGCGACCCCCGATCGGGTTCGACGAGCGCTTCGGGAGGAGGACGTCACGTTTGATCCGGTCGACTGGCACGAGGGACTCCTGCGACTTCCCGACGGAAGTCCGGGGACGAACTGGCCGTACGTCCACGGCTGGATCCACGGCCAAGAGGAGGTCTCGACGCTGCCGGCCCTCGCGCTCGAAGCGGAACCGGGCGATCGCGTCCTCGACGCCTGTGCCGCGCCGGGAAGCAAGACCACCCAGATCGCGGCCGACATGGACGATCGGGGGACGGTCGTCGCAAATGACAACAACCTCGGACGGCTCTCGGCATTACGACATAACGCGGAGCGACTCGGGACCACGAGCGTCGCCGTTAGCAATCAGGATGCCCGCAATCTCTCGCTTTCGCCGTTTCCCTTCGAGGCGTTCGACCACGCGCTCGTCGACGTTCCTTGTTCATGTGAGGGGACCTGTCGGAAGAATCCGGACGTCCTCGATGAGTGGACGTTCGAACACGTCGAGGCGATTGCGGGGGTGCAAAAGGGGATCGCCGCACGCGCCGTCCAGGCGACTCGGCCGGGCGGCACCGTGGTCTACTCCACGTGTACCTTCGCCCCCGAGGAGAACGAGGCGGTCCTCCAGCACGTTCTCGAGACGGAACCGTGCGAACTCGTCGAGTTCGATCTCCCGATCCGAACGGAACCAGGAATCACGGAGTGGGAGGGCGAACGATTCGACGACGCGATGGAGAAGGCCCACCGGGTCTACCCACACCACAACGACACCGGCGGGTTCTTCTGTGCGAAGTTGCGCGTCACCGACGGCGAAAGGGAGGCCAACGAGAACTCAAAACGGCGATCGGAGGAGGTGACCGCGACATGACCGACGACTCACCGACGAACGTCGGTCAACGGTTCGACCGGCTCCCGGCGACCGCCGACGATCGAACCGTGCCCGGACGACCAACGCGCGAGGAGGTGATCGACTGGTGGGAGACACGATTCGGGATCCCGCCGGCCGTCCTCGAACCCTACGCGTTCTACGTGAAAGGCGCCGGGAAGGTCTGGGTGTACGCCGGCGAGGCCACGAATCCGTCCCGGATCGAGGCGCTTGGAATGACGTTTCTGCGGACACGTCAGGAACACTGGAAGCCCACGACCCGCGCCGTCTCACGGTTCGGCCGACACGCGAGCCGGAACGTGATCGAACTCGAACCCGACGAGGCGGAGGCGTTTCTGGCCGGCGAGGACCAACCGATCGACCGGTGGGAGGGAGATTGGGGCTACCTCATCGCGGCCCACGAGATCGCCGGCGGCCGGGAGCCGATCGGCGTCGGGCTCTATCTCCATGGCGAGTTGCGATCGCGGATTCCAAAGGGGAGCCGCCGTCAATTGGGATAGAGACGGGCAGCGGGACGCAGTGAGACGCGATCGCTTAAGAACGCCCGGTCCCCGAGTGGAGGTATGACGAGCGAGGGACGGCGGTTCAAGCGTGCGGCCGGGGTCAACGTTCTCGGAAACGCGGTGAAGATCGTCGTCGAGGGAGCGGTCGGCCTCACGTTCGGAAGCGTCGCTCTCGTTGCCGACGCCGCCCATTCCGTGGCCGACCTGGTTGCGAGTCTCGTGGTGTTCGTGTGGGGCGGGTCGGTCTACACCGATCCCGACGAGACCCACCCACACGGCCACCAGCGGATCGAGCCGTTGACCGCGCTTTTCGTTGGGTCGATCATCGTCTTGCTCGGCGGAAACCTGTTTTATGAATCCGTCACGGCGCTGATCGGCGAACCCGAAGTCGTCTTCGATGTCGCGTTGCTCGGCGCACTCGGGTTCTCGATCGCCGATATGTATCTGCTGTATCGATACACGATGCGGGTGAATGTCGATCTGGGGTCGTCCGCGCTCGATGCGCTGATGATCGACAGCCTCAACGACATCTACACGTCCATTGCGGCCGTCGTCGGTGTCTTCGGGGTCCTTCTTGGCGTCCCATCCCTCGATGCGATCGCCGGTGGATTCGTCAGTCTTCTCGTCATCCATCAGGGGATCCAGATTGCCCGCGAGAACGTGACCTATCTGGTAGGCGCTGCGCCCCCCGATGAGGACTACGATCGGATCCGCGGATCCCTGCGTTCCCATCCGGCCGTCGAGGGGGTCCACGACCTGCGGGTGTTCTACGATGGGACCGACATCGAGGTCGAGGTCCACGCCGAGGTCGACGGCGAGATGACGCTTCGGGAAGCCCACGACCTGGAGACGGAACTCATCACCCGGATTCGGGACGTTCCGGAGGTCGGAGATGCACACGTCCACCTCGATCCCTCGGGACTTGGCGAGTGGAAGGACGCCCCCGATAGCGAAGCGAATGTGCCGGTTGGAGGCGACTCGACGATCGATGACGGGGATCCGGTCCCCGATCGAACCGCCGAGTAAGGTCGGCGGGCACGTCGCGAGTTTCAAGGGGACGGAACGCTGGAGTGGAGACGTGCGCATCGAGAACAGCTTCATCCCCGTTCGCGGCGTCGGGGAGGCCACGGAACGACGACTATGGGAGCGGGGGATCACCGACTGGGACGCTTTCGACCCCTCGATCGACGTTCCGGGCGTCGGATCGACGACCGCAGAGCGGATCGAGACGTTCATTGACCACGCCCGGAATCACCTCGCGGAGAGAAACGCCCGGTTCTTCGACGACGCGTTCCCCGGTTCCGAGCGATGGCGGCTCTACGAGGACTTCCGATCGGAGACGTGTTTTTTCGACATCGAGACGACCGGCCTGGACGAGCACCGAGACCGGGTAACGACCGTCAGCTTTCATCACAATGGGGAGACGACGACCCTGGTCCGCGGTGAGGACCTGACCGGGGAGGCGGTCCGCAAGCGCCTCTCGGGGGCGTCGCTTATTGCGTCGTTCAATGGCGCGCGCTTCGATGTACCCTTCCTCGAGACGTCACTCGACATCAACGTCGACACGCCCCACCTCGATCTCATGTACCCGTGTCGCCGACTCGGTCTCTCCGGCGGGCTCAAATCGATCGAGACCGACATCGGGATTCGCCGAGATCGCCCGGATCTGTCCGGACGCGATGCCGTTCGACTGTGGCACGAGTACGAACGCGGCGACGACGAGGCGCTTGAGACGCTCGTCTCCTACAACCGGGCGGACACGCGGAACCTGGAGACGCTGGCGGATCGGGTCTGTGAATCGCTCCACCGGGACGTCTTCGAGTCGTTCGCTTCGGCGGGGCCGGCGGAGTCGGCGGACGGGATCGATCGCGACGAGTGAACCGAAACGTTCCTGCCACACGAGGACGAGACCACCGGTATGTCGAACGATCCGGTCCGGGTGCGGACCAGCGTGGCCGCCATCGTCGCGGTCGCCATTCTCCTTCGGGTGGTCGGACTCGGCGACCGTCCCCTCCACTGGGACGAGGCTCGGGTCGGCTACTGGACGCTTCGGTACGTCGAGACCGGCGTCCACGAGTATCGGCCGGTCGCGGGCGGGCCGCTTTTGTACCTGATCGGTGGACGGGTCCTCGCCGCGTTCCAGCCGAGTGACTTCGTCGCGAGAGTTCCGGTCGCGATCCTTTCCGGCCTGCTACCAGCCGCTGCACTCACCTTTCGTGACCGGCTCCGGGACGATGAGACGATCGCGGTCGCGGTCGTTTTGGGATTCACACCGCTTTTCGTTCATTACAGTCGCTTCCTGCGCGGGGACGTTCTCGCCGCGGGAGCAGCGCTTTTCGCCGTCGGTTGGCTCCATCGGTGGACGGGCGACATCGACGTCAACGATGGATACCTCTATGCCGGCGTCGCAGCGTGGGTGATCGCCGTCGGGTTTTCGGGATTCGCCGTCGCGACGCTCGTGCTCGTGATCGCGGCGTCGCTCGTCGCTGCCGACCACAGCCGCATTGAGGGCACGTCCGGAGGGCTCGCCGCCGGCGTCGCTGCGACCGGTCAGTGGCTCGTCGAGCGAGCGACGCCGCTTGCGCGTGCGGTTTTCGTGCTCTTGGGGACGTGGATAGTCGTTTTTGCTCCCCGTGGCGGCGGTGTGTGGAGTTCGCTTGGAGATCCGATCGCGTTCACTCGGCAGACCGTGCGCGAGCCCGTGGCGGCGTTCCTCGGTGTTCGCGTGCTCGGCCGGGCCGGGACCGAGTTACTCCCGTTTCTCTCGGATGCGATCGGAACGGCCGTCGTCACCTCGGGGCCCCTCCTCGTGGTCGCGTTGGCCGGCTTTCTTGCGGACCGATACGGGCTCATCGCGCCGGCAAAGCACCGACACCGGCGGGTCGTGCTTCTCGCATCGGCGTGGGCTGGGCTCGGAGTGATCGGGTACCCGGTCGTCGCGACGGTGTCCGCGCCCTGGACGCTTGTTCACGTCCTCGTTCCGGCATCGATCCCAGCCGGCGTCGGGGTGGCGGCGATATATCGATACGGCCGCCGTGAACGTGACGGGGATCGTCGTGCCGCACGCACCGCAATAGCGACGCTCCTTCTCGCGGCGGTCGCGATACACGGCGCCGTCGTGCTCCTCGATGACGTCGGAACGAACCCGTCCCCCGACGATCGATTCGGACAGTACGGCCAGCCGGCCGACGATCTCGAACCGCTCGTCGGGGAGATGGAGGCATCGCTCCAGCGCGCGGCGCCTCGGAACGAACGGATCGTCTGGGTCGGCGAGTCCTACGTGGTGAGTGACGAATCGGTCCTCGATCGCCCGCCGATCGACACAGAGACGGACCGTGATGCCTTCCGCGAGCGGCTACCGATGGCGTGGTACGTCGAACGGACCGGCGCCGAGACGGCCAGCGTTGCTGAACCGAACTATTTGGACGGCGAGCCGGCCGTCGTACTGGCGGAACCGGCCCATGAGGGATCGCTTTCCGAGCGGCTTCCCGATCACGAGAGTAGAACGGTCCGGCTCGGCCTGTGGAACCGGGAGATCGTCGTATTCCTCGCGACCGCAGAATCCTAAAGCGGTCTCCGCTATCGAAAGCCCATCGCCTCGATCTGCTCTTGATACCGGTTGCGGATGGTGACCTCGGTCACCTGCGCAACGCTTGCGACCTCCCGTTGAGTCTTCTTCTCGTTGCACAAAAGCGAGGCGGCGTAGATCGCGGCGGCGGCGAAGCCGGTCGGGGATTTCCCGGAGAGCAGGCCTTCCTCGGCGGAGACGTCGATGATCTCCGTTGCCTTCGTTTGGACCTCCTCGCTGAGGTCAAGTGCGGAGGCGAATCGGGGAACGAACTGTTTCGGATCGACCGGCTTGAGTTCGAGGCCGAGTTCCTGGGAGATATACCGATAGGTCCGGCCGATCTCCTTTTGGGGAACGCGTGAAACCTCCGCAACTTCGTCGAGCGATCGGGGGATTCCCTCCTGTCTGCAGGCGGCATATAGCGCGGAGGTGGAGACGCCTTCGATCGACCGCCCGCGAATGAGGTCCTCGTCGAGTGCGCGGCGATAGATCACCGAGGCGACCTCCCGAACGGACCGGGGGACGCCGAGCGCCGAAGCCATTCGATCGATCTCCGAGAGCGCGAACTGCAGGTTCCGCTCGCCGGCGTCCTTCGTGCGAATGCGCTCTTGCCATTTGCGCAACCGATGCATCTGTGACCGCTTCTCGGAGGAAAGCGATCGACCGTAGGCGTCCTTGTCCTTCCAGTCGATCGTCGTCGTCAACCCCTTGTCGTGCATCGTCTCCGTGATCGGCGCGCCCACTCGAGATTTCGATTGCCGTTCGGAGTGGTTGAACGCCCGCCATTCGGGGCCCCGGTCGATCTGCTGTTCGTCGATAACTAACCCGCAGTCATCACACACTAGCTCATGGTCGGCGTCCGTGACAATCTCCGCAGATCCACACTCCGGACAAGACAGCGTTTCGTCGGCCTCCTGTTCGGTGTCCTGTTCCTGCTGTCGCTGTCTGCTCGGACGTTCCATTATAAGGTTTGTGGTCAGTGGTGTATTTAAACCTTGGTGACAGGGTGATGATAAATGACCCCTGCTACGTCCCGAACGTCGTCGTCCCTGTGTGCCGGAGCCGCCGGAGGAAAGCCCCTGTCGGGATTCGAGAGCTACCTCACGATCGAAGCGACGGATTTCTTGTCCGTCGGAGTTTGATCGCCATCTTCCCCCGATTCCGCCATGGGATATTACCACCAAACATTTACAAAGATATATGTATAACCAGAGAATATGTCCGTGCATGAGCACCACCGATTCCGCTGCCGTCGAAGGACCGATCACGGGGTGTCGACCCGCGGACGTCGATCCCGTCGTTATCGACGGCGAGGACCTCGAGAGCACCGCTCCCGAATATCTCCGAGATCTGAAAGGCGAGCTGTCACGGCGGGGGTATCAACCCGCTGGTCTCGCCGTTACGGCATGTTTTGCCGAGGACTGTTCGATTGCCACCCAGGAGGAGGCCGATAGGCTTCGGGGCTTCGTCCGCGCTGCGGCCTTCCTCGGTGTCGGTCGGATCGAGGTCACCGTCGACGAGATCGAGGCTCCCGACCGGGTCGAACCCGCACTCGCGGCGCTTTCAGAGCGCGCATCGAGAGAGGGAGTTACGTTCCGAGTGACCGGCGACTCGACGATCGGCGGGTGAGGTATGGCCTCGAAACGCTCCCTGGCGACGAAACTCGGGGTCGTCGTGGGCTTCGAGCGGCCGGACGCGTCGCTTGAACAGTATCCCACCCCGCCGGAACTTGCTGCCCACGTCGTCCATCTCGCCGACCTCCAGGGTGACATCGAGGGTCGGACCGTCGTCGATCTGGGGACGGGAACCGGCATGCTCGGGTTGGCGGCCGCCCTCCGTGGACCCGCGCGGGTGATCGGCGTCGAGATCGACGCCGGCCCGATAGAGACCGCCCGGGGGAACGAGCGACGTGTCGGGACGAACGCGCCCGTCCATTGGATCCGGGCGGACGCGACCCGGGCCCCCCTTTGCCCGACGGAGCAAACGACCGTCCTGATGAACCCCCCCTTCGGCGCACAACACGGCCATCGCCATGCCGATCGTGGGTTCCTGGAGACCGCAAGCAAGATCGCTGACGTGTCCTATTCGGTGCACAACGCCGGTAGTGAGGCATTCCTTCGGTCGTTCGCGTCCGATCATGACGGCGAGGTGACTCACGCGTTCGCAGCGGAGTTCGACCTCGACGCCCAGTTCGAACACCACGACGCCGAAACCGAGACGATCGACACCGAGGTCTACCGGATCGAGTGGTCCGGACCGAGGGATCGCTCCCGGTCGACGGATGCCACCTAGCTTCGTTCGCGCCCTTCGTATCGCTCCCGTTCGAGCACCCGAACGCGTGTGTCGTTCGATTCCGCATAGATGCGACGCTCCTCTCGCGTGAGCGTTAGTCCCTGTAACTCGACCGACTCGTTTTCCGCGGGAAGTGGTGCCGTCTCCGTTCTCGATTCCGTACTCGTCCGCGAATTCGTTCGATTTCCGCGAGTCACGGAGACCTCGAATCCCCCCTCGACTGCGGCGACGGAGACGGTTCGTCCCTCGATGGTCGGTTCGGCCTCGACCGGATCCGAGCGGAAGGCCGTTCGCCGATCGCCGGCGTGTTCGAGATCAACGCGGTAGGCCGTCCCCGTGCCGATCGCCTTCCAGCCGGTTCGATGGGCGATGATCGTCTCGCGCCAACCGGGGCCGCCGATCTCGACCGATCGTGACCCCCAGTATTTGAGGTTCCCCCGCGAGACGGCGGTGATCCAGATGCCGCGATCGGCGTTTTTCACGATCACCCCCGAGGTGTTCACCCGAGTCGTTCGATCGAACGCCTCGATATCTATCACGTTCACCATCTGGTTTGGAACGTCCTCGGCGTAGGTCACCTCATAGCCCTCCACTTCGATCGGGTCGCCGGGCAACTCCTCGTCACTCACGGTGCTCAGATTCGGTGCGATGGAGGGCCCCGCGAGCACGCCGAAGCCGAAAAGCAACAGCACGATCCCGATCGTTCGTGGCGATGCCGACCGTACTGCTTCCCGGAACGTCTCCGGATTCGGAACTGCCCACGATGGAACGATCGGATCGCGACCTCCAGCGGCCGCAAGCGCGACTATCAGCGCCAACAACACGATGAGGCCCACCCCGATCGCCCGGTAGAGCACGTATCGTTCGTTCCCGAGGAACCAGTAAACCGCCCACAGCGACCGAGAGGAGGCGAAAAGCAACACGCCAGTAAAGACGACGATCGCAGGCCGTCGAGTCCACTTCTCGCGTTCGATCGATCCCCGAGTCGCGGCATGTCGTTCGCGCCGACGGACGAGGACTGCCCCGATGAGGACGCCGAGGATCAACCCGATCGCGTGACCCTGGATCGAGATGTTCGCCCACCACGGTCCCCCGTAGGACGGGTTAGCGGAGGCCTCGACGACCGGGTTTCGAAACGCCCGATAGAGAACGTTCAGGAGCGAGGCGCCCGCAAGCGCGACGATCGAACCGAGCGGATACTGAACCAGAGTGAACCCCCACAGCGCGAAAACGACGCCTGAAAAGCCGATCACGGGCCCGATCGAGAACATGCTCGCGATGATGGCACCGCCGATCATCGCGACCGGAACGACGAGAAACGCCCGGAAGACGGGGTTCTCGCCGAGCGTTCGAAAGGAAATCGCTCCGCGTCGTCGCGGAAAGTGACCGTAGGCGTATTCGGCGAGGCTCCCGACCACGAGCGTCGCCAGGAGATTTCCGACGACGTGATTGAGACTCGCGTGTGAGAGTCCCGAAAGCACCATTCCCTCCGGATAGACGTACGACCATGCACGAAACGGAATCACGACCGGATCGGTCGGGTCGTCGATTCCCCGCTGAACAAACAGGTAGACGCAGATGACGATTCCGACGGCGATGATCGTCCCCCACGGAACGCCGAGGAGGAGCCGCGATCGGAGCTTCCGCCCCCAGGACCCCCGAGGGCGGTCGACCGCCACAATGACCGCGAACGCGAGGCAGAACGCGATCGGAATGACCAACCGATGGAGCGGCAGCCAGTCGGGGATCATACGCCCGACTCGGTCGCCATGGCTAAAGAAACCGCGGGGTACGTGGCGCGGAGATCGACTGCCATCGAAGGGGATATCGTCGCGTCGTCACGTTCGAATCCGCATCCGGGATCGCGAAGTCGACGAGCACAACGTTCTTTTGAGTCGTCCGCCTATCGATTTCCATGAGCGATTGGATGGACTCGATCGTCGGAGACCGGATGGCCGTCGATCGGGAGTTCAACGACCGCGTCGCCGACTCGGAGTTTTCCAGTCAGGAGTGGGGCCTGATCATGACCGCAACGGAGTTCGAAATCGAACATCCCGAGGATCCTGACCGTGCCCGCCTCGTCGCCGACACCTCGAAGCTCCCGCAGATGATGCCGGAGATCGAGAACATCCGCCAGCGAATGCCCGCGGCCGGCGGGGGTGGCGGCGGGTCCGCCGGCGGATCCGGAGGAATTCTCGATGCGGTTCGGAACGCGCTCGGTCTCGGCGATGGAGCCGACGACGATCGACTCGCGGAGGCAGAGCGGTTGGTTCAAGAATACGCCGACGCGTTACAGGATCGCCTCGAGTCGACCGGATCCTGGGAGCAGACTCGGAACGCCTACCAGGAGTGACCCGACCGGCTCACTCGGCGTCGCCGCTGTGAAATAGCGTCAGTTCCTCGACCTCGTAGATATTGATCAGTTCATTGATCAACTCGTCGTACTCCTCTCCGTCGGCGCGGAGACCATCGAGGCGCTCGATCGTCTCTTCATCGAGGTGGATCTGTGGCATGGTCAGTTCTCTGCCCGGAGGAGTGATAAGTGATCGGACCGCGGGACGGCCCCGGTGTGGTCTCGAATCGAGGAGCGTCGCTGCGATCGATTTCGATCCGGGACGTTCTCGATCGCGATCTCAGAACCCAACCAGACGGGCGACGACCACGAAGACACCGATCGCGGTCACCACACCGCCAACGAAGAGTCCGTAGTTTGCGACCGTGCTGTCCGCCCCCCACAGATAAAGCGAGTAGGTCCGTCCGGACATCGGCCACAATAGCGGCACGCCCGCGGGGGTCAAGGCGTCGGCGAGTAGGTGTGCAAGGACCGTCGCGAGGCCGAGGAGGAACCCGAACGCCCCGAGACTGATCGCGGCGGTCATGCCGAATTCCGATGCGGCCAGCGTTCCTGTCGCCGCGCCCACGCCGCCGATGAGGACCGCGAACACGAGGCTGTGCGTCGGCCCGCGGTGAGGGACGATCGGGAGTTTGTGGTCGACGTCCGGTAACATCGTGAACCAGAACATTACGGCGCCAGCGAGGACTGCGAGCGTATCGGCGCCGGCGACGAACAGTCCCGCCCCGATCGGCGCGTAAACCGCGATCGAGACGCCGAGATGACCCGTTCGATACACGCGTCCCCGTCGGCGTTGGGGGACCATGAACCGTCGGGTTTCGGACCGCACTCGGGATCGCCGCGTTGGTCGAACTCCACAAAGCCGTGTTGGTCAAACTCCACAAAGCTGCGTTGGGCCCCACAAAGCATATTCGCGGGAACGCGATAGTTCGTGGATAGATGGTCCTCCACGCTCGTCGCCGGCTTGACGCCGCGATCGACCGGATCGCTTCCCCCGTCCGTCGCCGAGCCGCGATCGATCCTCGCGGACTCGCCGCGTTCCGGATCGGGCTCGGGACCGTGATCCTGATCGACCTCCTGATGCGGAGTCGGGATCTGACCGCGCTCTATACGGAGTCCGGCGTGCTCTCGCGGGAGGCGCTCGCGAGCGCGTACCCGCCACTTGCAACGTACTCGCTGCACGTTCACGCCGAGGCCCTCGCGGGGACCGCCGGGGTCGCGTTCCTCTTCGTGCTCGCGGCGATTGCGGCGTTCGCGCTCCTCATCGGCTACCGGACCCGGATCGCCGTCGCCGTCTCGCTCGCATTGGCGCTCTCGTTGCAGGCGCGAAACCCCTTCGTGCTCAACTCCGGCGATCTGCTTTTGTGGCAGTTGCTAGCCCTGTCGTTGTTTCTGCCGGTCGGGTCGCGGTGGTCGATCGATTCGACACGTACCGGTGGCCGCGCTGACGACCGGACCGGAGTCGACGTCGCCGATGGCGACGATCCGGAACGAGTAGCCTCGCTCGCGACGGTCACTCTCCTCGTTCACGTGACGCTCGTGTACGTCTCGAATGCGATCTTCAAGTTTCGAGGCGATCACTGGGCCGCCGGAGACGGAGCGGCGATCGCCTTCAGCATGGACCAATTCACCGTCCTTGCGGGCCCGTGGATCGCCCAGTCGCCCCCCGTGTTGACCGCGATCAACTACCTCTGGCTCGGTCTGCTCGTCGTGTCGCCGCTTCTCGTTCTTGCCGCCGGACGACTACGCACGGCCCTTGCGGCGGGGATCGCAGGGGGACATCTCGGCATGACCGTGACGATGGCGATCGCGATCTTCCCGCTCGTGTCGTTCGTTTCGCTGCTCGTCTTTTTCGGTCCGGGCATGTGGGACCGAGTCGAGACGACGGTCACCCGGATACTTCCACTCCGGCGGTCGGTGTCGGGCGGTCACTCCGAGCAACCAGTTGATCATTCCGAGCAATCAGTCGGTCATTTCGAACAACCAGTCGATCGTTCCGGGAGCAATCCCTCTCGATCGATGGCCATACGCGTGCTCCGTGCGGTCCCGATCGTCCTCATCGCGTGTTTACTCGTCGGGTCGCTTGCGTGGAACGTGGCCGCACTCGGATACGTCGATCTCGGCGGGAACGGCGGGATCGATCCGGCCGACCATGGCTGGGAGATGTTCGCACCCGATCCCTCGGGCGTCGATCGCTGGTTCGTGATCAACGCCGAGTCGGCAAGCGGTGAGCGATTCGACGGATTTGGCCGGTCGTCAGTCACGACCGATCCACCGCCGGACGTCGCCGAGACCCATCCCACCGCGCGGTGGCGGAAGTATCTGATCGCGATCTCCGTCGAGGACGATCCGGCCGTCTCCCGCTCCACCGCGGCACATTTCTGTGACCGTGTCGAGGAGCGGACCGGCGAGCCGATCGAGTCCGTTCGGATCACCTACGTCGAACGGCGGGTCTGGCCGGAGCCGGCCGATGGAACGGGAACGAACCGGCTCGTAACCCACGACTGTCGGGAGTGACTCGGAGCCTACTCCTCGGGGGGCTGTCAAGGACGATCTCAAAGCCCAAGTTCGCGACCGATGATGAGCCGTTGGATTTCGCTTGTTCCCTCACCGATCTCCATCAACTTGGCGTCGCGATAGAACCGCTGGGGAGCGAACTCCTCCGTGTATCCGTATCCCCCAAGCACCTGGACGGCGTCCTCCGCGACCTCGCGGGCCGCCTCGCTGGCATCGAGTTTTGCAAGCGCTGACGCCCGCGTTACGGGCTCTCCCCGGTCGTATCGCCAGGCTGCCTCGTGGGTGAGAAGCCGCGCGCGCTCGATCTTCCGATGCATGTCCACGATCATGTCGCGGACGGCGTCGAACTTCGCGATCGGTCGTCCGAACTGTTCGCGCTCGCCGGCGTACTCCGTCGCCGCCTCGTAGGCCCCACGAGCGAGCCCGGTCGAAAGTGCGGCGATCGATATTCGGCCGCCGTCGAGCGTCTCCATCGCCTGGTCCCATCCATCGCCCTCCTCGCCGAGAAGGCGATCGGCAGGGATCCGGACATCGTCGAGAACGATCTCGCAAGTCGGCGAGCAGTTGAGCCCCATCTTCTCCCAGACGGTGGTCACCTCGAACCCGTCGTCAGCCTCGGGATCGACGATGAACGTGGAGATCCCGTCTGCCCCCGCATCGGGATCGGTGATGGCCTTCACGAGGATCGAGTTCGCGACGGTCGCGTTCGTGATGAACTGTTTGGTCCCGTTCAACACGTACTCGTCGCCGTCGCGCTCGGCTGTGGTGGCCATTGAGGAGGCGTCCGATCCGTTTTCGGGTTCGGTGAGCGCCCACGCACCGATCCCGTCGCCCTCCGCAAGCGGGCGTAGCCACTGCTCGCGTTGGTCGTCAGTGCCGAACCGCGCGATCGGATTCGCGCCGAGGGAGACGTGGGCGGCGTACGAGAGTCCGATCCCTCCGGAGACGCGGCCGAGTTCCTCGACGACGAGCGCGTACAGTAGCTGGTCGCCGCCCAGGCCGCCGAACGCCTCGTCGATCGGCACGCCCATCACGTCGAGATCAGCGAGCTGGGTGAACACCTTCTCGGGAAAGCGAGCCTCGTCCTCGATCTCCTGGGCGGTCGGAGCGATCTCCGCCTCGCAGAACTCCCGAACCGTCTCACGGATCATCCGGTGTTCGGCGGACAACTCGAAGTCCATGGCTACGTCTGGGTCGACGGGTCGTATAAAATACGCGGCGGGGCGGACTCCGACTGGATGGGGACGACCATTTATCCGCGTCGCCGCCCTTGCCCACGTATGGAGCTTCGACGACTCGTGCGCGGGCGGATCGACTGGCCCGAGATCGAACGAGTCGTCACCGAACTCGCCGATCGCTACGATCGCGACACGGTTCACGTCCGATTTCTGGACGCCGACAACTGGCTGTCGACGCCGATGGTGATCGACGATGACCTGTTCGTGAAGGTGATCACGAGACAGAACACGCTCGTCCACGCGCTTTTTACCACCGGCCGAAATCTCGGAGCCTTCTCCTCGGGGACGGAAGGCTTCTTCGAGCGTTTTGAAACGCCTTACGAGATGGCCCTCCACGAGTTGGAGGCGACCGAACGAATGCGCGATCTGGGCGTCAACGCGCCCGAACCGATCGAAGTCGTCGAGGTAGACGGGATGGGCGTCCTCGTCTCCGAATACCTCCCCGAGTTTCGCCCACTCGACGAACTCGACGAGGAGCGCGAACGCGAACTCGCGCCCGAGCTGTTCGACGCGCTTGCGACCCTTCACGACGCCGGACTCGCCCACGGTGACCTCCGTGCGGAGAACGTGTTGATACTCGATGGCGAACTCCACTTCATCGACGCGACGAACGTCGATGGCGACGCCCGAGAGGACGCGCGCGCATACGATCTCGCGAGCGCGCTGGCCTCCCTCGAACCGCTCATCGGCCCGCGGGATGCCGTCGAGGCAGCGCTTTCAGCCTACACTCCCGCCCAACTCCTTTCGGCCCGGAGATTCCTGGATTTCGTCGCGATCCGACCGGATCACGACTTCGACGCGACGGGCCTGAAAGGCGAGATCGAAAAGCGGGCGACCAGCCATCCGAGCGAGGATGCGGGGCAGGATGGGAACCAAAACCTGTTGACTGGTGGAAGCCGAGAGCAGAGACGAGAGCCGGCAGGAGGACAAGAGACGGACCGCGATCAGGAACGAGTGGCGGACCGGGACCAGGAACGAGTGGCGGACCACGACCAGGAACGAGTGGCGGACCGGGACCGAAACGGCGATCACGACTCCTCGCCGAGCGACCCAGTCGACGGTCGCCGTCGAATCTGATCGCGATCCGGAGTCAACGCAGCCTGGAAATCGGGGAGATTGAGTGCGATCGGACCCGGAACCTCACCGACGGATCTCGAAGCCCTCGATCCCCTGCGGCTCCTCGTAGTCGACGGTCACATCGTCGACGCTCGCCGCCGGACTGCCCGTGTGACACCACTCGACCATCGCTTCGACGGCGTCCGGGGGTCCCTCGAAGACGGCTTCAACGCGCCCATCGGAGCGGTTGCGGACCCACCCGTCGACGCCGCGCTCGCGAGCCGTATCGCGGGTGGTCGCCCGGTAGTAGACTCCCTGGACATGCCCGGAGACGTGAACGTGCGCCCGAATGCGATCCGTGTCGGAATCGTTTCGCTCGGGTGCTCCCGATTCGGTGGTCATACGCGCGGAACGAACGGCCGAGATATATAACCGGCGACGACGGAGGAGCCGTATGGAGCTTTTCGGAACCGCGGGGATCCGCGGAGATGCCGAAACACGGGTCACCCCGGATCTCGCACTCGCCGTCGGTCGGGCCGTGGCTCTGGAGATCGCGGATGCCCCCGTCGGAAACGAACGTGACACCGCGGACGATACGGAATCAGTTACGGACCACGCAGCATCGACGCCCTCGGAGATAGTGATCGCCAGGGACGGACGCGTCACCGGACCGGCCCTCGCGGACGCGGCCGCCGCCGGTGCGAGTTCCGCGGGAGCGACGGTATACCGGGCGGGTGTTCTCCCGACGCCCGCGCTCGCGTATGCCGCCCGCGATCGGTACGGGATCGTACTCACTGCCTCGCACAACCCTCCCCACGACAATGGGATCAAGCTCTTCCGGAACGGGGTCGAGTTCGATCGCGATCTCGAGGCGGCCATCGAGGAGCGCGTCGCCGGGGATGCCGGCCCGGCTGAGTGGGACCGGTGGACGACTCCGGAGTCGATCGAGGTTCGTTCGGATTATCGGGAGGCAGTCGCCGAGTACGCTCGCGGGTTCGGTGCTCCCGCGGACGGGATCCGGATCGCGGTCGACTGCGGCAACGGGATGGCCTCGCTTGCAACCCCGCAGGTGCTCGGGATGCTTGGCGCTGAGGTGGTGACGCTCAACGCTAACGTCGACGGTCACTTCCCGGGGCGTGGAAGTAAGCCGACACCCGAATCGATCGCGGACCTGCGGGAGTTCGTCGCCGACGCCAACGCGGGGGTCGACGATCCAGGGCGTCCATCGGAAACCGGGGAGACGCATGGGTTCGCATTCGGTATCGCCCATGACGGGGACGCTGATCGGATCGTGATCGTCGACGCGGACGGTGAGATCGTCCACGAGGACACCGTGCTCGCGATCCTCGCCGAGCGCTACACGCGCGCGAGCGACGCCGACGACCCCGTCGTCGTTACGACGCCGAATGCCTCCGGGCGGATCGACGAGCGGGTCCGCGAGGCGGGCGGACGTGTCGAGCGAGTCCGCCTCGGTGCGCTCCACGAGGGGATCGCACGCGTTCGTGCGGAGTCGACCCTCGACGCGAACGCGCCACGATCCACCCGGGTCGTCTTCGCCGCCGAGCCGTGGAAACACACCCACCTCGGGTTCGGCGAGTGGATGGACGGCGTCTGCTCCGCCGCGGTGTTTGCGCGTCTCGTCGCCGAGTCCAGGCTCGAAACGCTCCGCGATCCGGTGACCGAGCGACCCTATCGAAAGGTGAGCATCGAGTGTCCCGACGCGCGGAAGGCAACCGTGATGGCTCGACTCGATCGTGCGCTTCCGGAGGCGTTTCCGGAGGCGACGGTCTCGAATGAACACGGAGTCCGTCTCGAGTTCCCGGACGCCGCCTGGCTGCTCGTGCGCCCGTCGGGCACCGAGCCATACATCCGACTGTACGCCGAAAGCGACGAGGTTGACGCGCTCGTCACGCGAGCACGCGCGGTCATCGAGGAGGCAATCGATCAGGCCGAAGCCGCCTGATCGCCCGGCCCCGTACTCTCTGGTCTCAGCGGTCGCTGTCGATCGACGACGAGCAACAACGCTTTTCGGAGACGAACCCGAAGCGCGGGTATGGCTGATGACGAACCGGTCGACGATGGCGACGATGCAGTCGACGCGAACGAGTCCAGCGAGGACTCCGAGGAGGAAAAGTCATTCCGAGAGCGGGTCGAGGAGATCCGAGAGCGGCGTGAGAAGGAACGCGAGGAGGGCGAAGGCGAGCGTCCCAGCCCCGAGGAGATGATGGGCGGTGGCGGCGGTCCCGGTGGCATGGGCGGCGGTGGCAACCCCTTTGCACAGATGATGTCCGGCATGATGGGTGGTGGTCCCGGTGGCGGCGGTCCCGGCGGCATGGGCGGCGGTCCCGGCGGTCGTCCCGACGAGCGCGGCGGCGAAGAGGGCGCGGGCAACGAGGAACTCGTCCGTGAGGTCCGACAGCTCCGCGACGAGGTCCGTGACGTCACCCGTCAGCTCCAGCGGATCGCACAGGCTATCGAGGACGACTGAGGACGTCGGCCCGCGGGGCTGAAGGTCCGATCGGAAGCGGATCGATCGTTCTGCTCTTGTCGACGATGGGCGATGGTTCTCGATCCGACAGTCAGATCGACCTTCCGATCCGACGGTCACACCGACGCCTCCCGACTGACGGCCGCATCGCCATCTCCCGACCCGATGCTTCGCAACGCCTTTGAGGCGGGCCGGAAGCTATGTCGTATGGGGATTCCCGAGGAGCGCATCGACCGCCTGCTGACGCTCGCGCGTGAAGCGGTCGTCCTCAAGGAGTACGATCGCTCCCGCGAGTACGTTCGGCGTGCCCGCCGTATCGCCGAGCGAAACCGGTGTCCCGCCGGTCGGGAGTTCGAACGACGGACGTGTGATTCCTGTGATATCTATCTCCGTCCGGGCGTCACTGCCAGGGTCCGGACCCGTCCCGGCCACGTCGTCGTTCGCTGTCTCGAATGCGGCGCGACGCATCGGTATCCGTTTCGTTAACCCGGCGATCGCAGTTCGTGCCGGCCGAACACGTCTCGGTTCCAAGTCTCAAGTTTCAACTAGTGTCGGCTCCTGGGTAGTGATATGTCGGATCAGGAACTACGCAAGGAGGCCCACGACGTTGACGTTACGGTCTGGGTCGGCAAGGGCGGGATCGAGGCCGTGATCGAGGAACTGTCGGACCAACTCGCGGATCGAACGCTCGTGAAGGTGAAGTTCCTTCGGTCGGCTCGGGGCGGGACGACCGTCGAGGATCTGGCCACCGAACTCGCGGAGGAAGTCAACGCCGATCTCATCGAAACACGCGGTAACACCGCGGTATATCATCGATGAGGAACCCGGCGGTGGCGCAGATACAACCGCTTGAGGACGCGCTGGCGCCGTTTCTCGGCCAGGAGTTCGCCGGCACCGTCGTCTCGACGCTCGTCTTTTTTGCCGTCATCGCCATCGTACTCGTTCTCAATCGAGCCGTGTTCACCCCGATCGTCGAGCGCGTGCTCGATAATCGTGGACTCGACCCCCACGCGCGGCAACCACTGAACAAGATCGTCTCGATCGTCGTGCTCTTCGGCGGGATCGCGGTCGCCTTCGGGTTCGCGGGATACGGCAGTTTTCTGCAATCGCTGGCGACGATCGCGGCGGCGGCCACGCTGGCGATCGGGTTCGCGCTCCAGGACGTGATTCGGAACTTCGTCTCCGGCGTGTTCATCTACACCGATAAGCCGTTTCGGATCGGCGACTGGGTGGAATGGAACGGAAACAACGGCGTCGTCGAGGACATCTCGTTTCGGGTAACTCGCGTTCGAACCTTCGACAACGAGCTTCTGACGGTCCCGAACTACGAGTTGACGAATAACGTGGTGAAAAATCCCGTCGCGAAGGACACGCTTCGGTTGAAGTTCGTTTTCGGTATCGATTATGATGACGACATCGATCGGGCAACCGAGATCATCCTCGAGGAGGCTGAAACACATCCGGATATCCTCGCGGATCCGGCGCCCTCGGTTCGATTGAACGAGCTTGCCGACTCCTACGTCGGCCTCCAATCACGCGTTTGGATCGGGGACCCCTCGCGAGCGGATTTCGTGACGACGCGCGCCGAGTACGTCCAGTCCGTCAAAGAGCGGTTCGACGAGGCGGACATCTCCATTCCCTTCCCGCAACGGACCGTCTCGGGGCGCGACGCCTGGGAGGAACCGGTATCGTTCGTCGGTGACCACTAAGACTGCTGATCGATCGGTGCGGACGAACCGGCAGTTCAGCCGTCCTCGAGTTCCCCGATGTTGTCCGGCTCGTCCGTTTCGAACTCCCGAAAGAGATCCTCGAAATCCGTGTGGCTGTTCATACTCGTGATCGCATCATCGAGTGAGTTCTTAAGCTCGTCGAGGCGATCGGTGAGTTTCCGGTACTCCTCGCTCTCCTCAAGGGTGGCTCGTCCCTTCTCGGACTCGAGCACGGCCCGCTTTGAGGCCAACGAGAAGAACTCCTGGACGTCGGTGTCGTACTGGCTCCGGCGGTTCAGTTCCTCGACGGTTTCTTGGAGCGCCTCCTTCGTGACGGGCTTTACCAGATAGTCGTCGAATCCCATCTCGAGAATGTCGAAATCCGGCTCGACCGCGGTCACCATCGCGACCCGACAGTCGAGCCCGCGATCGCGAACCGCTTGCAACACCTCGTCGCCGGAGAGGCCAGGCATTCGTCGATCGAGGAGGATGACGTCGATCTCCTCCGAAAGTGAGTCGATCGCTTCTTGGCCTCCATAGGCAGTTCGGACGCGGTACTCGTCGCCGAGCCACGCGGCGTAAAGATCCGCCAGATCAGGTTCGTCCTCGACCACGAGGACGAGCGGGGGTTCCTCACTCATGGGTCATCGAGTTGGCGACTAGGTCGCTTACTGAAACGTTGTGTCGTCTTTGCATATCAAAATACCCCTTGTGGGCCGATTTCGCTGGTTTCCTCGATGGGCGGGGACGGTTTCGCTCCATTCTGACGTCTCGATCACTCCTCAGGGCTGTAGTTCGGCGCCTCGTCCGTGATCATCACGTCGTGGGGGTGCCCCTCCGTCTGGCCCGCCGCGGAGACGCGCACGAACTCGGCGCGCTCTTTCACGCCGAGAATCGTCTCCGCGCCGACGTATCCCATTCCCGATCGCATTCCACCGACGAGCTGATAGAGTTCCTCGGCGAGCGTGCCCTTGTAGGGCGTTGCGGCCTCGACGCCCTCCGGTACGAAATCCTCCTCCTCGTCGGCATCCTTGAGGTAGCGATCGCCACCGCCCGACTGCATGGCGCCGACGGACCCCATCCCGCGATACTGTTTGTACTTTTTGCCGTTCATCGTGATGATGCGGCCGGGCGCCTCGTCGGTGCCCGCAAAATAGGACCCGAGCATCACGGCGTCCGCGCCCGCAGCGATCGCCTTGATCGCGTCGCCCGAATAGCGGATCCCGCCGTCTGCGATGACGGGGACGTCCTCTGCGGATGCGACGTCGGCGACCTCGGAGACCGCGGTGATCTGCGGCATTCCGGCGCCGGAGACGACGCGAGTGGTACAGATCGATCCCGGTCCGATGCCGACCTTGACACCATCCGCGAAGTCGACGGCGGCCTCGGCTGCCTCGCGTGTGCCGATGTTCCCGACGACGACGTCGGCGTCGACCACCTCCTTGATCGCACGAGCGGACTCGAGGACGTTCATATTGTGCGCGTGGGCACAGTCGATGAAGATCACGTCCACGTCCGCCTCGTCGGCGGCAACGGCCCGATCCTCCTCGAAGGGGCCAACGGCCACACCGGCCAGCAGGCGTCCATCCTCGTCGCGAGCGGCCTGTTCGTGCTCGCGGCGCTGGAGAACCCCCTGCATCGTCACGAGCCCGGCGAGCCGGTCGTCCTCGTCGACGACCGGGACGCGTTCGATCTTGTGGTCGTACATCAATTCGAGGGCCTCACGGGCGGTCACGTCCTCGCCGGCGGTGATGACCTCGTCGGTCATTGCCTCGCGGACGGCGTCTTCCTCGCCGACCTCGAGATAGGGACGGATGTCCGTCCCCGAGATGATGCCCAAAACGACGTCGTCGTCGTTCACGACGGGTGCGCCGGAGACGCCCTCGCGTTCCATCGTCGCGTCCGCCTCGCGGACCGTCATCTCCGGAGTGACCGTTACGACGTCCTCCCGACGGATGACGAGTTCGTGTGCGCGTTTGACTCGCTCGACTGCCGCCGCCGTCTCCTCGACGGTCATGTTTCGGTGAAGCACCCCGAGTCCGCCCTCGCGGGCCATCGCGATCGCGAGCTCGGATTCGGTGACGGTGTCCATCGCCGCCGAAAGAACGGGAATGTTGATCTCGACGTTCCGGGAGACGCGTGAGGAGACGTCTGCCTCGTCGGGCTCGACGCGGCTTTCCTTTGGTCGCAACAGGACGTCGTCGAACGTTAACGCCTCGGGGACTCGAAGCTTCTCGGAGAACGGGCCGCCAATAGGAGCGTCCTTCGCCATATAAACCGTCGTGGCGTCGCCAGCAAAAGCGTTGCGAGTCGCCATCGGCAGGTCTCCGTTTTGGAGTCACGACCGATGGATACTCTCGGTCGTGGATCTCGAGAGCGGTCGGACGACCCGAACGATCCGGACGAACGATCGAAAACTCGGGGAAAACGTCACGATCACGTACGGATACCGGCGATCATACACCGGCATGTGAACGGGGATCGCACAACGTTTATGTTCGATCCATCTCTATCCATTAGTATGGACTCCGACAGTCCCGCCAGTACGAGTGTTGCCGGACGGCCGATCGCGATAGCGAAGCCCGGCACATTTACATTTACTGGGGACTGTACGGACCGCTCCGGATTCGATGCCACGCGAATTCGTCTCGGCCATCGTGGGTCGTCCGGATACTGCCGTTTGCCCCACGGTGAGGGCTTGCCAGTCTGAATGAGCGTCTCTCAGCATCCGATCGCGCTCCGGTTAGAGGAGCGCGTCGGCGGCGCGATCAGGCTGCTCGCCACCGTGATGGCTCTCCCGCTCATCGATGGGATCTTCCCCGCGCTCGTGTTGGCGGGCGCGTTATCCACGTTCGTCGGCATCGTCGAGACTGGGCTCTTGATCTTCGGCGGCTCCGCGACGATGGCGGTTATTCTCGCCGAGATGGACGGCCCCCGTCGCAAGCAGGTCCGCTCAGTGCTTGTGATCGGAGCGCTCATCGTCCCGATCGCCGCTCTCCAGGCCGCGATAGCGCCGACGATCGCCGGGCTCCTCGACCTCGCGATCTTCCAGCGATTCGCGGGGCTCGTCATCCTGACGGTCGCCGCAAAGACGGCCTCCTCGAAGGTCGCCGACGTGCTTCCGAACCCCAGCGTCATCATCGCGCTCGGTCTCGTCGCGAGCGTCTCACCATCCGGCGCCGAGCTGGCGTTCTCAAGCGATCCCGAGATCGTCGCTCGCGGCGCGGCGGCGGCGGCGGTCGGAGTCGCGTTCGCGCTCGCGGTCGCGCTGTCGGCTCCCCAGCTTCGTGGACACGTCGACATCGACCGCTTCCGATTCGGTTCCGCGGTCGCGCTCGGCGTGCTCGCGTTGCCCATCCTCGGCCTGCTCGAGACGGACGCGCCCATCGCGTTGGCGGTACTAGTCGTCACCGGCCTGTTCGCCTACGACCCCAACGCCGATCCGGACGCGATCACGATCGGACGTCATGGCGGCCCGACCGACCACGGTCCCGATGACGCTCCGCGTGCACCCGACGTGACCGATCCGCTGGAGGCACCCGAGGCTCTACATCAGGTTCCGACTGGGAGGGCCCCGTCCGCGTGGCTCCCGGCGGACCGAAATGGGGGTTCCATCCCGTCCGCGATCGCGGATGGCAGTCTCTCCGAAGCCGTTCTCGGCGGCGATCCGGCCGACACCGATCGGGCGCCGGCGGCCTTCGGAGCTCCGTCGGATGAGGCGGCGGAGCCGAGCGAGAAGACGGTGAATCCGGAGGAGGACGCGGCGGATCATCCCCGGGCGGAGGAGGACCGCGACGCCGACGACGCGACGCGCGCACCCTGGCTGTGAGTGCGGCGGTATCGAGGAATCCCCGCGCCACGTGACGAGATCGAGTTCATTCCGGAAGCCGCATCGCAATGCTGTACATCGTCCCGACTGATTCGTCCCCGATCGCCGCGACCAGCCGATCCGCCTCCGCGATCAGTACATCCCCCATCTCCCGTGGCGCCGTTTCAGCGTTGGAACGGGCCACGGTGGCATGTGCCTCGAGATGGTGTTCGGTCCACGGGACCGGATCGAGAAGGGTTCGTTCCCGGTCGAACTCCCAGCCGTACCCCTCCAAGAGGTGACGAAGCATCGTCGCCGGGTAGAAGGTCAATGCGGAGCGACCCGTCGCGAGTTCGGTGGCCGCGTTTTCGACGGCGAAGAGATCAGAGACAGCGGCGTCTTCGGGAAGTGGCTCGTAGTCGTCGACGACGAGATGACAACCCGGGGCTGCGACCCGCGTCAGTTCCTCGATGATCGCCGGAAGACGATCCGGTGGGACGATGTTGAACAGTCCGTGAGCGGTGATGAGATCCACGGAGCGGCTCGCAAGCGGCGTCTCGATCAGATCCGCCCTGAGGACGGCAGTCCGATCGGCCTGTTCACGGCCGATCCGATCGCGAACGATACGCGTGTGTGCTTCATCGTTCGTGACGGCGTACACGCGCTCGGCGTCCTTGGCAAGCAGTCCGGCGGTCGTGTTTCCGACCCCCGCACCGGCCTCCAAACAGATCGCTCCCGCGACGGGGCGGTCCTCAAGCGCAGTCGTCACCGTCCGGGGGACGTCCATTTCGGCCTGGCTTTCAGTGGTGGAGTTGCTCGGGGACGGGGCTGTCGTCGTGGCGGGATCGCTCGATGAGCGAACGCTGGGCGGTCTCGTCCATCCCGTCGTATCGGCTGGCGGCGTCGAGCACCATTGCAACGAGTTTCGGATCGCCCGGACTGACGACGGTCGTCATGTCCTGTGCGGCTGCGAAGTTGAAGCGTTCCTCGATCTCGGCGGGCGTATCAACGGGTTCGTACCAGTTGGCGTATGCCCGATCACGTTCCGGGAGTTCCTCGGTCGGGGGCCACGATCGCCTCGCAAACGCTTTGATCCCCATCGTGCCGATGTTCTCCTCGTTGGCTCGATCGAGTACCGCCTGATAGTCGTATTCGTCGTCGTCCTTCCCGGCGACGACCGGGTTCAGCGGAAACATCAGCGTTTCGAGATCGTCGATGCGGTCGATCGCATCGAGGATGAGTCGTGGATCCCCGTGACTAGTCAATCCGATGTGATCGATGATACCGTCCCGTTTCGCCTCACGCATGGCCGCGAGCGCGCCGTCGTCGGCCGTGATCCTGTCGAGTTCCTCCTCGTACTCCAGGCCGTGCACTTGATACAGATCGATGCTGTCGACGCCCAGGCGGTCGAGCGATTCCTGAAGCCGTCGTTTCGTTCCCTCGTATCCTCGCTTTTGCGTCTTGCACCCGAGGAAGATGTCGTCACGGTACTGGCGAAGCTTCGGTCCCAACTTGAGTTCCGCGTCGCCGTACTCCGGTGCGACGTCGAAGTGATTGACCCCGTGATCGAGGACGAGTTCGACCATCTGGTTTGCGCCCTCCTGTTCGAGCCAGTTCAACGCGATGGTGCCGAACGTCATGACGGTGCTATCGTGACCGGTTTCGCCCAACGGGCGTGTTTGCATATTTGATGGTTGGAATTATTGCACATAATGGTTAGTATATCCCGCGCTCGGCGGAGTGCTCCACCCCTCCCGGATGGACGTCGATGGGCGTCGTGGACAGTCGAACGAATCCAAGATCGACGGTCGCCCGGATCCGGGAGAAAGAACTCTGTACCCGGATTACGAAGGATGGCTCATGCACGTGACGGCGATCGAGACGGTCACTTACGACGACGACTCCGATCTGATAGATACCGAGCGGGACATCGACATCACGACCCTCCGCATCCATACGGATGAGGGATTCGTCGGACTCGGCGAGACGTTCCCGCAGGCGGAAATGGAGACTGCGGCCCTCCATGGACCGATCGCCGATCACGTCCTCGGCGAGGATCCTCGAGACGTCCAGGGGCTCCGCGACGATCTGGCGACCTATTTCAACTACTACGGCCATGCAGGCGCCGAACTGCGTGCGATGAGTGCACTCGACATCGCCTGCTGGGACCTGAAGGGGCGCGTCGCGGGCGAGCCGATCTATCAGCTTCTGGGCGGGAAGGCTCGCGAGGAGATTCCAACGTATAACACGAGCTACGAGCAGGAGTACGACTTCATGACCGAGCCGGTGGCGCTGGCCGAATCCCTCCTCGATCAGGGGATCACCTCCATGAAGATCTGGCCGTTCGACGAGTTCGCGGCGAAAACGCGTGGACAGCGAATTTCGAACTCCGATCTCGCGGCCGGATTGGAGCCGCTCGAACGGATCCGAGACGCGGTCGGCGACGCGATGGACATCGCAGTCGAGTTCCACGGTCTGTGGTCGGTGACGCCCGCGAAGAAACTCGTCCGCGCGGTGGAGCGATACGACCCGCTCTGGGTCGAGGACGTGATTCGGAAGGGCGATCTCGATGCGTACGCTCGGCTTGCGGAGGCGACCGAGGCGCCACTGTGTGTCTCCGAGCGGCTCATGGGGCGCTACGAGTTCCGGCAGGCCCTCCGTACGGGGGCGATCGACGTCGTAATGCCCGATATCTGCTGGACCGGCGGCCTCAGCGAGGCACGTGCGATCGCCGATCTCGCGGAGGCTGAGCACCTTCCCGTGGCACCCCACAACTCCGGTGGACCCGTGTTGCACTTTGCCGATGCCCATCTCTCGGCGACGATTCCGAATCTCTACGTCATGGAGACCATCCGCGATCGGTACGACGGCTGGCATCGAACCCTCGTGACGGAGCCCCTTTCCGTCGAGGACGGTCGACTCCCGATTCCCGAGGGCCCCGGATTGGGAACGAAATTCGACGAATCGCTGCTCGATCATCCGGATACCCACGTGCGTCGAACGGAACTCGAGAGCTGACGACGGCACCGTTCGAGGACATACTTATTGGGACGGGTCCTGTTCGAGTCGATATGTTCCGCGATGACCGGCGGGGAGTGAGCGAGGTGATCGGATTCGTCCTCGTCTTCTCGCTCGTGATCGCCTCCGTCGGTATCGTCTTTACCGTGGGGCTCAGCGGATTACAGGATGCCCGCAACACGGAGCGGGTGAACAACGCCGAGCGGGCCTTCGATGTGCTCGCCGAGAACCATCGTGACGTTCTGGCTGGAACGCCGACGCGATCGACACAGATCCGGCTTTCGGATGCGGACATACGCGCCAGTGACACCGTCGACTTCGAGGTCCACGACGTCGCGGGCAACACGACCGCCTCCTGGCGGGTCACGTCGATCGTCTTTGCGGTCGACGACGAGTCGATCCGCTTCGTGAACGGGGCCGTGATCCGCGAGAGTCGTGATGGTGCCGTCATGATCAAGGGCCCGCCCGGCGTCGTTGGAGCCGATCAGGCGCTGTTTCAGGACGTGACGTTCAAAAACGACGGCCCCGCCGGCGTGGGGGGCGACCGGACGGTCCAGATCCGGATTGAACACCGGAGCAATCCCGACAACGTCGGTGCGACGTCCTACGAGAACACGACGGACCGACGGATGTCGATATTGACCGATCGTCCCGACCCATGGCGAGTCCACTACGAGGATCGGGGATTGGCCTGTACCGTCGATGAAAACATCGCCGACGACGATCGTGCCCGGGTCACGTGTGAACTCGACGAGCTCGATCGGTTCGTCGTGGTCGATCAGGGTTCGATCGCGTTCACCTTCGAGTGAGGGACGTTCCCGGCGCCCGTTTCGAGGTCCGCCCCGGTTCACCTCTTGGAGACGGTCCCCGGCTCACTCCGCGAGGACTTCCGCGACCTTCTCGATGGGATGTGGTGGTTCGCCGTCCGTCTCGACGTCGAGGTGGTCGAGCTGTGACCGACAGGATGCACCGGGGGCAACGACCACGTCGCCGGTGCTCCCTCCGATCTGATCGGCGAGGATGCTCCCGATCGACTCGCTCATCGAGAGGTGTTCCGCCTCATAACCGAAGGATCCGGCCATTCCACAGCACGTCGAATCGAGCGGGTCGACCGGGTAGCCCGCTCGCCGAAGAACGCCGACGGCGTGGTGATCCTTCGTCGTCGACTTCTGATGGCAGTGGCCGTGGTACGTGAGAGTCTCGGCGGGCGCCTCGAACGGGAGGGCTTCGTCGAGCCGGAAGGTGTCGATGAACTCACAGACGCCGTAGGCGTTCTCCGCAACGCGAACGACGGACTCGTCGTCACTGCCCAGGATGTCGAGGTAATCGGATTGGAGCATCACCGCGTCGGACGGTTCAACGCTGAGAACGCTCCAGCCGTCCTGAATGTACGGATCGAGTTCCGACACGGTCGATCGGGCTGTCTCACGGGCGCGATCGATGAATCCCTTCGAGTACGCCGGCCGGCCGCTCCCCTCGACGTCGGGGATCGCGACGTGACAGTCGGCTGCCTCGAGAACACGAACTGCGGCCTTGCCGGCTGCCGGATGCATATAGGTCGTATAGACGTCCGGGAGCAGGAACACGCGGTGGGCGGCCTCCGCAGCCGAGACGGCGGCTCCACCGCGAGCCTCGAACCAGTCGATCAGGCTCTCCGATCGGAACTGCGGGAGATCGCGCTCGTTCGTTATCCCGACCGTTTTCTCCATCGCCCACCCTGCGCCGGGAAGGTTCGGGAGGGCGTTGACGATCGGCGCGAACGTCGATCCCACCGGGGCAAGCTTTTCGATGCTCGCAAACAGCCGATCTCGAAGGCTCGATCCGTGTTCCTGGTGGCGGGCGTGCGTCACCTCGGCTTTCAGCTTCGCCATGTCGACCTCGCTCGGACAATCCTTCGAACAGCCCTTACAGCCGATACACAGATCGAGGACTTCGCTCGCGAACTCGTCGTCCGTCGGATCCTCGGGAAGGTCACCGGACATCGCCTGCCGCAGCATGTTCGCTCGGCCGCGCGTCGACTGGATCTCCTCTTCGGCCGCCCGATAGGTGGGACACATCACGCCGCCGGTGGTCTCTTGGGGGCCGCGACAGCCGCCACAGCCGTGACAGAGCTCGACCATTCCCTGCATCCCGTTCTCGTTGGCCCACTCCAGGGACGGATCAAAACCGGTCTCGAAGTCGTACTCCGGGGAGAATCGGAGGTTCTCCGCCATGTCGATGTCGCCACACACCTGTCCGGGATTCAATAGCCAGCCAGGATCGAAGGCCGTCTTCAGCTCACGAAACGACGCCCACAGGGTCTCGCCGTAGAGTTTCCGGTTCCACTGGGTTCTCGCGCGCCCATCGCCGTGTTCCCCCGAAATCGACCCGCCGAGACTCACGACGACATCGGAGACGTCCGCAGCGATCGACTCCATGGTCTCTACGCCGTCGACGCTTTTCGTGTTGATGAGCGGGCGGACGTGGAGGACGCCCGGGCCGGCGTGTGCATAAAAGGCTGCGAACGTGCCGTGTTCTTCCAGAATGCGCTGGAACTCGCGGGCGTATTCGGGGAGGTGTTCGGGCGGAATCGCACAGTCCTCGATGAAGGAGATGTGTTTGGCATCGGAGGTCCGACTCAGGAGGATCGGCAATCCCGACTTTCGCATTTTCCAGAAACGCTCGCGGGTCTCCTCGTCGTGTGCCTCCATCGCCGCGATCGCGTTGTGGGGCGCGTCGGTGGTCTCGGCGGCGCCGTCGCTCGGAGTGGCTTCGGTATCGCCCTCGGGGACGCGGTCGGCGATCAGGTCAGCTACCTTTCGGCGCCCCTCGTCGTCGTCGGCGGCGTAGAACTCCACGAGAAGCGCGGAGTCGGTCCCTTCCGGTAGCATTCTGACGACGTCGCCGAACTCCTCGGTGTCACGAGCCAACCCGAGCAACACGTCGTCCATTACCTCGACGGCGGCCGGGTCGTGTTCGAGGATCGGCGCCACGTCCTCCATCGCGTCGATGAGGCTCCCGTAGGTCAAAAGCGCCACCGCCTTCGTCTCCGGGATGTCCTCCAGGGAGACGGTCGCGCGGGTCACGATCGCAAGCGTCCCTTCGCTACCGGCGAGCAGTCGACCGAGATTGACGGTTCCTTCCTCACCGTACTCGCCGCGGTACTCCGCGAGCAGGCGATCAAGGTTGTATCCCGAGACGTTGCGTTTCAACTCCGGGAAGCGCGCGCCGATCTCCTCGGCCTCCTCGTCGAGGATCCGGACGACCGCGGCGGCGATCCGCGCCTCCAGGTCCACCTCGGCCGTGACGTCTTCCCCGCTTTCGGAGTCGCCCACGTCGAGATGTCCGGAGTCGTCCACGTCGAGACCGGCTTTCGCCGCACGATCGCGGAGGTCCTCGACGGCGACGTCACCGAAGGTAGTCACGGTGCCATCGGCCAGGACGACCTCGACCTCCTCTACGTAGTGGTCGGTCTTGCCGTAGACGAGTGAGTGCGATCCGGTCGAGTTGTTGCCGATCGCTCCGCCGATCGCGGATTTATCCCGCCAGGCTGGATCCGGTGCGAACTTCAGCCCGTCAGGCTCAAGCGCCCGGTTGAGATCACCGATGTAAGCGCCGGCATCGACGGTCGCGGTTCGCGTTTCGACGTCGATCTCCTGCACGTCGTCCATGAACCGGGAGAGATCCAACACGACCGCCTCGTTGACGGTCTGCCCGGCAAGCGAGGTCCCTCCGCCCCGCGGGAGGATCGGAACGTCCTCCTCAAAACAGTAGGAGACGGCGGCGGCCACGTCCTCGGTCGAACGGGGCATCACCACTCCGATAGGTGTGACCTCGTACGCCGAGGCGTCGGTGGCGTACAGCTGTCGGGTGTAGGCGTCGAAACGCACGTCCCCCTCGACACGGGACGAAAGTGCCTCCATGAGCGCCGGTCGTTCCAGTTCCCCGCCCCGGTAGTCAAAGTCAGCATCGACGCGTGGATCCACCTCCTCCGTGGGTCCACCTGCGTGTTTGCTCATAGGATCGGGTGGAACGCCCGGCGTATAAAGAGTACTTACAAACTCGAACGGAACGTGACTATTCCTCGATCGGAACGTGGCTATTTCCCGATTAGCTGAATTGAGGCGCTAAACCCCCTTCCTCAGCGAGCGAAGCGAGCAGGGAGGGAATACAGCGCCGCTCGCCTTTCATACACTTTACTACGGCAGACCCACAGGCCCACACTCCGTAACACTTATGCGCACTCATGCGCATAATACGCACGTAGTGAGACGCAAGAATATCACCATTCGAGAGGACCAAGCCGAGTGGGTAGAGGAGAACCATTTGAACCTCTCGTCGTTCGTCCGTGGCCAACTCGACGAACTCATTGAGGAACGCGAGAACTGATGTACTACGCCTACAAGTACCGTCTCAAACCGTCCGACGCCCACCGTGAGGAGTTGGACCGCCACCGAGACATTTGTAGGCAACTGTACAACCATACGCTCCACCGCCTCAATGAGTACCAAGACGAACACGGCGAACTGCCGTCCATGACCACGCTTCGGTCGGAGCTCCCCGACCTCAAGAAGTGGTGGGACGGCCTCTCGGACGTGTACTCGAAGGTTCTCCAAACCGTCGTGGAACGGCTGTTCGACAACCTCAACGGCCTCTCTGCACTCAAGGAGAACGGCTACGGCGTCGGTCAACTCAAGTGGAAACCGCCACGCGAGTTCCGCAGTTTCACGTACAGTCAGTCTGGCTTCAAGCTCGACAAGAAGGGCGGTCAGACTGTCCTGTCACTCTCGAAACTCGCGGACATACCGATACGGCTTCACCGCTCCATCCCCGACGACGCCAAACTCAAGCAGGTCACGGTCAAGAAGGAACCGACGGGCGAATGGTTCGCCACGTTCGGTGTCCAAATGGACTGTGAACCCCCGAGAAACCCAACGAACTGACCGACGTGGTTGGTATCGACGTAGGGATTCTCAAGTACGCTCACGACACCGACGGCACGGCGATCGGGTCGCTCGACCTCTCGGACGAACGTGAACGCTTGGAGCGAGAGCAACGGAAGCTCTCACGGAAGCAACACGGGTCGAACAACTACGAGAAGCAACGACGGCGCGTAGCGGAGTGTCACGCCGACCTCCGACGGAAACGCCGCGACTTCTTGCACAAACTCTCGGCGTACTACGCACGGGAGTACGACCTCGTAGCGGTCGAAGACCTGAACGTGAAGGGAATGATGGAATCGCCGTCGAACAGCCGCAATACCGCATCCGCCGCGTGGGGGACGTTCCTCTCGTTGCTCGAATACAAGTGCGAGCGCAAGGGAACGCACTTCGTGGCGGTCAACCCGAGAGGGACAACCAAGGAGTGCGCGGCGTGCGGCGTCTCGACGGAGAAACCGTTGTGGGTCCGTGAACACTCCTGTCCCGCCTGCGGGTTTGAGGCGGACAGGGATGCGAACGCGGCGTGGAACATTCTTTCTCGCGGTCTGCAAGACGTAGGAGTGGGACACTCCGAATCAACGTCCCCAGAAATCTTCGATTTCTGGTGTGCGAACGAATCGCAGAGCGATTCGTTAACGCCTGTGGAGACTGCGCTCCCTGTGGATACCTCGGTATCTGCAAAGCGCGTCGTAGAAGCAGGAAGCCCTACCCTCAAGGAGCGGACGGCCTCAGCCGTGAGCGAGTAGGGTAGTTCACACCGTCACGGCGCGATCCGCTTCGTCCTCGATCTCGGGGTCGTCGTTGACGGCTCCCGCCAGCGCGTCGGCGAGTTCGATTACGGCTTCCGCGTGTTCGGCCCGCGATCCGTGCATCGTCATCGGTGACGTTCCGAGTTCGCGATAGGTGCGGAGGTCGTCCGATTCGAGGTGCCCCTCATCGTGTAATTCCCGGGAAAGGGTCCCGAGCAGGTTGTGAACGTGGATAAGTTCATTCTTTTGCATGTTGGTTGGATATGGTATCCACACGGGTAAATCCGTCGCCGATCGAAGGACAAATCCATTCGATCAGTAAAGCAGGAATTCAACATCTTCGATCCTTATAAATAGAGAATCCCACAGGATCGTTAATTGTGAATCCATAGCAAGCCCTAATAGGTGCCCGTTGCAATCTTTCATCACTCGGCCCACGGAGGGCCAGATCCACCAATGACAAACAACGAACTCATCTGGCGAATCTCCGGGGGATCCGGCGACGGGATCGCCTCGACGAGCCAGAACTTCGCGAAGGCCCTGATGCGATCGGGGCTTCACGTGTTCACGCACCGGCACTATCCGTCGCGGATCCGCGGTGGCCACACCTATACCGAGATCCGCGCGAGCGCGGATCCCGTACGCTCCCGTGGCGACGGATACAACTTCCTGTTGGCGCTGGGTGACTCCTTCGCCCGCAACCCACAGGAGGATGCCGTCTACGGCAACGAGGAGATCAAACCCCTCTCGGAAAACCTCGACGAGCTCCGTGAGGGTGGCGTGATCGTCTACGACGAGGGCCTGATCGACGTCTCCGATATCCCGGACTTCGAGGAGCGCGCGGAGGCCAACGACTGGCACGTCTACCCCCTCGACCTTCGCGGGCTCGCCCGCGAGACCGGACGCGAGATAATGCGAAATACCGCCGGTATCGGTGCGACGTGTGCGCTCATCGGCATGGAACTCGAGCACGTCGAGGACCTGATGAGCGACGCGATGCCCGACAAGATCCTCGAACCGAACCTCGAAGTTCTCGAGATCGCATACGAGTCGGTGTTAGAGGAGTACGACGCCGATGCTCACGACGTCGGGATTCCCACCGGCGAACACGACGAACAGCAGGTACTGCTTTCGGGATCGGATGCGATCTCCTACGGCGCGCTCGATGAGGGATGCCGGTTCATCGCGGGCTATCCGATGACGCCGTGGACCGAGGTATTCACGATCATGACTAAGAATCTGCCCAAAGTGGGCGGGATCTCAGAACAAGTCGAAGACGAGATCGCCGCAGCGGGGCTCGCCGTCGGAGCCTCACACGCCGGCGTCAAGGCGATGTCCGGCTCCTCGGGCGGTGGCTTCTCGCTGATGTCCGAGCCGCTCGGGCTCGCGGAGATGACGGAGACGCCGGTTGTACTCGTCGAGGCGATGCGTGCGGGCCCCTCGACCGGGATGCCGACCAAGCCCGAACAGTCCGATCTCGAACACGTGTTGTATACCTCCCAAGGCGACTCCCAGCGTGTCGTCCTGGCACCCGGGACCGTCGAGGAGGCCTACGATCAGAGCCGACTCGCCTTCGAGCTCGCCTACGAGTACCAGATTCCCGCGATCCTGCTGTACGATCAGAAGCTCGGCGGCGAACTCGTGAACGTTCCCAAAAGCCACTTCGATCGCGAGCCGAACGCGGATCTCGGCAAGACGCTCTCGGAAGCCGAACTGGCCGACCAGCCGCACTCGGAGGACGGGAAGTTCCACCGATTCCAACACGACGTCGACGACGGCGTCTCGCCGCGGTCGATCCCCGGCCAGAAGGGAGGCCGCTACCTGGCGACCGGCAACGAACACGATCCAAGCGGACACATCAGCGAGGATCCCGACAACCGTGTCGCCCAGATCGATCGGCGCACACAGAAGCTAGAGGCGATCCGCGAGCATCTGGACGATCGCGACACCCAGACGTACATGGGACCGGAAGAGGCCGACTACGGCATTATGACCTTCGGCAGCCAGCAGGGCACCGTCGCCGAGGCCGTCGACGTGCTCAATGACGCTGGCCACTCGGTGAAGGCGCTCGGCGTCTCGGACATGCTCCCGTTCCCGACCGCGGAGGTCGAGGAATTCATCGAGAGCGTCGACGAGGTACTCGTCGTGGAGATGACCGCATCCGGACAGTTCCGCGGCCTCATCCAGAAGAACCTGGGTCGATACGGCGAGAAGCTCTCGAGTCTGCTGAAGTACAACGGGAACCCCTTCGAGCCCGGTGAGATCGTCGAAGGGTTCGAGTCGATCGTCGTCGACGGTGGCGATCTGGACAGTTCCACGACTACCTTCGTCCCCGCAGCAGGTGATTAACCATGAGCGCATTCTCAGCCATCGGTGAAGAACGTGAGATCGACCGTGACGAGTACACCCCCGGCGTCGAGCCGCAGCCCACCTGGTGTCCGGGCTGTGGAGATTTCGGGGTTCTCAAGGCGCTCAAACAGGCGCTTCCGGAAGTGGGACGCAGCCCCGAGGAGACGCTTCTCGCGACCGGAATCGGCTGTTCGGGCAAGCTGAACAGCTACCTCGACTCCTACGGCTTCCACACGATCCACGGTCGATCGCTTCCGGTCGCACGGGCTGCAAAGCTCGCTAACCCCGGCCTCGAGGTCATCGCTGCCGGCGGCGACGGCGACGGCTACGGGATCGGCGGAAACCACTTCACCCACACGGCCCGCGAGAACCACGATATGACCTATATCGTGTTCAACAACGAGATCTTCGGGCTCACCAAGGGGCAGACGTCTCCGACGAGCCCCAAGGGCCACGAATCGAAGACCCAGCCCCACGGTAGCGCCAAGGAGCCGGTGAAACCGCTCTCGCTTTCGCTCACCGCCGGCGCGTCCTACGTCGCTCGGACGGCCGCGGTGAACCCGAATCAGGCCAAAGAGATCCTCGTGGAGGCGATGAATCACGACGGATTTGCCCACATCGATTTCCTCACCCAGTGTCCGACCTGGAACAAGGACGCCCGCCAGTACGTTCCCTACATCGACGTCAACGAATCCGACGACTACGACTTCGACGTCCACGACCGCGTGGAGGCAGCCGAGATGATGCGAACCGCGGAGGAGAGCCTCAACGAGGGCGAGGTCCTCACCGGACGGTTCTACGTTGACGAGGAGCGACCCTCCTACCAACAGGAGAAACAGGCGATCGGCGAGATGCCCGATGAGCCGCTTGCAGAGCGATACTGGGATGACGACTACGAGTGGGAACGATCCTACGACCGTTTCCTCGAGCAACACGTCTGATTTCCCCCCACGACCCTCTGCCGTAGCTACGTGGCTACGAACGAGACCGGTTCCCGGGTCTCAGTTTTATCCCACCTGTTCACGGGTGGGCTTTTTGTCGCTACTGCTGGAATGTTCCGTCTCGACCGTCCGAGCGTGGCGATCCGGACCGAATTCGGTCCCGAAAAGACCGTTTACGTGTTCGCAAGGTATTTTTTCCGTGGCACGAAACGTATTCATATGAGTACCGCCTCGACGGAGGAACGTATCCTCTCCGTGTTGGAGGAGGACGCACAAGCCTCCTACGCCGAGATCGCCGATCGGGCGAACGTGTCCAAGCCGACGGTCCGAAAGTACATCCGACGACTTGAGGAGGAGGGTGTCATCGTCGGCTACTCCGCCGACGTCGACCCCAAGAAACTCTCGGGGCAGTCGATCGCGCTCGTGGGAATGGACGTCGACAGCGGAAAATATGTCGAGGTGACCCGGACGCTCAAGGGTCTCCCCGAGATCGAGGCCCTATACACCTCCTCGGGCGACCACATGCTGATGGCCGAGGTCCGCGCCGGCGACGGAGACGAATTGGGCGAAGTCATCTCCGAGAAGCTGTTGGCCGTCAACGGGGTCACGGCGGCCCATCCGTCCTTCCTCCAGGAGCGGTTGAAGTAACGACCCGTCCCGGCTGTCGATGGCGTTCGGCGACCGCTATCTGCTCACTATCTGCTCACTACCGTCCGCAGCCGACTGCCATCGACCATCACCGCTCGATGCTTAAGTCGCTGGAACGTCAACCGCGAACGATGGCCTCCGGTACCCTCCCCGGCGCGGATCCGGACGGCGAGGACGCCGATCGGGTCGTTCTCCACGTCGACATGGACTGCTTTTATGCCTCCTGTGAGCGGCTTCGCGAGCCCGCACTTTGCGGTGAGCCCGTCGTCGTCGGAATGGGCTATGAACCGGGAGCGACGATCGGCGCCGTCGCCACCGCAAGCTACGAGGCCCGGGCGTTCGGCGTCGATAGTGCCGATCCGATCTCCGCGGCGCTCGATCGGTTGCCACGCCGAGTGAACGCCGACCCCGAGGATCCGGACGCGCCCGATCCCGAGGAGACGGCCCACTATCGATCCGTCGACATGGAACACTACGAGTCGGTCGCGGCCGACGTCAAGGCCGTCCTGCACGAGTGTGGCGACGTGGTTCGCGAGGTGAGCATCGACGAAGCGTATCTGGACGTGACCGACCGGACCGCCTGGGCGACCGTTGACGACGCGAATACGACCGAACACGAGGAATCCGCGGCGGTCGACGCCCCGGACGGCCGATCGTCGCTAGCCGAGAGTTCGGCGCGAGGGCCGGCCGACGCGCGGACGCTTGCGGAGGGATACGCCCGATACGTGCGCGATCGGATCGAGCGGGAGGCGGGTGTTCCCGCAAGCGTCGGAGTCGCACCGAACATGTCGACCGCCAAGATCGCAAGCGATCTGGACAAACCCGAGGGACTCGTGGTGGTACCGCCCGGCACCGTCCGGGAGTTCCTCGCGCCGCTTTCGACCGAGGAGATCCACGGGGTCGGCCCCGTGACTGCCGATCGGCTCGCGGAGATGGGGATCGAGACTGCCGGCGATCTCGCAGCGGCCGACCCGGATCGTCTCGAGACGATCCTTGGCGATCGGGGTCGCGAACTATTTGCTCGCGCCCGCGGAGAGGACGACCGGGCGGTCACACCGACCGGACTCCCGAAGAGTCTCTCGCGTGAGTCCTCGCTTCCGGCGACCGCCGCTGAAGCCACCAAATGCGAGACCGTCGCTGCGCTCGCCGCGGACGTCGCCCGACGCGCAAGCGATCGTGGCTGTCTGTATCGGACGATCGGGATCAAGGTGGTTGAACCCCCCTACGAGGTGAACACGCGGGAGAGAAGCCTCCCGGGCCCCGTCGACGATCCGGATCTCGTAAAATCGATCGCCCTCGAACTCCTGACCGAGTTCGAAGACGAGGTGGCACGCAAACTCGGCGTCCGCGTCTCGAATCTCGATTTCGCCGGCAGCGACCAAGCGACACTCGGCGGCTTCGAGACCGACCGGGACGGGGCGAAAGCGGGTCCCGCTACTGCTTCCCGGACGCCCGAGACGAGTGGTTCGGCCCCGGTCACGGACGAACCGACGCTCACGGAGTGGATCGAACGGGCGTCGGAGACCGGAAACGAGGACGGTGACTCTGGTGACACCACCGCTCCCACACGAGAGCCCCCGGACAACCCTCGCGACGTGGATCAGCGATCGCTTCGGGAGTTCGAGCCGGACGAACGGTGAGTCCATACTCGACGACTGGAACCGACCTCCGGTGACTAACCTTCGATGATCCACCATTGGCGATCGATCTTCCACGACCACCAACTGACGGCCAAGCACCCACGACCACCAACTGACGATCGACGATCGGCGACAACCGATCGCAGCAGCAGCCGATCGTCAGCCGCTCGTCAGACGTCGGGCGAAGTTCTTTGAGGCCCGCGACGCCTCCTTGTGGACAATGAGCGATGAAGACGCGGAGACGATTCATGTCGCCTCGGTAAGCGACGGGACGGGTGGCGATGCGGACGCCAACCCCGGCGATCCCGTCGAGTTGCCGGTCGTCGACGTATTGACTGGCCGGTCGTTCATCACCGGAAAGAGCGGATCGGGCAAATCAAACACCGCGTCAGTGCTCATCGAGAACCTGCTTGACAACAACTTCCCGGTGTTGATCGTCGACAGTGACGGCGAGTATTACGGGCTCAAAGAGGAGTACGAGATCCTTCACGTCGGCGCGGACGACGAGTGCGACATCGTCGTCTCGCCGGAACATGCCGAGCGGATCGCCACGCTTGCCCTCGATGAGAACGTGCCGATCATCCTCGACGTCTCGGGGTATCTCGAGGAGTCGGTCGCCTCCGAGCTGATACTCAACGTCGTCAAACACCTCTTTGCCAAAGAAAAGAAGCTCAAACAGCCGTTCTTACTCGTCGTCGAGGAGTGTCACGAATACATCCCGGAGGGCGGCGGGATGGACGAGACCGGCAAGATGCTCATCAAGGTCGGCAAGCGCGGGCGTAAACACGGACTCGGGATCGTCGGGATAAGTCAGCGGCCTGCCGACGTCAAAAAGGACTTCATCACCCAGTGTGATTGGCTCGTCTGGCACCGGCTCACCTGGGATAACGACACTAACGTCGTGAGTCGTATCCTCGGATCGACGTACGCGAACGCGATCGAGGATATGGAGGACGGAGAAGCGTTCCTCATGACCGACTGGGACGAGTCGATCCGTCGGATCCAGTTTCACCGCAAGCAGACCTTCGATGCGGGCGCAACGCCCGGGCTCGAGGACTTCGAGCGCCCGGAGCTGAAGTCGGTTTCCGGTGACCTGATAAGCGAGCTGGAGACGATCTCCGACGAGCAGGACCGACGCGAGTCCGAGCTGGCCGATCTCCGGACGAAACTCGATCGCAAGCAGGCACGGATCGATGAACTCGAACGGGAACTCGCCGACGCGAAGGACCTCTCACGAATGGCCGAGCGGTTCTCCCAGGCCCTCCTCGGACGGGCCGAGGCGCCCCATCGTGGCGGGAACGGGAACCCACGCCAGGGCGGGCCCGACGACCAGTCCGAACTCGACGAGTACGAAGCCGATCGTGAACGCGACGACCTTCGGGACGGTTCCGAGATTCCTGAGAGAACGGACGGGGCGGCCGAAACGGACGGCGCGCGCGTAGCGGAGGAGACGCCCCCCGACGCCGCATCCGGTGAGGCCACGGACCCCGACGATCGATCGACTGACTCCGGCACGACCGCCGACTCCGCGGCACTTTCTCCGATATCCAGAGCGGACGTCGCCGAGAGCGCGCTCCGGTTCGACGAGACGGTCGATTTGGGAACTCGTGAGGCCGTGATCGCGGAGCTTCGCGGACGGGTCGAATCGCTCCCGGAGTTGTCGACCGCGATGTTGCGTCACTACCGCCGCGAGGGAGAAAGCGACCCGATCGCCGCCCACATCGACGCTGGCGGCGACGGTGACACCGAACACGCCTACGCGCGCCACAGACCGCTTCGTCGCGCCGGCGTGATCCGTCATTCGGGACGCGGACGCTACGAGTATGCGATCCCGGCGCTTGTCCGCGAGGCGTACGCGGATCGACTTGATGACGCCACGCTCGAACGGACGGTCGAGGCGATCGAGACGGCTTTCGTCCCCGCCGACGAGCGAGGATACGGCGGTGAGGTCGAAGACGGTCGAACGGACCACGATGCTGGAGACGTGGATCGGCGAGGTGATCGGGATCCACACCGGGCCGAAGACGAGGATCGAACCGCGGAGGGATCCGTTCATCCGGACGATCCCACCATCTCCGAGATCGCGAGCGGCCTCAGCGAGGCTGCGAGAGCGCTCGCGAACGGCGGTCGCATTCGATCGGAATCGGACGGGTCAGCCGACCCTGCCGCCGGCGTTGACGACGGGGGAGGAGACGAGCCCACGGACGGGGCGAGCGACTCTACCGCACGAATTGACGACGACGCCACCGCTTCGGCGAGTGACGAGTCAAGCGATCCGACCGACGGTGACTCCTTCAATTCGGCGGGCGACGATGCCGAGTTCATCGACGCGGATGGGTGATCGGGGAGCACGGCTGGGATCGACGGGTCGGCGATCAGTAAGGCGCCCCACCTCGAGGATCCGGTCGGCAACGGGGTGGAGATATCCCTCGACACCCGCGAGAAAAACGACCGATATGAGTGGCGTGGCTACACCGAGGGGTGATCGGCGTTCAGATCCCGGCCACCAGGTCCTCAAGCGCCGATCGCGGGTCGTCAGCCTTTGCGACTCCGGAGGCCAGGAGGACGCCAGTCGCGCCGAGTTCGCGTGCCGCCTCGACGTCTTCGCCGGTCGAGACGCCGGCGCCACAAAGCAGGTCGACGTCCGAATCGACGGCGTCCACTGCTGCGACTGCGTCCTCGACGATCCCCGGATCGGCGGTGGCGACTGGGACGTCGCCGCCGATCAGTGCCGGTGGCTCGACCGCCACGGCGTCGGGACCGAGCGCCGCCGCGGCACCGGCCTGTTCGGGATCGTTTGCACAGACGATCGTCTCCAGGTCAGTTCGTCGGGCAGCGTCGACTGCGTCGTCGATATCCGCCAGCGTGAGCCGCCGTTCGGAATGGTTGATGAGCGTCCCCTCCGCACCGTTTTCGGTGACCGCTTCCGCGAGCGTCGAGCCAGTATGTGAGCCGTGATCGACGGGCGAGACGTGTTGTGCCCACGTCTCGACGCCGGTCGCGTCGACGCGGGCCAGATCGGCCGCCTGAGGTGCGACCGCGATCCGAACGCCGTAGTCGTTCGCGACGTCGCGTGCGACACTCGAGACGGCAACCGGATCGCAGGGGTACGCCTTCAGGTTGACGAGGATGAACACACTCGAATCGGTCGAGGGACGTGACCAAATAGGTTGGCACTCGTCGCGATCACATCGCCGAAAGGTACAAACTCCAACGCGCCGTATCCGTGTGTAGGATTCCCACACTCAAATGTCGCTCATCGAACTCATCACCGGCGTCGAATCCCAGGCGGCGACTCTCACCGTCATCAACGCGGAGTCGGATGTCCGCGAGACGCTGGCGGAGCGCTTTGGTGAACGGAACCTGGTGGTCACGGAGGCCACCCTCACGGGAGGTCCGAGGGAGTTCGCGGTATTGTCCCGGAACGGTGAGTTTCTCACCGCCGTTTCTCTGACCGAACTGCTCGACGACGGCGAGGAGACGACGCCAGGATTTGAGGACGGGTCCTATCGATCGGTCCTCGATCACCTCGATGAGACGACCTTCACTTCGTATTCGACCGAGAAAATGATCGCCGCCTCCCGGGAGATCGAGGACCGCGCCTGGAGAACCGGATCGGGGGAACTGCACGCCGGATTTCAGACGCTCGCGACGCTTGCCCCGACGGTACCGACCTACAACCGTCTCTGTGAGCGCGAGGGACTCACAGTCCACGCCTATGCGGCTCCGGAAGGAGACGTCTCCGACACGGAGTTTCCCGTTCACGTCGAGCGAGCGCCGGAGATACGGGAGACCTGGTTCGTCGCCTACGATGGCGGCGGAACCGACGTCAATAAGTGTGCACTCCTTGCCGAGGAACGCGAACCTGGACGGTTCTACGGGTTCTGGAGCTACGCACCCGAGACGGTCGATCAGATCATCGACTACCTCACTCGGACCTACGGCATGATGCGGACCGACGGCGACGACGACGGATCGCAGTGATGCTCACGCTCATTGCGCAGGGTCAGGAACGTCAGCGTGCGTCCGAAAGCGTCGATTAGTCCTTCCGTTTGACGACGTCGCCGAGCGTCATCGTCGAGGAGTCGCCGGAATCCCACTCCTCGTCGACGTCCGAGCCCTCGACGAGGGTGATGTCGAGGGTACTTTCGAGTTTTCGCTGGACGTCGTCCGGGGGGAGGATGTCGCCGCGTTCGAGTTTCCGAATGAGGCTCGCCTTCTCGTTGAGTTGGTTGGCGAGTTCCTCCTGGCTGAGCCCGCGCGACTCGCGGGCGTTTCGGATACGGTCGTCGTAATCCGCAGCGACCTCCTCCATCTCGTCGAACATGTCCTGGCGACGGCTCGTTCCGCCGGAGGAACTGGCGCCTCCGCCGGATCCGGTGCCGGAGGATCCTGACGAGCTTTGGCCCGTACTGGACGTCGTGGAGTACTTGCTCGTGGTCGTGGAGTCGGGCTCCTCGCGGACCTCCGTGCCGAAGTCCGTACAGGAGTCACAAAGCTCCAGTTCGGCACCTTCGACCTTCGTCGTCGTCAGCGAGGCCTGCTCGGCGCCACACATCTCACACTGGGGCATACTCCTCGCTAACGGGTCCGCTCGTATAAACCGTACGCTGAGGCCGCCTCCGAAAGTCCCCTCCCCGATCGTTTCGGGGTCGCGCCCCGCTATCGATACGTTCGTCGCCACCGAGCGAACGCCCGCACCTGACCGAGTCGGCTCCGGTACGCTGATATCCCAGGCGACGCACGCTCCGGTATGGACGCACGCATCACGCCCGGGACGGTACACGGACGGGTTCAGGCGCCCCCCTCGAAGAGTTACACTCACCGAGCGATCCTCGCTGCGGGCTACAGCGACGGAGCCCTCGTCCGGTCGCCGCTCGTGAGCGCCGACACGCGTGCCACGGCTCGCGCCGTCGAGGCGTTCGGCGGCGACGTCGACTACGAGGACGATCGCGACGCGTTCGTCGTGGATGGCTTCGGCGGCGAGCCGGCCGTCCCGGCCGACGTCATCGACTGTGCGAACTCCGGAACGACCACCCGACTCGTGGCGGGCGCGGCCGCACTCGCCGACGGCGGAAGCGTCCTTACCGGAGACACCTCGCTCCGTTCGCGTCCCCAGGGACCGCTTTTGGACGCGCTCTCGCAGCTGGGTGCACGTGCGGAATCGACCCGCGGAAACGGTCAGGCTCCGCTCGTTATCTTTGGCCCGGTCGAGGGCGGAACGGTCTCCATACCCGGCGACGTCTCCTCACAGTACGTCACCTCGCTACTCATGGCGGGTGCAGCCACGGCGGAGGGGATCGAGATATCGTTGACAACGGCGCTTAAATCAGCACCGTACGTCGACATCACTCTCGACGTGTTGGAATCATTCGGGGTGACCGCGGAGCCGCTCGACAGCGAGACGGCCGACGGTGCGGACGGATTTCACGTCGCCGGCGGCCAGAACTACGAGCCGACCGACGGCGAGTACGCCGTTCCCGGCGACTTCTCGTCGATGTCGTACCTCCTCGCTGCCGGCGCGGTCGCCGCGGCTCCCGACGAGGAGGTCGTCGTTCGGGGCGCCGCCGAAAGCGCTCAGGGTGACGCCGCGATCGTCTCGATCCTTGAGCGCATGGGCGCGGATGTCGAGTGGCGCCACTCGGAGGCCACGATCGTCGTCGGTCGCTCCGATCTCTCGGGAGTCACCGTCGACGTCGGTGACACGCCCGACCTCCTGCCGACGATCGCGGCCCTGGGGGCCGTGGCCGACGGCGAGACGCGAATCGAAAACTGCGAACACGTCCGCTATAAGGAGACCGACCGCGTGTCCGCGATGGCCGAGGAGCTGGAAGCGATGGGTGCACGTGTCACCGAGAAACCGGACGTGCTCACGATTCACGGCAGCGAGAGCGACCTCAACGGGGCCGTCGTGGATGGTCGCGGCGATCATCGGTTGGTGATGGCGCTTTCGGTCGCCGCGCTCGTGGCCGATGGCAAGACGACGGTGCGGGGTGCCGAACACGTCGACGTCTCGTTCCCCGGGTTTTTCGACGCCCTCTTCGATCTCGGCGTGTCGGTCGATCTCGAGGAGGAATGACCGTCCCTACTGACGAAACACCCTTCGCCGTGGGGCGAGTATTCGTCGGTATGAACGACGGTGAGAACACGGTTGAACGCGATGAAACCGAGTGGCGCGAACGTCTCTCCGAGGAGGAGTATCGAGTTCTCCGGGAGAACGGGACCGAGGCACGCTTTTCGGGCGAGTACGTCGATCATGACGCCGACGGCGTCTATCGATGTGCGGGGTGTGGCTCCCTTCTCTTCGAATCCGAGACGAAATACCACTCCGGCTGCGGCTGGCCGGCGTTTTATGCTGCGACGGACGGATCGGTCACGACACAGGTCGACGAGAGCCACGGCATGCGCCGAACCGAGGTTCGGTGCGCCTCGTGTGACTCCCATCTGGGCCACGTCTTCGAGGACGGTCCCGACCCGACCGGAAAGCGATTCTGTATCAACTCCGTGGCGATGGAGTTCGACGACGACCCCGAAGATCGGTAAGCACTCCTCGCTCCGCTGCCTGCTCGGGACGCGTTACTGGTTGGCTGCCCGATCGGGGCACGTCACTGGTTCGCCGACCGCTCGTCGAGTGCGACCGGGATCGAACGCAACGCGACGTCGGCGGCGAATGCCGGACCGTCGGCCGAAAGCTGTTCGAAGGTGTCGTAGTGGATCGGAACGACGAGATCGGGGTCCATCCGTTCGGCCAGATCGGCCGCCTCGTGTCGATCCGAAACGATTCCGCCGCCGCCGATGTTCGCGAGGAACAACGAGACGTCGAGCTCCGTGAACCCCTCGAGTGCGTCGGAATCGCCCGGCCAGAACACGGTCATCCCCGCAAGCGACAGCAGGAATCCGCAACCGAATCCCTCGGGATGTGGGACCGTTCCGTCCGGGGCGGCACACGGTCCGTCGGGCTCGTTGTACGCCGGGACCGACCAGAGGGCCACGTCGCCCACCGAGAGGTGCTCCTCGTCAGAGACGCGAACCACTGTGAAGTCGTCGGCTAACGAGTCGACGGACTCGACGTCGCGGTCGATCCGATCCGCATCCACTGCCTCGTGGATCACGATCGTCGCGTCGTCATCGGCCACCGATCGGATCCCTGCGGAGCTGTAGTGGTGATCGTGGGTGACAACGACGAGGTCACCGTCGCGGGCCCAGTAGTCGTCCAACACGCCGTACCGCCCGGGATCGGTATAGGCGACGACCCCGTCGGTCGTCTCGAGACGCGCCGTCGCGTACCCGAGCCACTCCACGGTCAGATCGTCGTGACGAACCGTCATGCCCGTTCCCATGAACTCGGGGGCTTTGAGCGTGTCGACGGGTCGGACGCGTTACTCCTCGTCCGCCCGGACTGAGGGGTCGGACGCGTTACTCCTCGTCGGCCAGTCGTTCGACGCGCGTGAGCGTGTCCGCGTCGGCGACGTCCTTGTCCTCGCGCACCCCGAGAAATCGCGGGAATCGGAGCGCATACCCGGAGCCGTAGGTCGGCGACTGCTGTATCTCCTCGTAGCCGACCTCGAGGACGATCGCGGGGCGAACGTCGACGTCCGTCCCGTCCTCGGCGCGAACGTAGGGTTCGAGGCGGTCGGTGAGTGATTCCAGTTCGGCGTCGGTGAGTCCGGTCGCCACCTTGCCGATCGGTTCGAAGTTCGTGTCCCCGCTCTGGTCGGAGGCGCGAACGGAGACCTCGAAGGTTCCGAGAGTCGACGCCCGCCGACCCTCTCCCCACTCCGCGCCCGTCACGACGAGATCCAGGGTCTCGACGTCCGGCTTACGCTTGAGCCACCGTTGGCCACGATCGCCGGGGGTATAGGCCGCGTCCGGATCCTTGAGCATGACCCCCTCGTGGCCTGCCGACAGTGCCTGCGCTTCGATCGCCGCGATTGCGTCCGCGTCCTCGACGATCGATACCGCCGCGCTCCGCTCCGGGAGGATCGATCGCAGCCGGTCGTGTCGCCGGAGGAACTGTGTATCGAGCAGATCCTCGCCGTCGGCGTGGAGACAGTCGAACGCGTGCAACCGGAGTTTGACTTCCTCTCGCATCCGACCGACGTCGTGTTTTCGTCGGAATCGTCGAAGAACCTCCTGAAACGGAAGTGGATCGCCGTCCGCATCGACCGCGACGACCTCCCCGTCGAGGATCACCGGCACGTCGACCGCCGATTCGACCCGTTCTGCGATCTCCGGCAGCGCGTCGGTCACGTCGTCCATATTCCGTGAGTACAGTTCCGGACCGATCCCGTCCGCCGGGGCATAATGGATCTGTATCCGCGCGCCGTCGAATTTGGTCTCGACGGCCGCTCGACCCCACGCGTCGATCGCGTCCGCCGCCGTCCCGGCCTGTGCGAGCATCGCCTGTACCGGCCGACCGATCTCCAGTCCCTCCTCAAGAAGCCCTTCGCGCCCGCGATCCCGGGCAAGCGCCGCGACACGACCGTAATCGTTCGTCACCTGAAGCGCGCGTGTCACCGTCGCGACCGGATCGAGGTCGCCCTCCGTTCCGGTCAACCTACCCTGATTCCCGTTCGTCTCCCCGGAATCGTGTTCCGGATCATCGAGGCGAGTCTCCGGATCGTCGTGCGCGTCCGCGTCCTCGGAGCCGGACGGGAGGAAAGCCTCCGTGATGGCGTCGCGAATCGCTCCCTCGCCGACGCCAAGGCGCATCTCACCGAGCACGAGCCTGGCGAGGACCCGCGCCTCCGCCGAGTCACACCGGTTGAACAACCCGAACAGCTCATCAAGTTTGGTACGCTCGCTCCCTTCGCCCTCCGTGGCGGCGATCGACCGCAGTCGTCGATCGACCTCGGCGACGGTGAGAGACTTCGCTGCCGCGGAGTTTGTCGAGCCGGGCGAGTCGACCGAGCCGGGCGAGCTAGCCATGAACGCCGTCAGCCCGCGTTGCCCCCCGAACTCGTAGGATGCCGCGACCGCACCGATCTCCCCGATATCCGCGAGACGGTCCTCCACGTCCGCGGGATCCACGTTCGGCCCGGCGGCCTTCGCGATCGCCTCCCGACAAAGCGAGGGCCCGACGTCGAGCGTTCGCGTGTCGTGTGCCGGGAAGACGCGGCCAAGCAGGAATCGGACGACCGTCTTCAAGTCGTCGTTCGCGTCTTCGAGCAGGTCGCCGACGAGCCCGACCGTCTCGAGGTCCGCCGGGGTCGATTCGATCGCAGTCGCCCGGTCGGCGAACGCGGTGAACTCCATACCCGAGGTCGGCGATCGGACGACAAAAGCGCGCCGATGGATCGGTGGCATCGGTCGCCGCCAGGGCCATCTGCACTTCCGCGGGAACGACGTCCGTTCCGGGTCACCGATATTTATACCGTGGTAGCTGTGTAACCCGGTATGGACACCGATCACGATCTCTCCACCCGCGTTCGGGAGGTTCTCGACGTCGATCGGGATGCGTTCGCCAGTCGGGCCGCCGAGGAGGCGGAGATCGTCAAACAACGACTTCGGGAGGGTGCCTTCGACAATCATCAGTCGATCGTCGGATTCGAATACGAGTTCTACGCGGTCGCCGACGGGCGCTGGAGCGCGGAGTCGCGGGCCGGCGAGTACGCGCTCATGCGCGTTCCGCGACGGCTCCTCCAGTTGATCGGTTTCGAGAAGGAACTCGGTCTCCACAACGCCGAAATGTCAACTAGCCCACAGCCGTTTTCCGAACACGGGCTCCAGGCACAGCTGTCGGAGGTTCGAGCGCGTCTACAGGCCGCACTCGATTGTACGTCCGCAGAAGGGATGCGACTCGTCTCCGACGGGATCTGGACGATCCCGCCCGCCGGCGAGATGGCCACGGAGTATCTCGACGACAGCGTCGAGATCGATGGAATCCGGATTGCGACGAACATGACTGACGCCGTTCGCTATCACGCGATGGCCAACGCGACCGGCGGGGATGACACCGACCGGCAGACGCGGCTTTCTGCACCCGGCGTCTCCTTTACGACCGGGACGGTCATGCCCGAGAGCCTAATCACGTCCATCCAGCCCCATTATCAGGTCTCTCAGGCCGCGACGCTGCCGGTTCACTTTCGGTACGCGCTCCGGATCGCGGGTCCGCTCCTGGCGCTCGGAGTCAACTCGCCGTTCTTCCCGCCGGAGATGTATGACGACGACTGGGACGCCGAACGCGTGCTCTCCGAGGGGGCACGCGAAAACCGGATCCACGTCTTCGAGTCGGTTCTGAACGACCGCACCGCCGATCCGAAGGTCCGATTTCCGGCGGACCTCGAGACCACGGAGGAGGCGGTCGATCGGATCGCCGCGGACGAGGCGTTCGTCCCGATGGACCCCGAACCGGGAACGCGTTTCGACGACGACTTCGCGACCTTCCGAACGAAACACGGTACCTACTGGCGGTGGGTCCGTCCGGTCTTCGACGGGGCGACCCGCTCTGCGGCCAACGCGCGCATCGAGTTTCGGCCGATCGCGGCCCAGCCGACGGTCCGCGACTCGATCGCCTTCCAAGCCGCCTTCGCGGGGCTGCTGGAGGAGCTTCCGAGACGCGAACATCCAGTCGTCGACCTTCCGTGGGAGCGCGCCCACGAGAACTTCTATGCGGCCGTCGCCGACGGGCTTGACGCCGACCTCAACTGGATCGCGAACCACGGCGACCTGACTACCGACCACGAGGAGATCTTCGAGGATCTGCTAAACCACGCGGTCGCGGGGCTCGAATCGGCGGGCTGTTCCCCCTCGGAGGCCGAACGGTGGATCGCGCCGCTTCGCTGGCGTGCCCACGAGCAGATCACGCCGGCGAGTTGGAAACGCGATCGTGTCAGCGAGCGGATCGACGACGGGGACCCATTTGCGGTGGCCGTCGAGGAGACACAACGCGAATACATTCGAAAACAGTCGGAGACGCTCGTCGACGGTGGCTTCTCGGAGTGGTAAGGAACGTCTGTCGGGGTTACAGAACCTCGTCGAACTCCTTGTGCCGAGTGATCTCAACGCCTTCCTCGGTGACGACGGCGACGTTGATGCCGTTTCCAGACGCGAGGTCCCGTTCGACGGCAGACTCGATCGCCCGCGCTGCGAGAGTCTTTGCGTCCTCGATCGCCATTTCCTCGTTGAACTCCTGTTCGAGAACGCCGAGCGCGTACTGGGATCCGGAGCCGGTGACGGTGTAGTCCTCCTCCGTGGTTCCGCCCAACGCATCGATCGAGTAGATGTGTGGACCCTCCTCGTCGACGCCGCCGAGGATCGGCTGAACGACGAAGAACGCGCCCGACCGAAGGAGATTGCCCGTCAGCGTCGAGAGCGCCTCCATCGACATGTCCTTGCCACGACGAGCCTCATAGAGGTTCGTCTCCGCTTGGAGCGTGGAGATGAGCGACTGGGCGGCAGAGACCGATCCGGCGATGGTCAACGCGCCGGTCGGGTGGATCTGCTCGACCTTCTGGACGTCCTTCGAGGAGACCATATAGCCCATCGAGGCCCGCATGTCCGTGGCCAGAACGACCCCGTCCTCGGTTGTGAGACCGACGGTTGTCGTTCCGGTCTTCATGCCCTCCTCATCGCCTGCCTCCGCCGCGCGCCGCTCGCTCTCGGAGAACTCGCCAAGCTCCGGTCCGAAGACCGGCCGGTCGTCGGACAGCTCCTCCGTGAGATCGCCTGTCGATGTTCGCATTAGGTACGCGTTCGCCGCCGGCGCTGATAAAGGCAACCCTTCGGTCGCAACGGGAGTTTCGGATCATGCCCGCCACTCGGCCGCATCCGTCACTCAGCTGTGTCCATCATTCGTGCCCATCATTCGATACCCGTCACTCGGTCGCGCCGGCCACCTCGACGAGCCGTCGGACCGGGATCGAAAACGGGATCCCAGCCCTGTGTGCTGCGAGTGCGAACGGGAAGACGGCGATCCCGAAGGCGATGGTCAACTGTGTGAGGCCGGTCCGGAGGATTCGATACAGGCGGGTTATCATCGGTCTTCGATTGCCGCCAGTCCTCCCCCGTATATATACGTTCCGTCCGGAGGTCCCGGCGGCTTCCGGCGATCTTCCGAAAACGATCCGATTCGGCGAACGTCGTGCCGATCGTCGAACTCCACTCCGGATACGATCGCTGGGTGCGAGCCACTATCCGCATAACGTATCAGGATGGGTTCTCAGTCGTCCGCCTATTGATCGGCCACGAAACCCGGGGTTTGGCCACACCGGATGGAAACCGCAAAGCACGAAACCCCGGACCTCCTCAATCGGGTATGAGCAACTACTTTGTCGCGATGGAGGCTGCTTGGTTGGTTCGAGATGTCGACGACGTCGATGACGCGATCGGCGTCGCCGTCAGCGAGGCCGGAAAGCGGCTCAACGAGACGGACAAACAGTACGTAGAGGTCGAGGTCGGCGCCACGCCGTGTCCGGCCTGTGGCGAGCCGTTCGATTCGGCGTTCATCGCCGCCGGAACGGCCCTCGTCGGACTGCTGCTCGAGATCGAGATCTTCAACGCGGACAGCGAGGAACACGCCTCCCGCATCGCGAAAAGCGAGGTCGGTGGGGCGCTTCGTGACGTCCCGCTTGAGGTGATCGAGGTCGTCGAGAGGGACGAGGGCGACGAAGAATAACGCCGATCATCGTTCACGCGTCGTTCCAGGGCGAGAAAGATCGACGCCGAAAGCTTTTCTAATAACCGTTAGTTATAGCGTGTATGGAGCTTCCGACCCCACAGGACCTGCGCGAGCGTCGAACCTCCCTCGGACTCACCCAAAGTGAGCTCGCCGACGCGGCGGGCGTCTCACAGCCGTTGATCGCTCGGATCGAGGGCGGGGACGTCGACCCTCGACTCTCGACGCTTCGGCGCATCGTCAATGCGCTTGAGGAGGCGGAAGGCGAGGTCGTCCGGGCACGCGATCTGATGCATGAGGACGTGATAAGCGTCGCTCCCGACGACGCCGCCCGTGATGCCGTGGAACTGATGGAACGGGAGGCCTACTCGCAGCTTCCCGTGTTACAAAGCGGGATCCCGGTCGGATCGATAAGCCAAAGCGACATCGTCCACGCCGGCGAGGACGTAAGCGAGCTCCCGGTCAGCGAGGTCATGAGCGAGTCGTTCCCGACCGTCGCTCCCGACGCCACCGTCGACGAACTCCGGAACCTCCTCGATCACTACAAGGCCGTCATGGTGACGGATGGCGGCGAAACGGTCGGAATAATCACCGAGGCCGACATCGCCGCACACCTCTCTTGAGTCGAACGGCGCGTAACGACGACATCATCGACGGCCGGTCTCCGTTCGTGCTCCTCCCTCCACTACTCTCCAGCCAGGTTTATCACCGATTGCGCGCCAGCCCCCGCGTGCGTTGACGATCGACCTATCCTCGGTCAAGGCGGGTGTGGCACGTGCCGGGATGGAGCGGTGTGCCGTGTGCCCTGTTCGCCATGTTCCCGGAAGCGACAGCTTTCCCGTCCGACCTGCGCCTCAGAGTTCGAGTCCGCGGATCGCCACGCCGTCCCCGTCCTCGACGTGACCGATCACGCGACCGTCGCTCGCGTCGGCCAACTCCTTGGCCCGATCCGGATCGATCGCGGCGACGAATCCCGTCCCCATGTTGAACGTTCGATGCATCTCCTCAGCGGAGACGTTCCCCTCCGTTCGCACGAACTCGAAGACCGACTGTGGATCGTAGGGGTCGTCGATCGCATAGCGGTTCTCGCCGAGCCGTTCGAGGTTCCCCCATCCACCGCCGGTGACGTGAGCGGCGCCACGAGCGCCGTGTTCGCGAAGCGGGTCAAGGAGATCGGTGTAGATCCTGGTCGGCTCTAGGAGAGCTTCTCCGATCGTCGAATAGCCGTCATACGGGAAGGGATCCGTGTAGGAGTGGTTTCGCGTCGCCGCCTCGCGAGCGAGTGTCAATCCGTTGGAGTGAATCCCGGAGGACGGCCACCCGACGATCGCATCGCCCGGTTCGGCGACGCCTTCGAAGACGGCACCCTTCGCGGCGAGACCCGCACAGGTTCCGGCAAGATCGAGTCCACGGACCACTTCGGGCATCACGGCCGTTTCGCCGCCGATCAGCTCGATGTCGGCACGTTCCGCGCCGACGGCGAGTCCATCTCCGACCTGTTCGGCGAAGGTCTCGTCCGGCTCCTCCACCGCGAGGTAATCGACGAATGCGACCGGTCGAACCCCCGCAGCCACGAGGTCGTTGACGTTCATCGCGATGCAGTCGATGCCGATCGTGGAGTAGTCGTCAAGCGCCTCGGCTACGAGCAGTTTCGTTCCAACTCCATCGGTCGCAAGCGCCAGATATCGGTCCCCGATGTCGAGCAATCCGGCGTAATCGCCCTTCGAGTCGCCGACCGCATCGACGAGCGCCGCCGTCGCGGCCTCGCTCGCGTCGATGTCGACTCCGGTGTCCGCGTACGTGAGTCTCGGTTTCTCCTCGTTCGTGGTCTCCTCGTCGCTCATAGTCGTGAAGGTGGCGCGCCGGTGGAAAAACACACCGCTTGCCGGCGGGGATAGCGAGTGTGACCGCTCGCTCGATCGTCGCTGGTCGCGCTCCGAATCAGAACGCGTACACGCCGGCCCCCGAGATCAGAAAGCCGACCGTCGCGATCGCCGAAACGGCGAACGTGATCGCCCAGACGGGTTTACTCCAGGTGATCACGGTCCGCCCGTCGAGGGGACCATACGGAATCAGGTTGAATGCCGCGAGAAACAGGTTGATCGCGACCCCACGCGCGCCGAGCACGGACAGGATATCCGAAGCGGTCGCGAACCCGATGAACAGTATCGGCACGAACACGACGCTCAACACGAGGTTCACGGCCGGGCCTGCCAGCGCAATGTGGCCGTGTTCGCGGTGGGTGATCCGTCCTCGGTGATGAACCGCGCCGGGCGCGGCGAAGATGAATCCGAGAAGGGCGGACATCACCGCCAGAAACAACATTCCGTGATCCGCCCGAAACTCGGCGATCTGGTCGTATCGAACCGCGACGACCTTGTGTCCGACCTCGTGAAACAGAAACGCCACGCCGGCGGTTGCCAGACTGACGAACACCAGGACGATGCCGGTAGGCGAAAGCAGCGACCCGATCGCCCCCGCACCTCCCTCGAAGAAGATCGCGAAAGCGATACCGAGTGCTATCCAGGCCACCAGGAGATCCTTGAGTTCGGTGCCGCTGAACTGAAGGCCCCCGATCCGGACGCCACGGGAATTTTGTCGGGCAGTCATCGCGTTACGAGCACCTCCCAGATCGTCTCCGCACTTTGGCGTGCTCCCTCGATCATCAATCGGGAGACGCCGTCGATTCCGCCGAGTTCGGCACCGAACAGCGGCAGTAGATACGTCGCGAACAGGAAGCTCGCGACGACGCTTCCCACGTTCGTCATCGCGACGATCATGATGAGCCGAAACAGGGGAACCTCGAACATCTCGGAGATGATCCGGGACATCGGTTTCGTCTCATCGGAGATGACCTCGTTGAGCGTGGCGATATCGCTTACGTTGACCGACAGGCTCCGAAGCTCGACCCATCCGGCGAACCAGCCGGGCGCGAGCATCGGGTTGATCGACGTCATCCACGCGACCGCGCCGCCGACCCCGGCGGACGTCCAGCGTGCCCCGGCCAGCTTAGCAAACGTGAACGCAAAGGCGGCGTTGATCGCGAACCACGCAGCGAACACCCGCAGGAGATACCCCCGTTGGACGCCCGCCATCGCGAGCAGGAGGAAGAACGCGACGAACACGACCGTGATGCCGTACCCGATGATCGTTCCCCACGGGATCCCGCGTCCGGCGTTTCGCTCGTGGCCGACGAGCGTCTCCATTGCCGGGAGACGCGAGGAGTCTTCCAGATATGATTCGATCCCTTGTCTGTGCCCCGCGCCGACGACGGCAACGACGTCGAAGCCCTGCTCGCGGAGCGCGACGAGCCGGTGCGCGATGAAGGCGTCACGTTCGTCGATCAGGGCTTCGGCACCGCCGGGGGAAAACTGCCGGAACTCCTCCATCATCATGGTCACGACATCCGCATCCGTGAGGTCCTCGACGTCCAATCCGTCGATCCCCTCCTCGGTTTGCAACTCGTTACCACCGAGGAGTCCGATGAGTGAGGCAATGACGAGTCCGACGCCCACTCCGGAAAGCAGGCCAAGTCCAAGGCTGCCGATCGCACGGATGGTAAACTGGCTGAACACGGCATTGAGCGGGCCATCGAGAACGCCGGTCCCCGCAACCACCATCGCGGTCGCGATTCCGGTTCCAAGCGCGACGAACAATCGATCGTCGGGATCGGAGACGATCGGCGATCCTCTCTCGAAGAGATACGCGATCACGCCTCCTACGAGTACGCCGCCGGCAACCCGGGTGAGGAGGACTTCGGTGACGCCGATCGAGCCGCCGAATAACGCGATCGCGGGACCAACGAGAATCCCCACGATCAGTCCGATCGTCACCCCGACGATCCGCGGATCGGTGATGCCGAAGGCGAGTCCACCGACCATACGGAGCTTCTCCAGGATGGTCATGCGGGCCCAGAACCGCTGGATAGTCGTCTGAATGTCGCGGTCGACCAACGCGACGTCGAGCCCCAGCGACTGGGCGGTCTCGACGGCGGCCATCATATCCGCGCCAGGCTCGATATCGAACCGTTCGCCCAACTGGGACTGGACGTACGACAGCATCCAGTAGGCGAGGAACTGAAAGACGGTGTTGCCACGCAGGAGATCACTGGCGTCGAGATCGTCGGGCGTTCCCCCCTGAAGCTGGCGATATCGCCCTTCGTCGAGTTCGACTGCGACGACGTCCGGGCGCTCGCGATCTATCGTCTCTTCGACCTCGGTGACGCTCTCCGAGGAGACGTGAGCGGTTCCGACGACGGTCACCGATCCCGGCTTCGGCGTCTCTCCAGTGGCTGCTGACGGAGAGGATGGCGGTTCGTCCAGGGGCGTTACGGTCGGGTCCCCGGATCGATCCGGCGTTTCGGGCATTGCTACTCGATAGTCGATCCCGCCGTATAGGAATTGTGAGTCGGACCCGTGGGGCTCCGTCTCGTCGGAGACCCGCCGATCACTCCACAGTCACGCTCTTTGCGAGGTTTCGTGGCTTGTCGATCGGTCGGCCCAGATCGTTGGCGAGGTGATAGGACACGAGCTGCAGTTGCACGTTGGTCAACACGGGCGCGGTAAGCGGATGTGTCTCGGGGATCTCGAGAACGAGATCGGCGTATCGTTCCGCCTCCGAACGACCGTCCGTCACGGCCACGACCGGCGCGTCGCGCGCCTCGACTTCCTTTATGTTCCCGATCGTCTTTCGGGCGCGCTCGCCATCGCCGGTGACGATCGCGAACACCGGTGTAGCGGGCGTGACAAGCGCCAACGGTCCGTGTTTCAGCTCTCCGGCGGCAAACCCCTCCGCGTGCTCGTAGCTTATCTCCTTACATTTCAACGCGCCTTCCAGTGCGACCGGGAACTGTCTGTCTCGACCGATGAAGAAGTAGGCGTCCGAATCGGCGATCTCCGCGGCGACCTCGCGGGCATCGGTGGTGTCGAGAACCGTCTGTATAGCACCGGGGAGATCCCGGAGTGCCTCGATGAGTGGATCGAGATCTTCGGCGAGACCGACGAGATCCTCCGTCAACAGGAGGGTGGCCATCAGTTGGGAGGAGAACGTCTTCGTCGCGGCGACCCCGATCTCGGGGCCCGCCCGGATGTAGACGACGTCGTCGCACTCGCGAGCCGCCGTCGAGTTTACCTGGTTCGTCACCGCCAGCGTCCTCGCGCCCCTCGCGCGCGCCTCCCGAAGCGCAGCGAGGGTGTCCGCGGTCTCTCCGCTTTGGGTGACTCCGATGACGAGCGTTCCCTTGCCAAGCGGCGCCGGCGCGGTTGCGTACTCGCTCGCGAGGTGTGCCGCGGCCGGCACGCCCGCCCCACGCAACAACGTCGCGGCGTACACTGCTGCGTGGTATGACGTCCCACAGGCCACGATCTGTACGGAAGTCGGCTCCTCGAGGTCGGAGAGCTCCTCGATCTCGATCGTTCCGTCGAGCTCGTCGAGACGTCCGGAAAGACACTGTCGAAGCGCGTCGGGTTGCTCGTTGATCTCCTTTAGCATGTAGTGGTCGTAGCCACTCTTCCCGGTCGCCTCAGCGGTGTATTCGACCGTTTCGACCGAGACTTCGACCGGGGATCGGTCCGCGTCCATTACCGTCCAGTCGTCCGGTCGAAGTTCAACCCGCTGGCCGTCCTCCAGAAAGACGACATCCCGCGTCCGCTCGATGAAAGCCGGAACGTCGCTTGCGAGATACGTCGCACGCTCGTCGACGCCCATCACGAGCGGCGATCCCTGTCTCGCGGCAAAGATCGCCTCGTGGCCATCGACCACGACACAGAGCGCGTAACTCCCCTCGAGGCGATCCACGACCGCGTGGAAGGCATCGGCGGGCGAGCATCCGCCATCCCCATTCGTGGCGTCCGATCCGCTCTCGAGTTCGCGGGCGATGAGGTGGGGAACGACTTCCGTGTCCGTCTCGCTCGTGAAGGTGACGCCCTCCGCCTCCAGTTCGTCTCGGATCCGTTGATAATTCTCGATGATCCCGTTGTGAACCACTGCGACTCGCCCCGATTCGTCGGTATGTGGGTGTGCGTTCCGGTCGGCGGGCGGACCGTGCGTGCTCCAGCGGGTATGCCCGACTCCGAAATCGCCGGTCGGCGGCTCCTCGGCTACCGTTTTCCGAAGCTCATCGAGTTCGCCCGCCCGTTTTCGAGTCTCCAGAACGGGTCCGAGCGCGACGCCCGCAGAGTCGTAGCCACGATACTCCAGATTACCCAGCCCGTCCATCAGGGTCTCCAGCGTCCCGTTCGGACAGCCCATACAGCCGACGATCCCGCACATTACCGGACCACCTCGCTTTCGGAATCGATCTCGCCGTCTACGGTCGCGCCCGGTCCGACGCGCGCGTCATGGCCGATGATCGTGCCCGGTTCCGTGACCGAGCCGCCGCCGAGTTCGCCACGATCGGCGAGGACTGCACCGATCTCGACTGCCTCGTGAATTCTCGTTCCTCGTCGCACATCTCCCGGTCCGCCCGGAATCGTGGCGCCTGCGCCGACGTGGACGTTCTCCCCGGAAACGAGATCGACGACGGTCGCGTTCGAGCCGATGCGGCCATCGGCATCCACCACCGTATCACGGACGACCGCGCCCGAGCCGATCGTGGAGCCGGTTCCGATTGCGGCGTGTGGACCGACCACGGCCCCGGCACGAACGACAACGCCCTCGTCGATCGCAACCGGAGGAACGAGCGTCGCAGTCCCGTGGATCCGCGCGTCGTCGGCGACGTAGACATTCCGACGAACCTCCGGTAGCGATACGTCGCGATTGGAGAGGATCTCCCGCGTCAGCGTCCGCAGATCCCACGGATAGGTGGCGTCTCGCCAGTACGCATCGGTTTGGACTGCCTGCACGTTCGCCCCCTCCGAAACCAGTTTTGCGATGGCGTCGGGCAATAGGATCGATCCGTCGCGTGGGTCGACCGAGTCGAGGGTCCCGAAGATCTCCGGTTCGAGCGCGTACACGCCCGCATTGAGCAGTCGATAGTCATCTCCGCCCGGTTGCTCGAGGAGTTTCGTCACCTGGCCGGCCTCGATCGCGACGGCACCGTACTGTGGGGCTCTGTCGGCCTCGACGACCGCGATGGTGGCCGGCCCCGCCCCGTGTCCGTGACCCGTCCGAACCTCGGCGACCATCTCCGTGTCGACGATCTGGTCACCGTTGACGACGAGGAACGGCGTCTCGATCGCCTCCCGGGCCTGCAACAGCGCGTGTCCGCTGCCGAGTTGGTGGGTCTGTTCGTGATAGGTAACTCCGACACCACGGTACTCGTCGCCGACGTGTGATCGGACGCGGTCACCGCCGTAGCCGACGATGAGGTGGATGTCCCTCACGTCGGCGTCGACGAGTGCGTCGAGGACGTGTTCGAGGATCGGCCGCGTTGCGGCCGGAAGCATCGGCTTCGGCCGGTGGGCGGTAAGCGGGCGTAGCCGTCGCCCCTCGCCGGCGGCGAGCACGACGGCGGTTTCCGGGCCCGCGTTCGACTCGGGGGGGTTCCGTGACATGTTCCGGTTCACGACAGGTGAGAGTCGGTGATATATCTGGTGGGTGCCGCGGAATTCGATTCCAAGAAAGGATCCCCGCGACGGGACTCACCGATCCCGAGTGATGGTCTCGCCCGGTCCGGTGGTCGTCTCCGTGTCGAGACGGACGCCGGCGTTGATCGACGTGTCGATCCCAGTCTTGACGCGGTCCCCGCAGACGACGCCGAACTTCCGTCGGCCCGTTGAGACGCGGTCCCCCTTCACCGTGAACGCGACCGAGTTCCCGTCGTGACGGAGGTTCGCGACGTTGGTGCCCGCCCCGAAGTTCACATTGCGTCCGAGCACGCTGTCGCCGAGATACGAGAGGTGACCGAGGCTCGATCCGTCGTCGACGACGCTGTTTTTGACCTCGACCGCGTGACCGATCTTGGTATCCGCACCGAGATACGTCGCACCTCGAACGTACGCGTTCGGTCCGACCGTCGCGCCCGCGGACACGTATGCCGGTCCGTCGATCACGACGCCGGATTTGATCCGCGCACCGTCCTCGATCACGACGTCGCCGGTGATCGTCGCATCCGGGTGCACCGTTCCTCGGACACGGGTGTCGAGGTCCGCAAGTTTCCATTCGTTCGCCTCGAGGAGCTCCCACGGTCGGCCGACGTCGAGCCACCGATCGACCGGAACGACGTCGACGTCAACGGACTCACAGGCGCGCTGGAGCGCGTCCGTCAACTCGAGTTCGCCGCGATCGCTTTCGGCGACGTCGAGCCGATCCCGTGTCTCGGCCGGAAAGACGTATGCGCCGGTGTTTATCAGATTCGAGGGCGGGTCGTCCGGCTTCTCGATCACGCCTTCGAGATAGCCTCGTTCGCCACGTTCGAGCACGCCATAGGCGGAGGGGTTCTCGACGCGATACGAGCCGACCGCGGGACCGGACTCGAACAACGAGCGGAGGTCTGCGACCTCATAGAGCGCGTCGCCGTTGAGTACGGCGAAAGGGCCGTCATCGAGCGCCGGGACGGCGCTGGCGACCGCATCGGCAGTCCCGCGTCGTCGATCCTGAGTGACGAAGGTCACCGGAACGTCGAGATCGGCGTCAGCCTCCTCGAAGTACGTTCGGACCGCGTCGGCCTCGTAACCGACGACGAGAACGATCCGGGAAGCGCCCGCCGCGATGGCGGTCTCGACGGTGTGGGCGACGAGCGGCTTTCCCGCGACCGGCAACATCGGCTTCGGTCGATCGGCGGTCAACGGTCGCATTCGCGTGCCCTCTCCCGCGGCGAGAACGACTGTCTGCATGGCCGTCACTCGGCCGCGCCGCTACAAGAAGTTCCGGGGTCTCGATCAGTTTCGGCGTCGCCGGCGAAACATCTCAGTCCCGAATCACTCTCCGTCGAACTTTTTACCCGTCGCTCGGTAGCCGAAGGCATGTCCGACTCACCGGGGACACCCGAGGACGCGCCGCAGATCGGAGAACTGACGCCACCCGACCGAACGCTGATGGGTCCGGGCCCCAGCGATGTCCACCCGCGCGTCCTGCGGGCGATGAGCACGCCGCTCGTTGGTCACCTCGATCCCTCGTTCATCGAGATCATGAACGAGGTCCAAGAGCTGATGCGTTACACCTTCCGGACCGACAACCAATGGACCATCCCCGTCTCGGGGACCGGATCCGCCTCGATGGAGGCGGCGATCGGCAACCTCGTGGAGCCCGGCGACACGATGTTGGTCCCGACGAACGGCTACTTCGGCGGACGGATGGCCTCGATGGCACGCCGGGCCGGCGGGGAGGTCGTCGAGGTCGACGCGCCGTGGGGGGAGCCGCTCGATCCGGTCGACGTCGAGACGGCATTCGCGGAACATCAGCCGGACGTCTTTGGGTTCGTCCACGCCGAGACGTCGACGGGCGTTCTCCAGCCGGACGTTCCCGAACTCACCTCGATCGCCCACGATCACGACGCGTACGTGATCGCCGACTGCGTGACCTCGCTTGGCGGCGTGGAGTTGCGCGTCGACGAGTGGGACGTCGACGTCGCGTACTCGGGGCCCCAAAAGTGCCTCTCGTGTCCGCCGGGTGCGAGTCCGCTTACGCTCTCGGACCGCGCGATGGACAAGGTTCTCGACCGCGAGACCGATTCCCGATCGTGGTATCTCGACCTCTCGCTACTTGAGGGCTATTGGGGCGACGATCGGTCCTATCACCACACTGCGCCGATCACGAACGTCTACGCGATCCGTGAGGCGCTTCGGCTCGTCGCCGAGGAGGGCATCGAGAACCGCTGGGAACGCCACCGCGAGATCGCCGGCGGATTGAAGGCTGGCCTGCAGGATCTGGGCCTCGAGATGAACGCGCCCGACGAGTACTGGCTGCCGAGCCTCAACGCGGTTCGCGTTCCCGATGGCATCGACGACGCCGCGGTGATCGACCATCTGCTCGCGGAATACGACCTGGAGATCGCCTCGGGACTCGGCGATCTGGCCGGCGACATCTGGCGGATCGGCTGTATGGGGTACTCCGCTCGTCCGAAGAACGTCGAGTATCTGCTCGCAGCCATCGAGGATGCGCTCGCGGAGCAGGGCCACGCGTAGGGTATCGATCGCCGCGGTCGGCACCAGCTATCGCGCCACAATCTTCATTCGGATCCTGCCGAAACGATCAGCCATGGGCGAACCCCCGTGCGATCGGATCTTCTGTCCGGCGTGTGATGCGCCGGCGACGACGAACGACGAGACGTGTCCGGACTGTGGCGCTACGCTGTCGAACACGAATCGATAACGGATCGCTCCGATCCATCCTCCCTACCTCACAGGAGGTTAGGGAACGAAAGCGCGGGGCGAGATTTGGACCGCGAGCCAGGAGGGAGCCGAAACGTCGGCCGGAGGGAGTTGACCCGAGTAGAGACGTGCTCGCTCACTGCGTTCGTTGCACGCGACTCCCCGGGTTCGAATCTCTCATCGCATTGCACTGCTCTGTGTCGGTCGCCGAAAAAACGGGCCGGGAGGGATTTGAACCCCCGACCGACGGATTAAGAGTCCGTCGCTCTCCCTAACTGAGCTACCGGCCCTCATCGTCCACTTTCCCGGACACCATAAAAGGACTTTCGTCTTCCCGGCTGCTCCTGATCGTCGTCACGGATCGCCCACGGAGCACCATTCCCCGGACGATCACCGTGACGTCTCCGTGCGAATATCGAGCACGATATCGAACACTGCAAGCGGGTCTGTTAAGTGTGGGGCGATCCGATCCCGCATACCCATGAGTGTAGGGGCGAGCGGGACTGCACGGACGCGATACGCGATCCTCGGGTGTGGCAGCGTCGGCCACGCCGTCGCGGAATCGCTGACCGACCGCGACAAGGACGTATTGATCCTCGATTGCGACGAGAGCCGAGTCGAGGCCCTCCGCGATCAGGATCTCAACGCGAAGGTGCAGGACATCTCCGATCCAAGCGTCGCGGACGCCGTCGCCGACCGGGATATCGTGCTCATTCTCGCCTCGGACGTCGACGCCAACAAGGCTGCCGTGGAGGCGCTTCGCGATGCCGGTGGCGACCACTACGTGGTCGTTCGCGCCTCCGATCCCGTAAGCGAGGACGAACTTCGGGACCTCGGCGCCGACGTCGTCATCAACCCCTCCACCGTCATCGCCGACTCCGCGCTCCGGTCGCTTGAGACCGGCGAACTCGAGTATATGGCTCGCCAGCTCGGCGACATCCTCACCGAAACCGACGGCGAGATGGCGATCCTCACCCACGACACCCCGGACCCGGACTCGATCGCCTCCGCGACGGCACTGCAGGCGATCGCCGATTCGTTCGACGTCGACGCCGACATTCTCCATCCCGGTGACATCGGCCACCAGGAGAACCGCGCGTTCGTGAACCTGCTCGGAATCGACCTCCTCTCGCGTGAGGAGGCACAATCCCTTTCGGAGTACGAGACGATCGCCATCGTCGACCACGCCAAATCGGGGGATCCGGAGGCGACGATCGACGCGGACGTCGATATCTATATCGACCACCTCGAGGCGGAGGCAGAACTGGATGCCCCCTTCGTCGATATTCGAACCAACGTCTCCTCCACGTCGACCATTCTCACGAAATACCTCCAGGAGTTCGATCTCTCTCCCTCGGAGGCGGTCGCCACGGCACTATTATACGGAATCCGCGCGGAGACGCTGGATTTCAAACGCGATACCACGCCAGCGGACCTGACCGCCGCAGCCTATCTCCATCCGTTCGCCAACCACGACACGCTCGAACAGGTCGAATCACCGTCGATGTCACCCGAGACCCTCGACGTGCTCGCCGAGGCGATCCAGAACCGGCAGGTCCAGGGGAGCCATCTCTTTTCGAGTGCCGGGTTCATCCGCGATCGGGACGCGCTCTCACAGGCCGCCCAACACTTGCTCAATCTGGAGGGAATCACCACGACTGCCGTGTTAGGCGTCGCCGACGAGCATATCCACCTTGCCGCACGATCGAAGGACATCCGTATTAACATTGGCAGCGTCCTTCAGGAGGCCTTCGAGGATATGGGTGAGACGACCGGCCACTCGACACAGGGGTCCGTTGAGATCCCGCTCGGGATCTTCACCGGGATCGAGAGCAACGACGAAAACCGCGATACGCTGTTGTCGCTCACCGAGGAGGCAGTCAGACGCAAACTCTTCGACGCGATGGGCGTCGAGGGATCCTCCTCGGAGAACTCGAACGGCTCCTAGCGATCGGGTCGGTGGCCGCCCTCCGATGACGGGACGGGTTCAGAGGAGGACGGACGTCACTCGGAAACGGAAGTCGTTCGTCGACCGACGACGGATTCAAGCACCAGTTCATACAGCGTGAATTCGACGTCCTCGATCGACTCATCGAAGATCCGAAACGGCGGGAACCACTCGTTAAGCGTGGCCTCATCCACATCTTCGCTCCAGGGATGGATTGCGCCCTGGATGTGGATGCTCCACGAGTCGCCATTCAAGGCGCCATACCGGACGAAGGTCGCTGTATCAGTCGTCTCCAGAAACCGTGTTTTCTCCGCACCGTCCCCCTGGCTACTCACTCTAAGAAGGATCCGATCGCCGTCGTAGTGGTAGCTCAATGGGACCGCGTAGGCGTCGTCGCCGTCCGCCAGCGCGAGGATGCCGTGTTCGCCGTCTCGAAGGCACTCGTCCAGTTCCGACTGGTCCATCCCCACCGTATACACGTATTCGGCGTGTTCCATATCGGATAGTCGGTTCGTACTGACAAATAGATCGGTAGTCGATTCGGAGTCATCCCGGAATGAAGAGATTGATCACGGCGACCACCAATCCGGCGATTCCCATCCGAACTGCTGCAACGTACCATCGCTGTCCGGATATCGATCCCATGTACGCTCCGAACACGCCTAACACGCCAATGCCGAGACCGACCGCGATGAGGGCGGCCTCCTGCATCGTTACCAGGGTGCCTTCAAACACGAACGGGCTTATCGGAATGAGGATACCGATGAGCGGACCCAACCCACTCATCGTCGCGTGCAGGAGCCGGGCACCGCTTTGTTCGCGTTGAATACGGGTATCATCGAGATCCGTGAGCATCGCCCGTTCGATCCGCTTGATCTCCGCCTGCGTTTCGGCTCGCTCGATCTCCCACACGCTCCAGACGGCCGACGTTCCAAGACCGACTGCTGCACCAAGCCCGATCTTGATAACGGTGAGGCCGTCTGGGACCCCCGAGAGAACGGCGCCGACGACGATTCCGATACTCGTCAGCGTGCCGTCAAATCCGTTCGAGATGAAATATCGACGCGAGATCGCACGAACGTCCTCCTTCCGAAGGAGACGCCGCATAAGCTGTCGCATCGATGCCATGGCTCGTCACCCATCCTGTAGCGTCCGACGGTCCGTGACGATATACTCACCACAAGCGACCTCATCGACGGAGTGGATCGTCCCGCCGAGAGATTCGATCGTGTCCTCGATCGCCGCAAAATCCAGATCTTCACCCTCGAAAGTCAACTTGATGTTTTGAACTTCGGTGTCCAACTCGATAAGGGACGAGGAAACCCCCTCGATACTCTCTGTGTCCGTGATCTGATCGGTGAACTCGATGAGGGGTGGGTCGTGAGGTTTCAATACGTCGACGACGACGCGCCGGAGTGTGGCCATAGATCGATGTGACGCCGGGTCCCACTAAAAGCGTGCCCCGTACCGGCCGTGAAAGGGTTCGTGACCGAACCCGATTCACAACCAGATGGCGGTGTCCCGAGGTAGTCGTCGTGCTCACTCCGTTCGTATACGCTTGGGCGGGGAGTGAGCCGGGGCTGTCCTTCGAATCCGCATCTCTCAGTCTTCCATCGGGAGATATCGTTTGATCGTGACGACGACAGCGAGATACGCGGGGAGCGCGACGAGGAGTACGATACCGATGATCGACCAGTCGGCGATCCCGAGTGGCACCGTTCCAAAGTACTCGTTGAGTGGGGTGTACAGAACGGCCAGTTGCAACCCCATCGACGATCCGACCGCGAGTGCGAGCCATGGGTTCGAGAACGTCGGCGTATCCCGGAACCACCGAATGACGTATAATTTCTCGAATTCGAGAACGACGAACAGCGTAAACACCATCGTCATCACATACGGCGTGATGTCGGCGGCCCCGCCGAGGACGTAGAACATCAATCCGAGCGCGATAACCGTCGATATCGTTCCGGCTCCGCCGATGAAGCCAAGCATATGACGGTCGATGATACCCCGATCAGGGTCGCGCGGCGGCCGATCCATCACGTCGCCGCTCCGTGGATCTGCGCCCAACGCCAGTGCCGGCAATCCGTCCGTGAGAAGGTTGATCCACAGCAGCTGAACCGCCGGGAGAATGAGGTAGCCGAACAGGGAGGCTATAAAAACGATCGCGACCTCCGCCACGTTCGCGCTCAGGAGATAGGCAACGAACTTCCAGACGTTATCGAAGATCGCTCGACCGCGTTCGACTGCTCGCTCGATGGTCGCGTAGTTGTCGTCCAGAAGGACCATATCACTGGCCTGTTTGGCAACGTCGGTTCCGCGTATCCCCATCGCGACGCCGATGTCGGCGTTTTTCAGCGCCGGGGCGTCGTTGACGCCGTCGCCCGTCATCGCGACGACGTGTCCCTTCTGCTTGAGTGCGCGCAGGATTCGAACCTTGTGATCGGGAGACGCACGGGCGAACACGTCGACTGCCTCGACACGTTCAGAAAGTGTCTCGTCGTCCAACTCCTCGATCTCGTGGCCCTCCATGACCGTCCGCCCCATTCCAATCGAGGCGGCAATCGCGCCTGCAGTGCGGACGTTGTCGCCGGTCACCATCTTCACGTCGATGCCTGCGTGCTCGGTCGCCGCAAGGGCATCGGCGATCTCCTCGCGCGGGGGGTCGATCATTCCCACCAGCCCGACGAACACCAACTCCTCCTCGATGTCCTCCGGATCCTCAGCATACGCTACTGCGAGCACGCGGAGTGCATCGTCGGCAAACGAGTCGACCTGTTCGCGAATGCGCTCGGCTGTCGCCGACGTGAGATCGGTTGGCCCCTCGTCCGTGAGCACGCGGGTGGACTTCGAGAGGACGACGTCCGGAGCTCCCTTGACGTATCCCACGTCGTCATGGATGGTTCCCATCCACTTCCTCTCCGAAGAGAAGGGGATCTCGTCGGTACGTGGCTGTTGATCGCGCAACGCCTCGACATCGAACCCGTGATCGTCGGCGGCCTTGACCAGCGCCTGCTCGGTCGGGTCACCCTCCTCGAGGGTCGCATCGTTGCAAAGCGCGCCGGCTCGCAACAGGAGTTCGGCGCGGTCGTTCGGTAGTTCCGCTCCCGTCTCGTCGAGGTCGATAACGGTGTCGGCTATCCACGCCCTGCTGGCGGTCATCCGTCCCTCGGTAAGCGTGCCGGTTTTGTCGGTACAGATGACGTCGACGGAACCGAGCGCCTCAACGGCCGGTAGCCGGCGGACGAGAGCGTTCTCGTCAGCCATCGTTCGCACTCCGAGTGCGAGAGTCAGCGTCACCACGGCCGGAAGTCCCTCCGGAATCGCTGCGACCGCAAGCGAAATCGCCGTCAGACCGGCCTGAATGAGTGGCGTCTCACGAAGCAACAACAGTGGAACGACGAACGCGGCTACGAGGAGTATCCCGGTGCCGAGGCGACGGCCGAGTTCATCCAACTCCTGCTGGAGCGGCGTTCGTGTCTCCTCAGTGGCTGCGAGTTCCCGAGCGATGGCCCCGACTTCGGTGTCCATCCCCGTCGTCGTGATGACGGCGACCGCGCTGCCGCGGGTGACGTTCGTCCCTTTGTACACCATACTCTCGCGCTCGGCGATCGGCGCATCGGGATCGACCGCTGCCACCGACTTCGAGACCGGTTCGCTCTCGCCCGTGAGTGCCGCCTCGTCGATCTCGAGGTCAGTCTCCTCGAGCAGCCGCCCGTCTGCGGGAACGACATCTCCGCTTTTGAGTTCGACCACGTCACCGGGAACGAGTTCGATCGAATCGATCTCGACCGTCGACCCGTCTCGTCGAACGGTCGCCGTCGGCGACGTCAATTCCCGGAGCGCTTCGAGGCTTCGTTCGGCCCGGTAGTCCTGGAGGAAGCCGAACGCCCCATTGGCGACGATGATGATGAGTATCAGGATGGCGTCGATACTGTGGCCGACCCAGATCGAGAGCATGGCCGCGGCCAGTAGCACCCAGATGAGAACGCTGTCGAACTGTGCGAGGAGAATGTCTCGCGCCGTTCGTTCGCTCACACGGGTGATCTCGTTTTCGCCGTGCTCCGCGAGTCGCTCTTGCGCCTCCTCGGAGGACAACCCCTCGGCGGTCGTGTCGGTGGCTTTCAGAACCGACTCGGCCGCTTGGCTGTGTGGACGTTCGGCCACGAGTAGGTTCTCACGCGCCTCCCTATTGGGTGTTATCGAAATTGCAAGCTACCACCCCGCCCGGAACGGCGGAACGGAGTCATTCGGTCCCGTTCGCTATAACGACACGACCGACTCACGAACCAACGGGTCCAGGTGCCGGGTGGATGTCCGATCCGGGATGCCCGTCGACGATCGAGACGCCGATTGGCGGACGGGGGACGGCTCAGACGACCGCTTCTCCGGATTCCTCCTCGTCGGATTCCAGTCGCTCGATCACGTCGTTGATCAAGATCACGTCGCCGACCGCTCGCACCCATCGATATGGAACGATGACACCCTCGCCTGACTGGACGCGGTTCCGGAAGAGTTCGACGTTGAGTTCGGTGAGTGCGAGTCCGGTCACGGCACGGGACTCGATGTCGAGACGGACGTCTTCGACTTCGCCGACGAACACGCCGTTGTTCGAGTACACCTCGCGGCCGACGAGGCTCGTGATCTCATCTGGCGTCGGTTGCATACCCATGCGGTCACGAGCGCGCCTATTAAGTATTGGTTGTCGGCGGACGGACGTCCGACGATCGCACGACGCGATCCGATACCGATCCGATCACGGAGGGACACCGGCCCGGACGAAAACACCAAGGCACCCCGCGAGGACGATGGGATATGCGACTGGAGGACTACTGGGGCGTCGGTCCCAAGACGAGCGAGCGACTCAGAGAGACGCTCGGCGTCGAACGGGCCGTCGAGGCGATCGAGTCCGCGGACGTTCGCGCTCTCGTCGATGCCGGGATCCCGCGCGGACGGGCCACACGGATCCTTCGGCGGGCGAACGGCGAAGCCGGCATGGGCGTCCTCGCAACGGGCGACGCGCGGTCGGTCTACGACGACCTCCTCGCGCTGGCTGCGACCTACGCGCTTACTGCACACGCCGGCGATCGGATCCGCGTTCTCACCCCCCTTTCCGACCGGGACGCGATCGAAACCCGGCTCGCGGACGTGATTGCGGCGCGGGATGCCTGGGAACGTCTCGACGAGGGCGACCGCGCGGTCGTCCTCGATGCCTTCGAGGAGTACGACGCGGCCGGCGGGACGGACAGAGTCGCCGTCGAGACCGCCCTCGCGCTCGGGACGGTGGCAGTCGAGGACGGCCCCTTCGCTCCGATCGCGACGTTGGACGCCGAGGCGCTCCGTGAGGCCGCGAGCGCGCTCGGGTACGTCCAAAGACGATCCGGTGGACGGGCCGAAACCGACGGCGAAAACGGAGACGGCAACGACGTCGAGATAACGGTTCTCGAAGGCGCCGACGAGGAACTCGACCGACTTCGCGACCGTCTGGAAGCAGCACGTGACCTCGAGAACGCCGCCTTCGACGTCATCGATGAGGTTCGCGAGGGAACGGTGCGGGACTTCGAGTCGTTCAAACGCGGCGTCGTCGAGCACGTCGCCGATCGGACGGCCATCGAACCCGGACGCATCCGCGCGGCTGCACCCGTGGAGGCGGTCGATGCGGCGGATTTCGTCTCGGGAACGCTTCGATCCCTCGTCGAGGATCTCGAATCGGAGTTCGAACAGCGCGAGGAGGCCGTCGCGGCGGATCTCCGTGAGCGGATTCACGATGCCGACGGGGACGTCGAGACTGCCGTCGAGGTGGTCTCGGAAGCTGCCTTCGAACTCTCGTTGGGTCGGTTCGCGGCCGAACGCGACCTGTCGCAGCCGGTCCTCGGAGGCGATGGACTCGCCGTCGAAGGCGCTCGGAATCCATTCCTTGAAGGCGAAGTCCGTCCGGTCACCTACGCGGTCGGAGCGCACTCGCTTCCCGAATACGATGGGGAGAGATCCGAAGCGAAACGACCCCCGTCCGGCGATCGAGTGACGGTCCTTACGGGAGCCAACTCCGGCGGAAAGACGACGCTTCTGGAGACCCTTTGTGCGGTCGCGCTACTCGCGTCGATGGGACTTCCAGTTCCGGCCGACCACGCCGAGATCGGCCGCTTCGACCGGATCGTCTTTCATCGACGTCACGCCTCGTTTAACGCCGGTGTACTCGAGTCGACGCTCAAGTCGATCGTCCCGCCGCTCGTCGAGTCCGGACGAACCCTGATGCTCGTCGACGAGTTCGAGGCGATCACCGAACCGGGTCGAGCCGCCGATCTGTTGAACGGACTCGTCGACTTAACCGTCGATCGCGGCGCGCTCGGCGTGTACGTGACCCACCTCGCCGACGACCTAAGTCCGCTTCCCGACCGGGCTCGGATCGACGGGATCTTTGCCGAGGGACTGACCGGCGATCTCGCATTGCGCGTCGATTATCAGCCGCGGTTCGGAACGGTCGGCAAGTCGACCCCGGAGTTCATCGTCTCGCGGCTCGTCGCGAACGCCGACGACAGGTCGGTTCGCCAGGGATTCGAACACCTCGCGGAGGCCGTCGGGGAGGAAGCCGTCCAGCGGACGCTCTCGGACGTGCGGTGGTCGCCGGACCAGTGAAGGCCGATCAGAAGCGTGTCCGCTCTCGTGACGCCGATGTTGAACGGCGCTATCGCTCTCGAACCGATCAGTTGAGAAAGGCGATACGTCTCGCTGTTGGCGTTATTGGCGCGTTAGGTTCGTGGCTCGGGGACCCTTATCGGCCTCCTCGATGTCGAATTCGACCTCCTGTCCTTCTTCGAGGTCGGGACCGCCGACGTCCTCCATGTGGAAGAACACGTCCTCGTCCGCGTCCTCGGTTTCGATAAAGCCGTAGCCGCCAGTGTCGTTGAAGAATGCAACAGTTCCAGTAGCCATTACTGCGTCTCCAACCCCAACTGGAACGTCGGGACATATATATTTATGGGACAAACGCGA